>DATGEP010000376.1:0-9519 GCA_035310125.1 Ktedonobacterales bacterium
GAGGAAGTCCTCGATGTCCAGCGCGTCCAGCTTGGCAAACTGCCGCTGGAAATCAGTCGCTTCGACCTGGTCCAGCTCACGCGCGGCGTGGCCGAGGAGATCACTCGGCTGACCCCGTCGCAGGCTATTCATGTCGTGGTCTGCCAGCCGCTCGCACACGTGCATGCCGACCGCCGCCACGTCCGTCAAGTGCTGGTCAACCTGCTCGAAAACGCGGTCAAGTATTCAAGTGCGGGCGACATCGAGGTTCGGGTGCGGCAGACTGAACACGAGGGTCGTGCTGTCGCGCTGGTGTCCGTCCGCGATCAAGGCGTGGGCTTGGCCTCGGGGAATCTGGAGCGTATCTTCGACCGCTTTGTCCAGGCGGAAAACCAACCCGTACGTGGCCACGAAGGGCTGGGCATGGGGTTGTATGTTGCGCGGCAACTCGCCCTTGCGCACGGCGGCTACGTCTGGGCCGAGAGCCCAGGCAAAGGCTGCGGCAGCACGTTCTACTTCCGCCTGCCGATCGAGGAATCGTCCATCAGCGACCGGATCGTGTAAAGCGCGGGCGACTTGCTCGCGGGCCCAAGGCTGGCCGGGACCGACGTGTATCAACGCTCCGATTCACGATGAGGCTCCGCCACCCCGGTTCCACGGGGTTTCCATATGCGCTTCTAACACGCGTCTGGCAGACTCGTGCTGGTGCTCGTTGAGCTGTCCCGTTCGCGGTGAAGTACCGGAGTCCACTGCCACAACGGTCCGTGACCCAGCGCACCGACTATTCAAGCAAGGCAATACGGCTCTCGCGGAGAAAGCCTGATTGCTGGCGAGTCTCAGGGAGAGCCAGCGAACGAGGGATTGTCCAGTATGCGAATTGCCCAACTTGCTCCGCCGTTCGAAAGCGTGCCGCCCGCCGGGTACGGGGGCACCGAGCGAGTCGTTCATACGCTCGTTGAGGAACTGGTGCGGCGTGGCCACGAGGTAACGCTCTTTGCCTCGGGGGACTCGCACACCTCCGCGCAGTTGATTCCAACTGTTCGCCAGGCGGTCTGGCACCATGAGCCTCGCTACACAGACCTGGCTCCGTTCTGGTCAGTGGTCGTCGGTAAGGCGCTGCGCGAGCTGGACGGTTTCCACGTCGTCCACAGCCACCTCGATCATTTCGGTTTCCCGCTGGCGCGACACAGCCGCGTACCGGTCGTGACCACGCTGCACGGCCGCCTGGACCTACCGGAACTGCAGCCGGTCTTCGGTGAGTTCACCGACGTGCCGCTCGTGTCGATCAGCGATGCGCAGCGAAAGCCGGTGCCACGGGCCAACTTCGTGGCGACCGTGCACCACGGCATTGAGCTGGATCAGTTCACGTTCAATGCGGACTCGGGTAACTACCTGGCTTTTCTGGGCCGCGTGTCGGCTGAAAAGGGCCTGGATACCGCCATCCGCATCGCCCGCCGTGCAGGCTGGCGGTTGAAGGTGGCGGCGCGCATGCCACTGCCCTTTTGCGAGGACCCCAACGTGCGCGCGGATTGGGAGTACTGGGAGCAGGTCATTCGACCCCTGCTCGGCAGCGACGTCGAGTTCGTCGGGGAGGTGAATGGTGCGGAGAAGGACGTCTTCTTGCGGGACGCGGCGGCGCTGCTGTTCCCGATCCGCTGGCCCGAGCCGTTCGGGCTGGTGATGATCGAAGCCCTTGCGTGTGGCACCCCGGTGCTGGCGCTCCGCCGTGGAAGCGTGCCGGAGGTCATACGGGACGGAGTGACCGGTTTCGTGCGCGACACAGAGGACCAACTGGTCGAGGCGATCTGCCATCTGGGCACGATCGACCGGGGCGATTGCCGACGCGACGTCGAGACTCGCTTCTCGCCAATGGTTATGGTCGACGCGTACGAACAGGTCTTCGAGCGCCTGGCGTCGTCCGCCGGCCAGGGGCGCATCGTCGACTTCGGCCGGATCCCCAACGCTGTCGGACAGCCGATGGACGCGCATCCAGTCAGCCCGGTGCTTATTCAAGAGATTCGAGATTGGCGCAGAACATTCCAGCACACAGCTGAGGGCCCATCCAATCCGGCCAAACCAGGCGGCCAGTTCGTGCAGCGGCGTGCTGAGGTCCGTGGTCCGTCCTCTGACAACTTTCTTGCAGGCGGCCGAGAGCCATCTAACAACGGTCGGTGATCATGTGCGTCGAAGTTGGAGGTCAAGGCCGGCGATGCAGTGTTGTTCGCCAAGTACGCAGGCACCGAGGTCAAGCTCGACGGCGAAGATTACCTGGTGATCCGCGAGAGCGAGCTGCTCGCGGTGGTCACGAATGGCATGACATAAACAGGAAGGCGGAGCTTGGATGAAGCAGCTACGACAATTCATCATCCTGCTGGGCGTGTGCATCGCCCATCAAGGTCGGCGCCGCAACCGAAGTCGAGTTGAAAGAGCGCAAGGCGCGTCTGGAGGATGCCCTGCACGCCACTCGTGCTGCCAAGGAGGAGGGCATCTTGCCCGGTGGTGGTACGGCGCCCCTGCGCGCAGCCGCGGCGATCGATGCGCTCACGCTCGAAGGCGACCAGAAAGTCGGCGCCGAGATCCTCAAACGAGCGCTCGAGGAACCCCTGCTTTGGCTCGACCGGTGCGTTCCGCGCTGGACAAATTCACACCCGCGATGAAACGCACCGGTGCGGGCTCCATCTGAACGGCGTGAAGTGAGCAATTTCGACCCTGGAGAACTACAGTGCCTAGCCTCCGTGCCTTTCGAAGCCGACGAGACAGTGTGATGCGCAAGCGGCTCCGGACACTGCTGACGTGCGACAGGCGTCTACGCCGCGTCACCCGGGCACTGGGCCGTGCAGAGTGCTCCGTCAGACTCGTCGCCGTACCGCGTACATTGGAGGAAGCTGTTGATGCTGCTTCGTACTGTGCAAACGCCTGATCACACCTGGCGACGCTCGCCGTCGAAGGCCGCCCTGGCCGGCGCGCTGTTGCTCATTGCGGTCCCGGTTGGGCTTGGAGTTGAAGTTGGAAAGAACGCTGTCGGATTGGTCCAGTCGCTAGGCGGCAGCGTCGCCGTGGCTCAGTCGGTCGAGTCCTCGTCGCCGCCGAACCCGGCCGTCCAGGTCTACCAGCAGAACGGGGCATCAGTGGTGAACATCACCAGCCTGGCCATCCTGCCCACCCTTGGCGGCCTTGCTCAGCAACCGCAGGGCATCGGCTCCGGGTTCGTCGTCGACGACCAGGGGCGCATCGTCACCAACAACCACGTGGTCCAGGACGCCGACCAGCTTGCGGTCACATTCCAGGATAAGACGACGGTACCGGCAAAGCTGCTCGGCCGCGACCCAGACAACGACCTGGCAGTGATTCAAGTGGATCCAGCTGCAACAGACGATCAGGGCAACCCGGTCAGCAGCCGCATCCGGCCCGTCCCCCTCGGCGACTCCGATCAGGTCGCAATAGGCGAGACCGCCATCGCTATCGGCTCACCCCTGGGCCTCCAGCAGACCGAAACCGAGGGCATTGTGAGCGCCCGTCGAAACCCCGGCGACGAGGCCGCGGCCGGCCAAACCGGGCAGCCGCTCGACCTGCTTGGCGGCGCTATCCAAACCGACGCCGCCATCAACCCGGGTAACTCGGGCGGCCCACTGTTCAACGCCAGCGGCCAGGTGATCGGCGTCACCAGCTCCATCCTCTCGCAGTCGGGTGGCAACGAGGGCATCGGCTTCGCCATCCCGATCAATGTGGTCAAGCGTGTCGTGCCCGAGCTGATCCAGAGCGGGCGGTATCGCCACCCGGCGCTCGGCGTCGCGAGCGTCCCGCTGACGGATCTGAGCCCTCAGGCGAAACAACAGCTCGGCATTCCGTCGAACCAGCGTGGGCTCCTGGTGCAGCAGGTGACCGCCGGCGCGCAGCAGGCCGGCATTCAGGCCGGCGCCCAGCGTGTGGCCGTCGGCGGCCAGGTCATCCTCGCCGGCGGCGACATTATCGTCGCGATCGACGGCCAACCGGTCGCGACTGGAGGGGATCTGCGCGGCTGGATTGAGAACATGAAACACCCCGGCGACACAGTCAGCGTGACGGTGCTACGTGGTGGCCAGCGGCAGGATCTCCAGGTCTCCCTGAGCGAGCGTCCGGCCCAGCAGTAGCGGCTTCCCTCGGCAAACTGGCGCCCGCGCTCCAACCTCAAAGGCCGTGACCCATGTTGGGCAATCGACGCCATCTTCGCACCCGGTGAGCTACGAGCTGGCGACGCTCACGCTGCCGTAGCTATGCTCCAGACTGGGCCCGTCGTCACAAACCACCGAAGATGGCCGCCGCGGATGTTCCAACCAGGTTGTGTCAACTCCCGCCAGTCGACTCTAGCGAGGCATGATTTTCGCGTGTAGTCGCCTCCACCGCCTCAAGCGCCGCCAGCGCGGCCTCGACTATCGGACCGCCACCCAAACGATAGGACACGTAACGACCGCGCCGTTGGGCTCGAACGAGTCCGCTCTCACGTAAGGTGCGTAGGTGGCGGCTGGCGGTCCATTTTGAGCAATCGAGGACGAGCGTCAACTCGGTCACGGTCAGCGTCGTCACGCGCAACGCCCGCAGTATCTGTGCTCGAGTCGTCTCGCACACGATTGCTTGCATACGCTCCAGGAAGTCGGTTGCGTCCGGATCGAGAAGAGCAGCATGCGCGGTATCGATTCGCTCTGTGCGTATGGGCGGGTTGCGGCGCTCAGACACGATGCGCTCCAAAAGTCGTGTTCGTGCTGGGACTCAGGCTACACGGGGCCGAGCCGCGAAAGCCGTGGCAAGGTGTTTCCGCGCGTTTGTCGGGCACCAGCACGTGGCCGCGGATCCAACGCATTGCGGCGATCAGATCTGGTTCCGGCGGGTGAGGCGTTCAACGATGGCCAGGAGTATGCCGACGTCGAATGGTTTGGTCAGCACGGCCCTCACCCCGAGGTCATGGGGTGCGTCGGGCAGCGCATGCGTGGCGGAGACCAGGATGATCGGGATCTCAGCTTCGTTTCCCTCACGACGCAACCGCTCGAGGAAGTGATAGCCGTCGTTGACGGGCATGACGATGTCCAGAAGGATCAAATCGGGCGGCCCAGACTTGACCCGCATGAGTCCGGCGGCCGCATTGCTCGCCTCATCGACTCGGTAACCCTCCCCTTTGAGAGTCTCCGCAACGATTGAGCGAACCGCGTCATCATCATCGATGACCAGGATCAGTGGCGCCGATGCCTCATCCACACCTGCCTCTTCTTACCGGGCAGGCCCAGAAAGCATGTTTCGTGCCTTGGTTGCGGCTATCCGCAACAATCGTCCACCACAAGTCCCGGCCTTCGCCGGGGCGGGCGCCGACTTGAGTTGATCCACGCGTTGCTGCCACTCGTCGTGGCCGCCGACCGGGCCGAGCAGGGCGAGTATGAGCATTAGCCCCATACTTGGGGGATTGCTTGCAGGCCAAGCCGCGCGCCGCGTCAGGCAGCCAGATCGCACACTCCGTGCTCGTGGGCTCCACCGAGAAGAACTTCCACTTCGTGTGGAGCCAGGGGCCGCGCAAACAGATACCCCTGTCCGAGGTCGCAGCCCAGTTCTTGAAGGTGAGCCCGCTGCGAAGGAGTTTCGATTCCCTCGGCGGTGATCCTCAAGGACAGGGTCTTGGCGAGCGCAACAATGCTCTGCACGATGGCGGTATCCTGCGGGTCCTGCCCGAGCCCGTCGACAAAGGATCGGTCAATTTTGAGTATGTCAACCGGAAACCGCTTCAGGTAACTCAAGGAGGAGTAGCCGGTGCCGAAGTCGTCGATCGCGACTTGTACGCCCAGATCCTTCAACACCCGGAGAGTGGTGAACGTTGTCTCGGCATCCCGCATCAACGCGCTTTCTGTGATCTCTACCGTAAGACAGCGCGGGTCGAGGCCCGTCTCCAGCAATACCTCTCTGATGTTGCCTGCCAACTCGGGCCGCTGGAACTGACGCGCCGACAGGTTCACGCTCATCATCGGACTGGAAGCCCGCCCGTAGCTGAGTTGCCATGCGCGCGCCTTCCGGCAAGCTTCCTCGAGCACCCATTGGCCGATCGGCACGATCAGCCCGGTTTCCTCGGCGATCGAGATGAACTCCGTTGGCGAGATAACCCCTCGGGTCGGATGGTGCCAGCGCAGCAACGCCTCGACTCCGGTGACTCGACCGTCCACGAGGGAAACGATTGGCTGGTACATCAGCTGGAATTGATGCTGCTCGAGTGCGAGCCGCAGATCCGTCTGCAGCTCCAGCCGGTTGACCGCGTCTCGCTCCATGCTGGGATCGAACAGGGCGCAGCGCGATTTGCCAGCTGCTTTTGCCTCGTACAGCGCCAGATCTGCGTTGCGTAGCACGCTCTCCGCCCGGTCGCCAGGACTGCTGACCGCTACGCCAATGCTGGCAGTCACCACCAGATTGAGGTTTCCGAGAACGAAGGCCGTGCTGAGTGCCTCGGCAATCCGATTGGCAATCTCGGTGGCCGCACTCGGGGCGAACACCTCGTCAAGAAGCACGATGAATTCATCACCGCCGAGACGGGCCGCGGTGTCCTGCGGACGTATGCATGCCTGCAGTCGAGCGGCGAGCGCGACCAGCAATTGGTCGCCAGCTCCGTGCCCGAGACTGTCGTTGATCAACTTGAAGTTGTCCAGGTCGATGAACAGAACCGCCACGCAACCAGACACGCGCTCGGCGCGCACAAGTGCCTGTTCGAGGTGGTTGGTGACCAGGGCGCGGGTCGGCAAGCCCGTCAAAGCGTCGTGGAAGGCCATGTGCTGCAGTTGCCCTTCGAACGCCTTACGTTCGGTGACGTCGCGGCAGGTCAGCACGACACCACACACTGCCGCCTGGTCCAGGAGGTTGTTGGCGACTATCTCGCAGTCGAGCCACGCGCCCTGGGCAGTACTGAGGCGAACCTCACCTGCAATATTCGTGCGTGGTTGATGCAGTGCCTGCGCCAGAATGCGTCGCGCCGCACCGGCGTCGTCAGGGTGAACCAATGCCAGCCAGGACGTCGTACGCAGTTCTTCGGGCGTTTTCCCCCAGACGCGCTCGGTTGCCGGACTGGCATAGGTGATGATTCCGTCGGCCTCGAGGATGGTGATGATGTCGGAGGCATTCTGGACGAGGGAGCGAAAGCGCTCCTCACTCCGGCTGACCTGGTCGACGAGCTGTTTCAAGTTTCTGATCATGCCCGCGAACGCGAGGCCCAGCACGTCTCGCGTGGATGCGGGGACCACTTCACTACTCAGGTCACCAGCGGCGATGCGCGTTGCCACGACGGCCATGCGCTGCTGGTGGCGGACCATGTCCTGGAACGCGGCCGCCATGTCGCCTAACTCGTCACGGGAGCCCAGCAGGATCGAATGGTCGAGATCGCCCTGCGCAAGTCCTTGCGCGGCCACGGTGACGCGCCGCAGTGCGGCCGCGAACGAACGCGCAAACAGCAGCACGGCCGCCGATCCCAGGGCCAGGGCCACTAGCGCTGCCGCGACGGCATTGCGCAAGAATGCGCGTGCAGGTGCATCGAACGTCGTGACCGGCAGCGCAGACACATACGACCAGGGCGTGCGGGTCAGAGGCCGCGCTACCGCTCGGAACTCGTCGTCAGCTATATGCCACGTGAAGATGGTTGGCTCCCGTACCCCAACCGCCTGTGTCAGGTCTGGCTGCTGCAGGGCCGCTTCCGCCGAGTCATCGCCCCACACCCCGGCGGCAACAAGGTCGGCAGTAGTGGCGACGCTGAGCGGAACGGCCGGTCGCATCAACCAGTCAAGGTGCTGGCTGTCGACGAGCACGAGCCCCTGCTCATCCAGGAGCATCCCAACGGCTCCAGCGCCGGTGCGGTTCTCCGCAGACTGGACCACCTGCTGGATGGTCTCGAGCGACGAGCGCGCGCGCACGACACCGAGCAGGACGCCGGCGCCGTCCAGCACGGGCACCGCATGGTAAATGACGGCTCGCTTGCCAGGCAGCAGGTTCACTCGCGAAATGAACGGCCGCTGTTCGTCGAGTGGAATCCGGACTTCGTCTCGCGATCGCAAATCCGTGCCGATGTCGTTGGAGCGTTTGCTGAACAGGACCATGCCACTGCGGTCGATGAGCTCCATGGTCTCGGCGCCGTCGCGTGCGGTTTCCATCGCCTCCAGACTGCCACGCAACGTGTCCGTGTCGAGGGACCCCGAAAGCGTATGCTGAATGGCCGGCAAGCGGGCCAGCGTCGCCAGACTGGCTAGCCGCTGACTGTTCCAATCGTCGATCGATGTAGTGACCACGAGCGCGTCCGAGCTCAACGTCGCCTCGGCCTGCTCGCGCAGTCCCTGCGCGGCCTGCACATAGCCCATGCCCGTCAACCCGATGGCGAGGGCTGCGGCGAGGCCTCCGCTGTGCGCGATCAGCTTCAGCACCATCGGCCAGTCGCCGAACCGATACCATCGCCGAGCCCGGCTTCGCGATGCGTATTTCCTCGTCGTGCGCTGCCCAGAGCGCTCGCGTGCCATGTATCAGTTATCGACCGACGGCGAAGCCGTCAACACCTGCCCTATTTGCAGACCCTGGCTTCGAGGCAGGCTTGCTGAAGGCTGGCCTGGGTGGCCGCGACATCCCGCTTGATCATGAAGACCGCCATGGCGTCCGAGATGGCTCCCAGCCACTCCTCGCTGGCAGCCGCACCATGCGCCAGGCTGGGCACCACGGTCTGGGACTTCCAATCGGCAATTGCACTCTTCAGATAGGGGTCATAGTTGCCATTGCCCGCGAACACATTCACCGGCACGGAGCCCTTCAGCGGATTGAAGACGTCCTGGGCTTCCGGCGTGCCGATCATGCGCAGCCAATTCTTGACCTGCTCGACATCCTTGGCGCCCTTCGGCAAACCGAAACCGTCAGACAGCGCGTCGTAGATGCCCGCGGTTCCGGGTGTGGTGGTCCACCCGTAGTCGGCGAACTTCTTGCTCGTGTAGTCGGCGTCGATCCAATCACCCATGATGGTCATGCCCGCCTTGCCGGAGATCAACAGATCGTTGGCCTGGTCCCAGGTCAATCCGGCGTAATCCGTGTTTATGTAGCCGAGCATTCGTTTGTACGTGTTAAGCGTGTCAGTTACTCGCGGATCAGTCCATGCGGTATGGCCGGTCCACAGGCCAGCGTAGCCTTCAGCACCCAGGACACCGATGGCCGTTGTCTCGAACGTCTGGATGGCCTCGAACCCTTCCGCGTCGGCGAAGGCGAGGGGAGTAATTCCTTTTGCCTTGAGCGTATCGGCTGCCGCAAAGAAGTCCTCAAAGGTCGTGGGCGGCTGGAGGCCGTTGTCGCTGAAGACTTTTTTGTTGTACCAGAGGACATTCGCGCGGTGGATGTTGGCCGGCACCGCGTAGGGTTTGCCGTCATACGAGACGATGTCGAGCACGCCCTTCGGAAATGCCGTGTCCCATCCCATTTGCGTGTAGATGTCGTCGAGCGGCTCCATCTTGTCGGTCACAACCCAGCTGTCGGTCAGCTCATGGCCCATGTGGATCTGAAAACTGTCGGGCGGAG
>DATGEP010000377.1:0-11027 GCA_035310125.1 Ktedonobacterales bacterium
GCTTTGAGATATTGGTAAGCCTGTTTCAGCACCAAAGTACCCTGGCAGGTCAAGTAGTAGCTCTCCTGGGAATGAGACTCGAGGCGATGGCGGATTCGGTGTCCCAGAGGGCGGCGGCCTCGCGCTCAGTCGGCAGATTGGTGCTGGCGATGCGCCCGCCCATCATGCGCACGTGATAGTGCAGGCTGTCGCGCTCGAACGACTGGCTGTGCGAGATGAGCACGACCTGCGCGAACTGCTGGGCGATGGTGCCGCGCGTGATGACGTGGATGAGCGCCCGCGAGCGCTCGGCATCGAAGGAGCTGAGCGGTTCGTCGAGGAAGATGAAACCGGGCATAGCGCCAAGCTCCTGGGGCAGTGTCGCCAGGGCGAAGGCGAGCCGTAATGCCAGCGAGCATTGATCGCGGGTTCCGCCGGAGAACAGATTTTTCGCGACGTAGCGCCCGGCGAGCTGATCCCAGACGCGGACGCGGAGGTCGGCCTCGCTGCCATCAGTGGATTGTAGACGAACGTCGCGGTAGCGGCCGGCCGTCAGCTCAGGAAGGAGCGAGCGCATGTAGACGGCGGTTTCGGGGATGACACGCCGCACGATGCGAGCGCGGATTGTCTGGGCCATCTCGACAGCCAGCGCGTGGCGGCGCAGGTCGCGCTCAATCGTGTCGAGCCGGACGCGGCATTCCTCGGCGTCCAGCTCGTCGCCGTCGAGATTGTGCCGCTGTGCCAGCTCGGCGGCTCGCTCACGCTGGTGGTGCGCCTCAGCGCGAACGTCCTGTAGCGTGCGCTGCAATGCGTCCAGGTCCGGCGCGTCCACTTCGGCCAGCGCGGACCAGCGCGGAGCCAACGCGGCAAGCGGCTCGGTGCCATCGGCGGTGATGCCCCACTCCGCTAGCAGGTCACGGATCTGGGCGACCTGCTCACCGCGTGAGAGCGCGGCGGCGTCACCGTCGCGGGTCAGCGCGTGCAAACGCTCATCCGTACGACCAAGCGCGACACGCGCGCCTGGCTCGTCCAGCGCCGCCAGCCGTGTTTCGAGGGCGGCGGCGAGCCATTCGCGGCTGGTATCAAGCTCCTCCGGTGTCATGGCATGCGTGAGCGGCGGCACGGATGCGATGCCAGCGTCGTGCGCGCGGCTGCCAAGCGCGGCTAGCTGTGTGTGGGCGGATCGCAGCGCCGTACCACTGGCGGTCAAGCTGGCCATGTGTTCGTGGGTGAGCGCGTCGCGTCCGGCAAGCTGTACGACGAGCCGGCTCGAGTCTTGCTTCGCTGCCCCACGCGCCGCCGCTATGGCAGCGGCATCCCGTGGTAGCTGGAGCGTGTCCAGGTGTCGTTGTAGCTCCGCTCCGGCGATATCAGCATCGGCACGCGCATCCGCGACGGCATCATGCAGAGTATCTGGGCTGGTCGCGTCGCTCGATAGGGTATTCGCGTCTATTGGCGTGGGCGGGGAAAGGGCTGTGGAGGACGCCAGCGGGACGAGTCTCAATTGATCGCTGTGTGCCCGCGCCGCGCGCGCTTCCGCTTCCGCCGCTTCGCGCGCCGCATAACGCCGCGCGCGCATGAGTCGCGCCTCCTCGACGGCTCGGCGGGCCGCATCCGCCGCATAAGCCGCACCCGGCTCGTTGGATGACATGGAGAGCGCGGTAGCGGGTGAATCTGGGATCGGTACGCCCGCCAGGAGTAGCTCACTCTCCAGGCGCGGCAGCTCATCCAGCGAACCGGCCAGCCGCTGTGCGGTTTCGCGCTTCGCGCGAGCTTCGGATTCGGCACGCTCACTATGCGCAAGAGCAGCGGTTGCCGCGCTGGCGTCGCGCAGTGCGGCACGGAGGCGAAGGGCGAGCACGGCGGTCGTCGCGAGAAGTATGCTGGCAGGAATCCAGGCGAGATGGAAGGCGATACCGGCGACGCCGCTTGTCAGACTCAGCAGTAACAGGAGAAGGCATGCACGTAGAGACTGGCGAACGCGCTGGCGAGTCGCCGTGTGAAGCGCCGCCCGCGCCTGGCGCTGCCGTCCCAGCGCGTCCTGCTTTTCGTCGCCTTCGCGGATGAGTTGCTGCGTCTCCTTCAGGCGTGCCCAGCGTGCGAGTGTTTCGCTGGCGGTAAGCCGGGCAGCTTCCGTTTGCGCTGCCTCAAGGGCGCGTTCGGCGTCAGCTTCGGCGTCGCGTGCCTGCGTGGCATTGTCGAGCGCGACGAGCGCTCGCTCCAGTGCAGCGAGCCGGACCTGCGCCGCGTCATGCGCCGCGAGCGCGGCGCTCGCGGCAGTTAGCGCCGCGAGCCGATCCCGCAGCAGCGGTAGCTCGTCGCGTTCCAGCCTATCCAGATCATCCAGACGCGCACGAGTGTCAGCTTCGACGCGAGAAGCCTGGCGGGCGCTCCCGATGGTGACGCTTGCCGCCGCTACGTCGTCGCGCAGCGCCCGCATCCGCGCAGCGTCGTCCAGTCGTGTCACCAGCGCCTCGCGCTCGGCCCGCAGATTGGCCTCCGCACGCCCCGAATCGGCGGTGTCGCCCTCGTGCCGGTCGCGCGCATCCAGCAGCGCCCGCACCCGCGCGGCACTGAGCCGCTCCAGCGCGATGGCTTGCGCGCGCTCGGCGGCGGCGGAATCGCGTCGCACCGCGGCGACTTCGAGCTCAGCCTGGCAGCGCGTCCGCTGCTCTTTGCGCGCTTGCAGCGTGCGCTCCAGATCTTTTTCGATCTTCTGGATCTCTCCGATGCCGAGCAGGCGCGCGACGGATGCCTCGCGCCGCTCGCGGTCCAGGGATTCGATGCGGTCGAGCGCCTTCTGCTCCATGAAGCAGGAGTTGCGCAGTGTGTCGCCGTTGAGCCCGTGCAATTCCTGCTCGATGCGGTCGTCCGCCGCGCGCGTGGTGGCAATCTCCTCAACGGGCGCGCCGGGCCGCGAGACGCGAAGGGAGACTTTTTGGGTGGCGGATTTGCCCGCTCGACCGCGTGCTACCGTGCGGCGGATCTCTAGCTCGCTGTCGCCCGTCAGCACATGCAGCGTCACCTGCGCGGCGGTGGCGTCGTGGGGAATGACGTCGTCCAGGCTGGGCCGTTCCTCCTCACCGACGAGCGGGCGCCCATAGAGGGCAAAGTAAATCGCCTCGAAGAGGGTAGATTTGCCGGATTCGTTCGCGCCCTCCACGAGAATACTGCCCCGGCGCGGAAATTCGATGTGAATGTCCATAAGCTGCTTGAACGCGTGGATGTGCAGCCGGCGCAGGAGAATCATCGGCTTGCCTCGCGATCCCGCGCTTCGTGAAGTCGCTCCGCGAGCAAACCGGCTGCCGCGCGAGTGTCCATCGCTGTGGCGCTGTCGCCAGTCTCGCTTTCCAGCCGCTCGGCCAGCAGCGTTTCCAGCTCGTGCAGGGGCGAGATGGGACCGGCGGCAGCGCCCGCGCGCCGCGCGGGCGAGCGGGGTTCGAGCAGCATCAGGTCGCGGGTGTCGAGGTCGAACGAGAAGGCGTGCTGCTGGCCGAAATGCAGTACCTCGCGCAGGGGTAGGTTGTGATATTGCTCCAGCGTCAATGGTCCGGCAAGTCGCAGGCGCACGATAGTCTCAGGCGTGCACACTTCCGTGAGCGCACCGCGAATAGCTGTCAGCGGATCAGAGGCGGCGGCTTCGCCAGTACGCTGGCGCCACAGCCCGTGCGCCGCATCGGCGGCTGGGCGCGGGCTGGGAACGTCCGCGATGGGAGCGACATCGGCGCCGGGTGGCCCTTCGAGCGTGTCGGGCACGACGTGCCCGGCTTGGAGCGAATCGTCGGGCCAGATACGGCTCGTCGAGATGAGTACGTCAGCGCGCGGCTGCTCCTCGATCTTGATATGCTCGGCGCGCCGGATGCCGCTCTGGTCCATCTCAAGCCAGGCGAATCCGGAGCTGCCCGATGCCGTGCCGAACTCCATGCGCTCGGTGGCGCCGCAGACAACCACGCCGCGCTCGCCGATGCGCTGCTTGCCAAAACGATGAATGTGTCCCGCGACGACGACGCGAAAAATGCCGGGCAGCCCGGCGAGAGTCGCCTGGCGTACGATGCGCTCGCCTTCGTTCTCGCGGCAGAGGCCCTCAATGCCGGCATGCAGCATGAGGAGGCCAACGTCTGCCTGGTCAAGCGCGTTCGTCTCATCCACGATTGCGATTCCCGCCAGCGGGTCGCTGCCCGGAGGTGCGACGGGATTATTGGTGAGTCCAGCGATGGCCACGCGGAGGCCACCCAACGTGACAATCTCCGGCACAAGCGCATCGTCGCGCGCGAAGTAGCGCAGGCCATCGAAGGCGGCGTAGATGCTCTGAGGCGAGGCGCCGCCCTGTTCCGTCAGCATGCGCGGTGTGTCGTGATTGCCGCTGATGCCGACGCAGACGATGCCGCTGGCACGCAGCTCGGAGAGTATCCGCGCGACGAACGTACGGTCTTCGTTGCTGGGTGTGGGGGTGTCGAAGAGGTCGCCAACCTGCACAAAGAGTCGCGCGCGATGGGTGATGGCGTAGCGAGCGGCGGCAGCGAAGCCAGCGCGCAGACGAGCGCGGCGCTCGGCGCGGCGCTGGGGCGAGAGTCGGGGCAGGTAGGCGGAGAGATGATTATCGCCTGTCACTACGATGCCAATGGGCGTGGGCGCGCCAGTGGAAGGCGCGTGCTCCAGCGTTAGCGGCGCGCCAGCGGCATCTGATCGAGGGGATTCGCCAGCCAGAGGCATGAGGCGAGACAGCGTAGCAGTCATGCGGCAGGGTTCCCAGGTTGGCCGGCGCGGGGAGCGAGCCGGCGCACATGTTGCCAGCAGTATACGCGAACCGGGCAACAACCTGGCGCCAGTCTAGCGGGACTTCTACAAGCTGTCAAATAACTGGCCGTCCGGTAGGACTTGTGGGGAGCGCGAGGCCGATTGCGCTACCAATCCTGATTCGCGGGATTGGTGCCGCCGGGGCCGCGTGTATCGCCGCCAGGATTCCCGCTGCCATCCGGCCGCTGCGGACGAGCGGGATTTGGAGGGTAGCCGCCGCGACCCGGCGGCGGATAGCCGGTGGAATTATCGTAGCCACCAGCCGTGCCGGACCAGGGATCGGGCGGCGCGCTGGGTCCAGTCGCGGGTGGATTGTAGGGATCCACCGGCGTCTGGTCCGGCGCGCCATATGGGGGATAGCTGGGGTCCTCATACTGGCGACGGTTACCGCTCATCGGGCGTGGCTGCCAGTCAGGCCCAGGCGCTGAATCGTCTGGAAGATCCCAATGTGCAGCGCCACCCTCCGGTGGGGCATTATCCCATTGGGACACGCCTCCCACCTGCTGACCGGGATAGGTATTTTGTTGAGGATGGAAGCCACTGGCGCCATAGACATTGGTCGTGCCATAGTTTCCGGGGGCGGATTGCCCATATTGCGGGACAGGTCCGGTGCCGCGCCCGGGGCCGGAATAGCCGCCCCAGTCTCCACCGCCAGGACCACCCTGCCCGCCGGGGAACTCCGTGCCTGGCCCACCACGCCGGCGCAGCATCAGGAACACAACCGCACCAGCAATCAACGCGAGCACGAGCAGGATTGCGATGATGAGCACGATGACGAGGCCACCGCCACCGCCGCTGGAGGAAGAGCCGCCCAGCGTCCCGCCGGAATTGGCAGCCGTTGAAGTTGACTCGACCGCCGGCGAGGGAGATGGTGAAGAGGTAGCCGCGGGCGTCACGGTCGCGGCGCCCAATACGGTGATTTGTGCTGTCGCGGTGAGCACTGGGGGGGCGTTGCCTTCTGGTGGAGACTGCGCCAGGATGTTCGCGTCGCCGGCCTGACCCGCAGTAGGGGTGACGGTGACGATAAAGGAGCCGCCGCCATCTGGCTGGACGGACTGATTGAAGACGTTGTTGATGGAGATCTTGATAGATGACACGCCGTAGAAGTTGTTGCCAGTGATGGTGAAGGGCTGCCCAACTTCTACAGCACTGGACGAGAGCGAGAGCGTTGGCGGCTGGGCGGAGCGCACGGTGAATGTTTGCTGAGCGGGTACACCACCACCGCTGGTTGGTTGGCCAGCGGAGGAGGGAGCAGCGCACAAATTGTAGGGACTGCTGGCCGAAAGCGACGCGGGCCAAGTAAACGACTGATTGAACGAGCCGCCGGAAAGTGGCGCGGTAGCCAGTATGGCCACCCAACCAGTCGAGCCGCCCGCATTCGGGTTCGCGCAATTGGCTCGTGAGGTGGCCGCGCCAATTGCTATTTGAGCTTGACTGGTGGACCACCCGCTGCCCTGTACAGTCAGCTCCGCGCCGACAGGCCCCTGTTCACTGCTCGGACTGATGAGCGCGACCGTTCCGATGGGCTGAGGAACGGCGGAAGCAGCTAGCGCGGTGCGAGCGGCGAATTGACGCGGCAGGAGTCCGGTGGCGCCGGCCAAGAGCAACAACGCATAGACGCCTAGCACAAGGATTACCGCACGACATATACGCTGGGCGTCACACCATGCGGGAACGGGAGTCCGCCTGCCGTGCGCCCTCATATACCAACCTGGCCGCATATCCCTACCTACCTCGAATTGTCCGGCGCGCTTCATCCGGCGCACTCCGCGTCCGTGGAAGCCAAGCACCCGCGCGCCGCCGCTATGATATCCGGCCAGGCGTGTTCCGTCAAGCGCACCGCGACTATCCAGTGCGGATTGTGAGGCACTTCACACCTTGATGGAGACTGGACGCGGAGCGATATCGCGCCACTAGAGAGGAGCGGGAAGGGGCGCTCGCCGGCATGCGAGGGCATGGCACGACAAGGCGGCGCCGAAGATGACGGGCGCGGACCGTTGCAGCTCAGGCGGCGGTGCCTGGGGATTGGCGCAGGTCGGCGAGGACGGCGTCAATTGCGGTCCAGGTACGAGTGGGCCTCGGAATGGCGAGGGCAGCCGCGGCTGGCGTTGGGGGCTGCGGCTCGTGCTCCTGGGCATGGTGGTGTCGAAGCCATTCCCGCGCCGCCTCCGTCCAGATGTCGCCAAGGCTGCGACCGCTGGCGCGTGCCGCGGCACCCATATCCGCCAGAAGTAGCGGTGGAACGCGCACGGCGGCTATCTTTGGGGACGGTGCGAATGGTGCAAGTTGTGCAAGTGGTGTAGCCGGTGCGACTGAACCTGCGTTTGCCCACTGCCAGCGCCCAGAGGCCGAAGCGGCGCCCAATGGTGCGGCGGCGCGTGGCGGAAGCGCGGCTGGAGCCGAAGATGGACGGGATGTTGAGGATGTGACGATGCGGACGGGGCGACTGCCGTGTCCGCGGTGGATGGAGAAGGGAAAGGTTCCCGACGATATGTCGAAGTTCTCGGATACGAGTGACGTCAAGCTCATGTGGCCCTCCTGAAAGCACGCGCACGCACTTAGAACTTATGTTCTAGATTGTACACGATCCACGACAAATTGTCCAGCGATGGGTGCGTCGAGAGTACTTCTCGCTATTTGGCTATTGCTGTGAGGGCCTTATAGGCTACATACTGTATGAAGATTATCTACTTTACCGCGTGTAGTGGATGCGCCGCGCGGTTCTGGATGCGCGAGCGCCGGTTACGATGATGAGCCAGTGCTGGCGCGAGGGGACACTATGCGAATGACGATGAAGGGCGACTATGGTCTACGGGCGATGATAGACCTGGCTGCGCACTACGGGAAAGGTCCGGTGCCGAGCGGTGAGATCGCCGCGCGTCAGCTCGTCCCCGAACACTTTCTCGATCAACTGCTCATCACGCTACGGCGGGCGGGGTTACTCAAGAGCCAGCGTGGCCCACAGGGAGGGCACATGCTGGCGCGGCCACCCTCGCAGATCAGCATGGGCGATGTTATCTATGCGTTGGAGGGGAATACGGCGCCGATGGAGTGCGTGCCGAATCCGTCGGTGTGCCAGCTAGCGCCTGGATGTGGCATGCGCGATGTGTGGATCCAAGTTGAGGACTTCGCGCAGCAATTGCTGAACGCGACGAACCTTGAGCAGCTTGCGCAGCGACACCGCGTGCCGTCACAAGAAACCGAAGTAATGTACTACATCTAGCATGACGTGACGCGCGCTGCGGGCATGTGAAGCTAGAACGCGCGCACTGGGAACCTGGCGAGCTACGATGGTGGGATCGAGACGAGCGAAAGGGAGATGGGCCGTGCCACACTGGGCTAATGACGCGACGGAGCTGATTGGTCATACGCCGCTTGTGAAGCTGAACCGGGTCGTGCCGCCTGGCGCGATCGTGCTCGCCAAACTGGAGTCGTTTCAGCCGGGATACAGTGTCAAGGACCGGATCGCGGTCAGTATGGTGCATGCGGCGGAGCAAGAGGGCCGTATTCAGCCGGGAGCGACGATTATCGAGCCGACGAGCGGCAATACTGGTATCGGTCTGGCGTGGGTGGCGGCGGCGAAAGGCTATCGCTGCATTTTGGTGATGCCGGAGACGGTGAGCACGGAGCGGCGCATGGTGCTGCGGCGGCTGGGTGCCGAGGTGGTGCTTACGCCGGGGGCGGAGCGCATGAATGGGGCGATCGCGCGCGCCACGCAGATCGCGGCGGAGACGCCGAACTCATGGATTCCCCAGCAGTTCGAGAATCCAGCAAATCCCGACATCCACCGGACGACAACCGCGGAGGAAATCTGGTCGGACACGGATGGGCAGGTGGACGCGCTGGTCTCAGGAATCGGGACGGGTGGGACACTGACAGGCGTGGCGGAATTACTAAAGGAACGCAAGCCGAGCTTCCGTGCGGTGGCGGTCGAGCCATCAACGTCGGCGGTGCTTTCCGGCGGGAAGCCGGGGCCGACGAAGATTCAAGGGATTGGGGCGGGGTTCATCCCGAAGGTGCTGCGGACGGACTTGATTGACGAGATCGTGCAGGTGGGTGACAATGACGCGGTGGAGATGGCACGGCGGCTGGCACGCGAGGAGGGGTTGCTGACCGGTATCAGCAGCGGCGCGGCGGCGTGGGCGGCGGCACAGCTGGCCGGGCGGCCGGAGTACACGGGGAAGGTGATCGTGGCAATCTTCCCGTCCGCGGGCGAGCGATATCTCAGCACGGTGCTCTATGACGACGTCCGCGAATAAAGAGCAGTTCGCGCTGCCGGAGGGATGCGAGGAGGGATACGCCGAGACCAACGGAACGCGGCTGCACTATGTGGCGGCGGGAACGGGGCCGCTGGTTCTGCTGCTCCACGGATTCCCGGCGTTCTGGTATTCCTGGCGGCATCAGCTACCGGTGCTGGCTGGGCGTTTTCGGGTGGTAGCGCCCGATCTGCGTGGGTATAACCTCTCGGAGAAGCCGGCGGGCGGTTACGATCTTGCGTCGCTGAGCGCGGACATTCGCGGGCTGATCGAGGCGCTGGGTGAGCGGCACGCGCATGTGGTGGGGCACGACTGGGGCGGTGTCGTCGCCTGGGCTACGGCGATACGTGCGCCGGAGTCGGTGCGACGGTTGGTGGTGGTGAACGCGCCGCACCCGGCGGCGATGCTGCGCGAGCTGCGGAGACCGAGGCAACTGTGGCGCAGCGCCTACATGGGCTTCTTCCAGCTTCGCGGTATGGCGGAGCGGGCGGTGGAGCGCGACGGGTACGCGCTGGTGCGGCGGACGCTGCGGGCGGCGGACCGTGGGGAGGCGTGGCTGACGGACGAGGATATCGCGCGGTACGTGGCGGCTATCGCGCGGCCTGGGGCGCTCACAGCGGCGCTGGAGTATTATCGGCAGCTGCGCCACGACTGGCAGGCGCTCAGCCCCATGCGAGTAGTGACGGCGCCGACGCTGGTGTTGTGGGGTGAGCTGGACCCGTACATGGGCGTGGGAGCGCTGGAGGGGCTGGATCGCTGGGTACGCGAGCCACGTATTCGGCGCTTTCCGACGGCGGGGCACTGGTTGAACGAGCAGGAGTCGGAGCGGGTAAACGCGGAGCTGCTGGCGTTTCTCTTGGAGTAGCGCCTGGCGCCGCCGCGCACGAGATGGCAGCTCGTCATACGGGATCGCGCTGGACGCTCGCGACCATGAACGGCCGCCGTACGAGACGGAATGCGGGCTGATACGCCGTCGCACCATACCGTTGTCGTTTGCCGTGCCATTAGGGCGTGAGCCCGCCGCGGGAGCGCAGAGTCGCTCGACAGCGGTGTGGTGCGACGGCGTGTCAGAGAGACGTGTTGGCCGGCCGCTGGAAAAACAGACTGGAGTGTGGTTGGAGGATAAAAGCTGACTTCAGCAATACTTGAAACGTCACCCAACGAACCTTTCTCATCCCTTCTTTTCTATGAGCAAAGAAGGAAGCGGCGAGAAAAGGGGGTGTGATGGTTGAGAACCACCGCGCGAATGTCACGACGAATACAGCCGCTCGCGCCGATGTCTCCCAGCTTGCGGCCAATGAAATCGCGGTCGACGAGACCATTGGGTGGCGCACCCAGCGAACGACGTTGGTGCTTGGGCCAGGCCGGGCGCTGTATATGGGGATGGGACAATCCTCCACGCTCCACCGTCACTACGCTACACAGGTCAGCATCAGCCTGGGCGCTCCTTTGCAGGTGCGGACGCGCGCGAGTGGACCATACACCGAGCAGCAGAGCTTGATCGTTGGCCCCAATATCCCGCATCAGGTCGAGATGACAGAGGGACCTTTCTTCGTTCTCTGGAGCGAGGCTCGCGCGCTTGCTGATCTCGCCCGCCGCCTAAGGAGCGCGTCTGCCTCCGAACTTCCGGCCCTTCCTGTGGACCTGCTCAACATCCTTCTGCCCGTCCTGCTAGCGTCTGGGGGACAGGCGCCAGACAAGCAGGCTGGGCAGGCTCTCCTCTCACACGTCCTCACGACGCTGATCGGCCCGACCTGGGATAAAGGCCCGGGCGATCCGCGTATTGCGACCGCGCGATCTCTGGTGACCCCACATCTCCTCGTTGCGCAATCCCAGCCGATCAAGCATCTCGCCACATCCGTTTATCTCTCGCCCAGTCGCTTTCGCCACCTCTTTCTCAGCGAAATGGGCCTGTCGGTGCAGAGCTATCTGCGCTGGCAGCGCTTGCTGGCCGCCCTGCGCGCCAGCGCATATGGGGCGTCCCTCACTGAGGCT
>DATGEP010000378.1:0-8944 GCA_035310125.1 Ktedonobacterales bacterium
TGGCTGCTCGTCCATCGGTGGGCAAGTGCCTGACAGCGCACACGTTGATTGACGATCCGACCACTGGCGCGCGGCGCACTATCGAGGAATGTGTGCGGCGCAAGCTCCCCGTGGTCTTCGGCATCTCGGACGAAGGGGATGTCCGCACGACCGCGGTGTCGGATTGGATTGATAGCGGTGTGCAGCCGTGCTACCGCGTGCGGACACACAGCGGGCGCGAGGTGGAGGTGACGGGCCACCATCCCTTCCTGACGGCGAGCGGCTGGACGCCACTCCACGATCTGGCGGTGGGCGACACCATAGCCGTCCCGCGCGCGGTGCCGGCGTTCGGGTCAGATGAGAACTGGCCTGTTGATCTGGTACGGCTGCTCGCCTATCTCATCGCCGAGGGCGGCCTCACGGATGGCTCCCCAGAGTTCACCAATACGGATCTCGTCATTGTCGAGGACTTCAAGCGCATCATCGCGACGCATTTTCCGGCTTGCGCGATACGCCAGCAAAAAATCACGTACATCGTCGCGCAGCCACGGATCGCGGGAGTGCGGACGCCTCGCAATCCGCTGACGCAATGGCTGGCGGACCTGGGACTGTGGGACAAGCTCGCGCGCGAAAAGTTCTTCCCCGCCTGCGTCTGGACCTGGAGCCGCGCCTATCTGGCCGAGTTCATCCGTGTCCTGATGAGCTGCGACGGCTCGATCTTTCCAACGTCGGGGAGCGGCTACCCGCGCATCGAGTTCGGCGTCGCCT
Organism: Ktedonobacterales bacterium; assembly: GCA_035310125.1. Classification (GTDB taxonomy): domain Bacteria; phylum Chloroflexota; class Ktedonobacteria; order Ktedonobacterales; family JADMIN01; genus DATGEP01. The sequence goes on from DATGEP010000378.1 coordinate 748, forward strand.
CGCCCCAGCTCGCGCTGGACGTACATCATGCCTTGATCCGGTTCGGCATCGTCTCGAAATTCTCTAAGACCTCGCGTGGCGTATGGCGGGTGCAGATCACCGATCCGGTCGCTGTGAAACGCTATCAGGAGGAAATTGGCTGGATCGGCGAGAAGGCCACGCGATTCGCCGACCTCACGCGAATGCTTCCGAAGCGATTGAGCAACATCGGGCATCCGCCGCGCGAAACCTGGGTGCTGGTGCGCGCGGCGGCACAGCGGCACAGCCTCTCGATGAGCGAACTGGCGCGTCGTAGCGGTGAGACGGCGCGCAGCGGCAAGTACGCCGGCTACAATCCCCACACGGCACGCAGCCTCCCGCGCACGCGCCTCGCTGGCTACGCCCGTGCGCTCAACGATGCCCACCTGCGGCGGATCGCTAGCGCCGATCTCTACTGGGATTCCATCTCCTCCATCGAGCCCATCGGCGAGCAGCAGGTCTACGACCTGACCGTGCCAGATGGCGCGAACTTCATCGCGCAAGACATCATCGTCCACAACACGGCGATGTCGCTTTCGCTCGCGCACAATGCCTCGCTGCGCTACGGCCACGGCGTCGCCGTCTTCAGCCTGGAGATGAGCAAGGAGCAGTTGGTCGCGCGCCTGCTCTCGATGGATGCGCAGGTGGATCAGCAGCGACTGCGCACGGGCTACATTGACGACGACGAGTGGGGGCGCATCAGCGAGTCGGTCGGCCGGCTCTCCGAGGCCAACATCTACATTGATGACACGCCGGGTATTCCGCTGGTGGAGATGCGCAGCAAGGCCCGCCGGCTGATGATGGAGCATGGCTTCGATCTGCTGATCGTGGACTACCTCCAGCTCATGCAGGGCAGCGGCGGCGGCAGACAAGGCCACGAGAACCGCGTGCAGGAGATCTCGGAGATCAGCCGTGGGCTGAAGGGGCTGGCGCGCGAGCTGAACGTGCCGGTGCTGGCGCTCTCGCAGCTTTCGCGCGCGGTGGAGAGTAGAACGGATAAGAAGCCACAACTAAGCGACCTGCGAGAGAGCGGGAGCATAGAGCAAGACGCCGATGTTGTGATGTTCATCTACCGCGACGAGGTGTACAACCCCGATACCGAACGCAAAAACATCGCCGACATCATCGTAGCCAAGCATCGCAACGGGCCGGTGGGGCAGGTCAGCCTCTTCTTTCAGGCGGCGCAGACGCGCTACCGCGATCTTGAATTACACCGGCCCGACGACGACGAATATTAACCGGAAGGGAGCCTACCATCATGCCAGCCTTCGCCGGATTTCCTCCCGGAAAGCATCCCTACGTGCCGCTGCCGGAAGAATTCTTTACCACGCTGCTGCCCGAGATTGACGATCTGGGCGAGCTGAAGGTGACCCTGCACCTCTTCGCGCTGCTCTATCGCAAGACCGGCGCGCCGCGCTGCGCCAGCGACCGTGAGCTGCTGGCCGATCCCGTGCTGCGGCGTGCGCTGCGCCGCCAGGGCGATCCCCGCCCACCGGAAGAGCGGCTGCGCGCCGCGTTGGAGCTGGCGCTGGCACGCGGCACCCTGCTGCGCGTGCGGGTGCGCATAGACGACGAGATCGTCGCATGGTATCTCTTCAACACCGCCAAGAGCCGGCGCGCCGTGGAGCAGCTATTAGCGGGCGCCCTCTCGCCCGAGGTGCTGCTGGACCTTGAGGGGCCAGTGCCGGGCGAATGGGAAGGGCACAACCTGCGGCTGGAGTTCGAGCGCACCACCATCTTCGCGCTCTATGAGCAGAACATCGGGCTGCTGCCGCCGCTGCTGGTGGAGGAGCTCCGTGAGACGGAGGAGCGCTACCCGCCGGAGTGGGTTGAAGAAGCGTTCCGGCTGGCATTACAGCAGAACAAGCGTAAATGGAGCTACATCCGCGCGATCCTGAAGCGCTGGGAGACCGACGGCAAAGGGGGCAAGTCTTATGGATAGAATGCGCGACCGGCTCGACAAGATCGCCCGCCGGAGCATGAGCGCTCCCGCCGGCTCAAGCGATGCCCTCATGTCTACATCTGCTCATCCCTCCCCGGCGCGGCAGTATACGCCGCGCCAGAGCAAAGCGCCTATTCCGCGGTCGCCCGCGAACGGAGCCGCCGTGCCCGCGCGCCCGGTCACGCTCCCCAGCGCCAAGCGTCCTCAACAGGCGGACGCGCGCGCGGCTAGCAAATCAGCTCCCCAACCCGTAGCAGACGCACTGGGCACAGACCGCATTCTTGAGCTACCGGCCCGCGTGACAGTGGCCCGCAAACAGCGCCAGCTAGCCATCGCCGCCGATGTGACGCCCAGCCACGCATCTGAGCGGAGTGAGCCGCCCCAGATACTGCCGGTGCCGGAACGCAAAAGCGCCGCGCGCGCGCGCGCCGATGTCGCGCCCATTGAGCCGCCGGAGCCGGTCGCCCTGCCGCTGCGCGGCACGCCCGCGAAGTCGCGCAGCGCCGCCATGAGGACTGCGCCGGAGCGTACTGAGCGGCGTGTCACCGTCGGCGCGCTCACCTCTACAGACCTTCACGCGAGTGGCCGCACGGACGCGAATGATCCCCTGCCAGAGAACGTCGAGTCAGTTGGCGGCGCGATGCAGCGCTTCATGACCGTGCTGGCGGAGCGGCGGCGGCAGCGTGCCCTTGGCGGCGGCGATGGCGGCGAGCCGCCTCGATCCCAGGGACCGGGGGATGTCTGCCCCATCTGTGGCGGCGCGGGCTACGTGCGGCTGGATGTTCCGGTCGGCGATCCCCGCTTCGGCCAGCCGGTGCCCTGCAAGTGCAAAGAGCGTGAGTTCGAGGAGCGCCGCCACATCGAGGAGGAGCGGCGTGTCCTGGAGCTGGACCGCTTCTTCAGCCTCAAGCCGTTCGGCGACAAATCCTTCGAAACCTTCAACCCGCGCGTGGCGGGCGTCAAAGAAGCGTATGAGGCGGCGCAAACGTTCGCGGAGGACCCCACCGGCGCGCCGTTCCGCTGGCTCGTCCTGATGGGCGGCACCGGCGTCGGCAAGACACACCTCGCCGCCGCCATCGCGCACGAGCGGCTGGAGGCGCGCTCGTCGGTCTTCTTCGCTGTCGTCCCCGACCTGCTCGACCATCTGCGCGCCGCCTTCGCGCCCTCAGCGGAGATGCCCTACAACGAGATGTTCGAGACCGTGCGCGAGGTGGAGATGCTGATCCTGGACGACCTTGGCTCCGAGAACAGCACCGCCTGGGCCACCGAGAAGCTCTTTCAGATCATCAACTACCGCTACAACTACCGCATGCCGACGGTCATCACGACGAACTCGCGCCTCTTCGAGCACATGGATGAGCGTATCGCCTCGCGTCTCGCGGATACCAGCCTCGCGCGCACCGTCGTCATCGAGGCGCAGAGCCGCCGCGCAAATCCGATCCGTAAGCAGGCGCCGCCCGGACGCCAGGCTCCGCCCCGCTGGTAAGTGGACCGGGACTACCATCCACTGGCCCATATTTCCCTACGCAGTTCCCTTCCCCGATATCTGTTGGTACAATATGAAACACCAGCCATGAAGCGGCCGGCGCTACACATAGCACGACCGCGCAGGCTCGCGCTGTGTGTAGCTGTAGTTCTCCAGGATGTCATGGGAAGGAAAGGCTGGGAGATGATGCGCAATCCTCCGCTTCCACCGCTGCCTACACCCAGCGAGCCGAGCAAGCCAAACAAGCCAAACACGACACGGCGTGTCTGGCCCGAAGAGACGCAGGTGTTGATGAACACCGGAGCATGGCTGCTGGACGACGATAACGTACCAACGCGCGTGATGGCCGCGCGGCAGCTCCACGCGGAGCGTTACCTCGACGCGCCCACCATGAGTAGCCCTCTCTTTCGCGCGCCGATCACCGCACCGATCAGCGCGCCCATTTTTAGCTCGCCGATCAGCGGGTCACTGCGCGACACGCCAATCTCTCAGGGAGCCGCACGCACTGGCAGACGCATCAGCCGCAACGAATGGACCCTGCTCATCGCCGCCGTTGGTGTCGTCCTGATGCTCGTCGGCACGGTCGCAGTCCTGGGCTTCGTTGGCCTCCCATCCTCCGGCAATAACTCGCCCTCGGGGGCCGGCGCGATAGCCCCCGCCGCGACAGCCACCGCCACCGCGACACCCGCCCCCACCGCCACCGCGACACCCTTGCCCGCCATCGCGGCCAGCTTCCTCACGCAAGACACGAGCACGCAGGGAAACTGGCAGGGCCAGTATGGCGCCCATGGGTATGTCATCGTGGGCGATAGCCAGCAGCTACCATCATCTATCCAGGTCGCGCCCGCCAACCAGCAGGAATTCGATTGGGCAAGCTCCACCAGCGATCCGCGCGCCCTGTTGAAGGGTTCCAACCCGTCGGACCGTGTCGCCGCGTGCTGGTACGCCACCGGCAGCTTCACCATTGACGTGAACATCACCGACGGTCAGACCTATCAGATGGCGCTCTACATGGTGGACTGGGACCAGCAGAGCCGCGCCGAGATCATCAACGTGCTCGATCCATCTACTGATACCGTGCTCGATACCCGCAGCGTCACCGGCTTCGGCAGCGGCGAGTGGCTCGTCTGGAACGTGCGCGGCCACATCGCCATCCAGATCACCAACGCCCCCGGCTCGATCAACGCCGTCGTCAGCGGCATCTTCTTTGCCCCTGCCTCGCAGCCCGGCGCCACTCCTACAACCCCTACCGTCGCGCCCTCCGCCACCGATACGCCAGGTGGAACCCCACCCGCGACACCCGGCGACGCAACACCGACCGACACGCCCACGGCATAGCCCCACTCCAGACACTCACCGGCTGTGCCTCAATTTCGGGCGGCAAGCCACGGCGCAAACAGGCTCTGAAGGGCTCGCTCTGCTGCCTGGCGCGATTGCCTGGGCGCGCCCCAAAAAACATGACATCCTCACCCGCTCAGCCTGCGTGTGCTACACTGCTCTGATGGCGCAATGCAGCAGAGAAGGAGGCATCGCGTGTCTTATCAGATATCCGTAAACCTGAGCGACGATGAATACGCGATGCTCGCCGCTGAGGCGGCGAAGAGCGGCATAACCGTCGAAGCGGTCGCACATGAGCGGCTTTCCCAACAACCCGGCGGGCGGCATAACCCCGATAATCAGAAGATCCAGGGATATGTGTATCGCCAGGGAATCGTGGAGAATCTGCCGACTGGCGAAACCGACACGCCAGAGGAGGAAGCCGAAGCGGAACGGCTCGCGCGTCTCTTCGGTGGCGGCACGTCTGCCGCTGAGATGGTGATCGAAGACCGAGGCCCATTCTGATGACGACGTGCGCCTCCTCTGGTAGCTTCACTGGACATCGCACCGCTTGCACACCGTCCGTATCGCCCGGCGTCACGCCACCGTCTCCGTCCCGCCACCCAGCGTGATGACGCGCTCGCCCGGTCGCAACTCCCCCGCCGGCACCTAGCCCCGGTCACTTGTCAGCCAGGAATGAGTGGCGGTGGTGTGGATCGTCTCGATGGGCGCGGGAGGTGTGGTGGTGGCCGCCGCCAGGGGTGTCACCGAGACAGTGGGGGCGGCATGGCCCGGCGTTATGGCGTCGCCGTCCCCGTCGCCCCTGGCGCGGGCGTGCCGCTCCCAAACAGCGGCGGACTCACCACGCTGAAGCTCGTCACGCTGACCGTGCTCTGCCCCGTATCCAGATACGTAATGCGCACTACATCTCCCGGCTGCACCAGCGGCAGCTCCGCGCTGACCGGCAGGCCCGCCTCGAAGATGCGCGCATCACCGCTGAGCTGGAAGTAGTACACCGACGTCCCGTTCTGCACAGCGGAGCTAATCCGCGTCACCGTCCCCTGCGCCGCCACGGACTTGCCGGTGGATGTCACCGTCGCGGCGGAGCCATTATCCGCCAGCCATTGCGCATACGCGGCGAGCGCGTCGGCTTTGGTCGCGCGGAAGATGACATTGGCGCCGTTCAGGTGCTTCGCGTCCACCAGGCCAACGCCCTGGAAACTCTCGCCGTAGTCGTTCGCATGCACGAACGAGCACACCCACGTCGGCTCGCCGTAGATCTGGTAGAGCTGCACATTGGCGACATCGTAGTCACGAATATTGTTCGGGCTCGACTTGAATAACTCTTTGACCGTCGAGGTCACGCCGATGCCGGATAGCGGATAGAACCGGCCCGTGTTGCCGCGCGTGTCGAAGAGCACCACCCCCGTGCTGGACGTATCACTCGCGGCGCCGGAGGTCATCGGCACCAGCCAGACGGGCGCGTCCACCGTGTCATACAGCAGCACCGGCTGATCGTTCTGATCCACCGCCGGCACCTGCTGCCCGGTGCCGGAGAGATTGATCCAGGGCGCGTGCTCGTACTTTCCCCACCACGTCAGATAGTCCGTCACGGTATCAGCGGGCAGAATGCGGTCCACCCACGACGGCACCTTCTCTGGCGCGTACTCCGCGACGCCGCCCGACTGCGGGTCCACCAGCAGCACACTCTTGACCACTTCGCCGGTGAAGCCGCGCGAAGGCTGCATCAGCGAGATTGTGTAAAACGGCTTCCACGAGTCGTCCACCTCCAGCGTCGGATCGGCCAGGTTGCCGTTGGTATATCCACTAAGGTAAACGTGGCGAATCAGTTCCTGGTTGAGGATCGCGCCGGGCAAATAACGCAGGTGATACCCGGTATGCAGCACCGGCTGCACGTCGGGGTTCTCGGCGTCCACCGCGACATAGCCAGGGCTTTCCCAGTGTCCCAGATTGGCGAAGACGTTATTGTAGATCAGCGGTGCGATGTAGTAGAGATGCCCCCGGATGGATTGCAGCGTGTAATCGTGCAGATCGGTGTGATAGGTCGAGCCGAGGTTCTGGCCGCTGGCGGCGAGCACCTGCTGACCCAGGTACGCGGCGGTGCCGTGCGAGACGAGCACCATATGATTGATGTCCGTCGGCGGCAGCTGTGCCGAGGCCGGCTCAGTGATGATGCGCGGAATGTCGGCCAGCGCCTTGGCGTTGGGATCGAACCACGTCGTGCTGATGGCGATAACGCCGTTCACGCCGATGGCGATGACGAACACGAGCGCGATGGCGATGACGCCAGCAATGCCGCTGGTATGCGGTGCCTGCCCGCCCATCCCCGTCGCGTCCACCACCTTCGCCCCGCTCCGTCCGGCTCGTAGCCCCTGTACGCGTCCGCGCCCATTGGCAAATGCCGTGCCCGCCGTCATCTCCTCCGAGAGCACATTCAGCGCGCCCCGCAACCGCGAGAAGCTGCCTCCGGAGAGCGCCAGCACGCCCGACAGCAGCAGCGACCAGAGCAGCCACTGCCCGCCCCAGTATGGCCCGGTCAGCGCGGGCGTCCCGAAGTACAGCACCACCAGATCGAAGAGAAAATTGGCGATCCAGAGTACCGCTGCCCACCGCGCCACCGCGCGCGGCGTGGGGTGCGCGCTCCGCGCCGTCAGATACACCAGACCCACGAGCAGACCCGTAACGATGCTCGCGCCCAGCGCGGCGAGCCAGACGATGATCATAGAGGCTTCCCCCCGGAACGGCGGCGCTGTGGCGGCATACGCAGGTCAAGAGATACTGCCTGTCGCCACCTCAAGCATAGCATACGCGATGATCCCCGTTGAGCTATGCGCTCCCTCAGGCTTCCTTCACGTATCGGGGGCAACACACGACGGCGCGGCACCCTGGCCGGCAGGGGCCTGGCGTGTGCCCGCCGGCCCGTCGCGCAATCCTCCGTTTTGATGGCACCCTCCCCGTTCTACCCCGCGATACCTCGTCCTGCGCCGCATCTCCCGTCCGTGCCTGACCGCACCTGACCGTTTCGCGTTCCGCGCGCCGGTGATACCCTTCCAGGTAGAGTATCACCTAACGATCAGAGAGCATGTTGCCATGTCACCATTCCATCTGGCTCCAACCCTGAAACGTGCCCCTCCTTCTGTCGCGCGCTCACATGCAACCTGCCAGACTCCCGTTCTCCACAAACACCTCCGGGTGCCGGCAACCCTATCGCGCACTGTGACAAAATCGGCAACCGCACACCAATTTGCGGCAGAATCGGCAACCGCCGCCGCCAATCTTCCTCCGTGCCGCTCCGTGTGTTCCGTGGTGAAATCTCATTTTCCGGCAGAATCGGCAACCGGCGCAACGCGCGCATCTCACATTCCGGCAAAAACGGCAACCGCTTCTACCGCAAAACGCGAATTCCGGCAGAA
>DATGEP010000379.1:0-24619 GCA_035310125.1 Ktedonobacterales bacterium
TATGCCCGGCAGTGTGTGCCGTCCCTCACCCGTCCGCTTTGACACATGCGTCGTATGCGGGCTACAGTCTCGTATGAAGAGAGCGAAGTATATTGCTGAGGATACAGCCATGACACAATCCCAAGACATTGTGCGTGATGAGGCGCTTGCGAACCTGCGCGCGGGGACGATCGCGCTTGGGGAGGGCAAGCTGGAAAGCGCCGCTGAGGCGCTGGTCTCCGCTGAAACCGTTTTTCGCCAGCTTCACGACACCGCGCATGCCGCCGACAGCCGCGCCGCGCTGGCTGAAGTCCAGCGGCAAAACGGCGCGGTAGATCAGGCGGGAGCGTCCTACGAGCGGGCCATACAGATGTACAAGGAGGCCGGCCAACCGGCTCGCGAGGGGAGCGTCACGCTGGCGCTCGGTCACATCGAGCGCCAGCGCGGGCAACTCGACAAAGCGTGGGAACATTATTACCTGGCGCTGCGCCTTTTCGAGAAAGCCGGGAGCGTCAGCGGACAGGCTGGCGCGTCGCTGGCGCTGGGGCATATCGAACGCCAGCGCGGACATCTGGGGAAAGCCGCCGACTACTACTCGACGGCACGCGCCACGTATGCCACCGCGCACGACGCTTTTGGCGAAGCGGATGCTACGAAAGGACTGGCCGACATGCTCGCCGGCCAGTCCCGCTACGACGCCGCCGATACGGTATACGGCGAGGCGCAGGAACTCTACCGCAAGGCGCACGACAGTTTCGGCGAAGTGGATGCGCTCATTGGGCGGGGACGCCTCGCGATGGACCGCGCACAGTTAGATGGCGCGGCCACCCTCTTTGGTGAGGCTATCGCCATGGCGTCACCGCTCGAATACGATCTTGGCGAAGCTGACGGCACCCTTGGCCTTGCCGAAGTCTCCTTGCATCGAGGCCGCCTTGACCAGGCGCTGGCTAGTGGCATGAGCGCCCAGACGGCCTACGATACCGCCGGCAACGGACTTGGCGCGGCGGAGGCCAACCGCATTCTCGGTGAGGTACAGATGCGTCGCGGGCAGGTGGCCGCCGCTATCGCCGGCTTTAACCGCTCCGCCCGCACCTTCAAGACCCTCCATGCGAGCGAGCCATACATCCGCGCACTCCTCGGCGGCGGCGAGGCCAACCGCCGCAAGGCGAATCCACGCAAGGCGGAAGATTTGTTTACCCAGGCGAAGGAGGCAGCACAGGATATCGAGCATCCCGTGCTGGAGACTCGCGCCGCGCTGGGGCTTGCCAGCATCGCGCGCTCACGCGGCCAGTGGCGGATTGCGGCTCCCGCGCTGGACGAAGCGGTGCACCGGTTCGAGCAATATAGCCGTCCGGCAGCGGCGGCGCATGCCCTCGTTGAGCGCGCACGCCTCGCCCTGGCGCGCGGCGAGCTGGATAGCGCCCGCTCGTTCGCGACGAATGCTCGCGCGCAGGCCGAACAATCCGAGCGAGATACCGGCGAGCGCGGCCCGATCTCCGCCGCAGTCACCGTCCTCGCGGATACCGCGCTGGCCTTTGGCGACCTGGAATCGGCGCGGGCGCTTGCCACTGAGGCGGTGACGCTCGCCGCACGCGAGAGCGACGCGCTGCCCGCCGTGGATGCGACGCTTACGCAGGCTGAAACCGAGCTACGCGCCGATAATCTGGATGCTGCCGTTGCCGCCTTCAACCGGACTGAAATGCTCGCGCGGGCCAGCGAGGCACCGCTGCAAGAAGGGCTGGCGCGCGTGGGGCTGGCGCGTGTGCTGCTCCGTCGCGGACTCTGGGAAGAATCCGCCAATGCGCACCAGGAGTATGTGCAACGCTTCCGCGTATTCGACGACGTAGCCGCGATGGCGCTGGTCAACCTTGGGCTGGCTGAAGCGCGCCGCAGCGCGGGCGACGACGACGGCGCCCGACAAGCGTTCGCTCAGGCGCAGAAACTCTATGCCGGTAGCGACAATCCGCTGGGCGAAGCGGAAGCCATCCAGGGCGAGGCGCGGATTCTGCTGGATGTGCCAGAGATCGAAGCGGCGGTGGGGCGCTACCGCCGGGCGATGGATCAGGTGGAGCGCGTCGGTGGTGGCGTCGCGGACGATGTCGCTCGCGCCAGCTTCTATGACAACTACGCGGTGCTCTATGCCGAAGCCATCTTCGCCTCGGCTCGCGAAAGCAACGCTGAGCGCGCGCTGGAAATTGTCCACGTCTATGTTGCCCGTGCTGGCAAGCCTGGGCTTGGCGCCGCCGCGCAACGCCTACGCGAGTATGAGCAGAGCCTGCCCACCCGTGGTGCGGATCTCACCAGGGAAGAGATCGAGCAGAACAAAGCGATCGGCCATATTCTCGCCGACGCGCGCAAGGCGCTCACGTAGGAGTGAGATGGACCCCTTCCCACAGTGAGGGAAGGGGTCTGGCGAATTCTGGGTTAGTTGTGGCAGCCGCAGCTTCCGCCGCCGCAGGAGCAGCCACCCCCACCGCCGAAATCCTCGCCGCCGTCGCCGTAGTCGCCGCTATCAAACGAGTCGCCAAAGTCATCGCCGCCGCGACTGGGGCGGGCGAAGGCCGAGATCAGCTTGCGCACGTGCGTTCCGTGGCAATCCGCGCAAACCATGTCGCCCCGCGACGCCTCGTAGCTCGTCAAAACCTCAAACTTACTCTGGCAGTCCGAGCAGTAATATTCGTACAGTGGCATAGCTGGTGACCTCCACATCCGCGCCCCTGGCATCCCACACCGGGCGCGTCTCTGTGTCCATAGTATACGCGCTGTATCATGCTTCGCCGCCACCCATCTGTACAACTGAGACGGAGGCGGTTCGTTGCGGCAGGGGGCGGGCTCAGCAGGCAGCGCCCCTACAGATGGCGTGATGTCCGCCATTTCCGCTATCATTCGCGAGAGGCCATCAAAGGAAAACGGTACGGTGAGCACTGATATCGTGTACGAGACGCACTCGTGGAGCGAGGACAACGACCGGGGCATCGCCACCGGCTGGCTCGATGGCCGGCTCTCCGAACGCGGGCGACGCCTTGCCGAAGAGCTTGGCCGGCGACGGCAGCGCGACGGAATCGCCCATGTGTTCACGTCCGATCTTGGGCGCGCCGTTGAAACCAGTGTCATCGCCTTCGCCGGAACCGCGCTGCCAATTACCAGGGATGCGCGCCTGCGCGAGTGCAATTACGGGCAGTGGAACGGTATGCCAGTCGTGCGGCTGGTAGGAGAGCGACTGCTACACATTGACGATCCCTACCCGGACGGTGAAAGCTATCGCCAGGTCGCCAGGCGCGTGGCTACCTTCCTGGCCGATCTCGCGCGTGACTGGGACGGCGCCCGCGTGCTACTCATCGGACACGCGGCTACCCGCTGGGCGCTCGATCATCTGCTCAGTGGCATACCACTTGAGCAGCTTGTGAATGCGCCCTTCGACTGGCGAGAGGGCTGGTCGTATACATTGCCCTCCGGCTGGACGGCGCCTCACCCCTTCGCTGGAGGATAAGGGCTCCTTCACAAACGGGAGGCGCGGTTTAGAGCCGGCGGGTGCACCGACGGAGTCGCGCCGCCGCGTGCTGACCCCAATACGTGATGGAACCGAGGATAGCGTGGCTCTTGACGGCGCGCCAGGTGTCGTCTACCATGAGCCCAGCAATTCACCTGGGTGTGCGGATACTGACGGAAGCGCCCGATGAGGAGGCCACACGTGGACATCGCCCAGCAACCCGCCGCGCCCGCCACCACAGATGCGCCAATTGCATCTATCTCGCTCTGGCGCCAGCTTGCCATCAACGTCTTCTGGTTCGCCAATAACCTCCACTGGAATGCGCTGCTCTCCGTCGTCCTGCCTGCCGCCGTTGCCACGCTGCTGCCCTTTCACGACAAGGGACTCAACCTTGCGCTCGTGCTTGCCCCTGGCACCGTGCTCGCCTTCGTCGTGAATCCACTCGTCGGCAGCCTTAGCGATTACGCCCGCTTCAAGCTGGGCCGTCGCCGTCCGTTCATGCTGATCGGAACCGCTCTCAACGTCGTCGCGCTCCTTGCGATTGGATTTCTCTGTTACCTCGCCGATGGCCGCCTCAGTGTCACCGCGCTTCTCATCGGCTTTGTCTTGCTCTTCGCGCTGCTCCAGTTCTCGAATAATTTTGCCAATTCGCCCTGGTCCGCTATCATCGCAGATCAGGTGCCCAAACGCCAGCGCGGCTCCGCCTCCGGATTCTACGGCCTCATGACGCTGCTGGGCACCGCCGCGGGCGTCGAGCTTGCCGCCGCGCTTGTGCAGACGACTTCCAATGCGAGCCAGGCGCCCGCCAACACCGCCGCCTTCCGGCAGAGCCTCTTGTTCGTCTTCGCCGTCATCGCCGTTATCCAAACGGTCTTTGTCGCGTTCACTGTGCTCGCCGTCAAAGAACACCAGCCCGCCGAGCCGAAGACGTTTTCCTGGCCCGCCTTCCTCTCACGCTTCACCCTGGAGCCGCGCAAGTATCCTGATTTCACCTGGATTCTGCTCACCCGCCTGCTCATCATGACGGGCATATGGGCTATCAACTTCTTCCTGCTGTACTACTTTGAGGATGTTCTGGGCATCACCGGCAAGGGCCACGGCGCCTCCGGCTTCGGACTGCGCGTGGACACGCCGGAGCAGGCTCTTGCTTACTTCCTGCCGCTCGTTCTCGTCGCTGCCGCCATTACCGTCTACCTGGCAGGTTGGCTCTCGGATCGCGTGGGGCGCAAGAAGCTCGTCTACCTCTCCGGCGCGATGATGACTGTTGTGGCCCTCATCTTCATCTTTTTGCAGAGCTTCCCCGCCGCCCTTGTCGCCGCACTCTTCTTCGGGCTGGGCTACGGCGCGTATACCAGCGTGGACTGGGCGCTCGCTACTGATGTCCTCCCGCCAACAGATGAGGCGGGCAAAAATATGGGGATATGGTCCGCCGCAGGCATCATCCCGCAGGTCATCGGCGTCATGCTCGGCGGTCTGCTCATCTACTCGTTGCAGCGCCCCCCCAATCACCTTGGCTACACCGTCCTCTTCGGCGTGACTGTCGTCCTCTTTCTGCTGGGCACACTCCTCGTCTCACGGGTCAAGGGCGCCCGTTAGACCGCTCAAGGCGTGCCGGGCGGGTACCTCGCGCCACGTTCTCGAACCAAGATGGGCCAGATTGTGGTTGATTCTGGGTGTCCTTTGGCGGTAGCATCCAATGCGACAATTGTCTACTCAGTGCGTAGCATGCTCTACGGCTCGGAATGAAAGCCGTAGCTGGCCCGTTCGTGTATTGATTGGGAGGCAATGACATGTCCGCACCACGTGAAGCTGGGTCCCGTACCGTCTGGAATGCTGACCCGTACCACACGCAAGTGGAGTTCTCCGCCAAGCACCTGGGCATGATGACGGTGCGCGGTAACTTTGCCGATGTCACGGTAACTGGCACGATTGACCCCGACCATCCTGAAGCGTCGTCGCTGGACGTCACCATGCTGTCGGCAAGCATACGGACCCACAACGAGAACCGGGACAACGATCTCCGGTCTTCGAATTTTCTGGAAGTCGCCAAATACCCGACGATCACCTTCAAAAGCACGAAAATTGAGCCGACTGGGCAGGATCGCTACGCCATGACTGGCGACCTGACTATCAAAGGCAACACGCGACCGATCACGTTGAACATGGTGCGCTACGGGGAATTCAATGATCCCATGATGGGCCACCGGATCGCCTACAGCGCCGAGGGCATGATCAACCGGAAGGACTATGGTCTGACGTTCAATATGGTGCTCGATGGCAAGCTGATCGTCAGCGATGAGATTCATATTCAGATCGAGGGAGAGATCGTCGAGCAGCAAGAGCAATCCGCCGGCACTGGCAGCGCTTAGCGAGTGAGGCGCTTACCCCGCCGGCAGGAACGCCTGGTCGCCGAAGCTCCCGCCCAGAACGCTATCCGCTGGTGCGCCGAGCCAGCGATCCAGCACCGTCGCGTAGACTGAGCGGAAATCCGTCGTGAACTTCAGATTGCCCGCGCTGTCCAGGTCATTCAGGTCCGGCGGCTCGCCGTAGATGCCGCCCTGCACCGCGTTGCCAAGCACAAATAGCGGCGCGGCTGTGCCGTGGTCTGTGCCCGCGCTCGCGTTCTCCTCTACGCGCCGGCCAAACTCCGACCACGTCATCACGACCACGTCGCCGGCGGCGTTGTGCGCGGTCAGGTCGGCATAGAATGCCGCCAACCCTTCGGCCAGGTCTTTCAAGAGCTTTGGCTGGTCGGTATCTTGTGCGCTATGCGTATCGAAGCCGCCGAGTGTCACGTATCCCACGCGCAGCCCCAATCCCTGCACGATCACCTCCGCCAGCACCTGTAATCCCCTGGCGAAGCTCGTTGTCGGATACTGCGCCTTCGGCGTGTAGCTCGATACCACATCGTGCAGTGTCTTCGATCCCTGCACCGCATTCTGCGCCGTCGCGTCCAGCAGCGCCGCATAGGGCGCCGACTGTGGATACGTGTTGTATAGCTTCAGCAGCGTCTGGATGCGGGCTTCGGCAGCGCTCGTCTCACTCACCCGCGCCGGATCGGGCAGCAGACGATAGTTCTTCGGGTCGGCTACCACCGGCACATCCGCGCTGATGGACTTCAGCGCCACGGGCAGCGTCGTACCCACCGCCAGCGACTGGAATGGGTGCCCATCCTTATCCACGTAGCCGGCGACGTACTTGCCGAGCCAACCCTGCGCTCCCTGCCCGTTGAGGTCCAGAGTCTGCCAGATGTCCATCGAGGCAAAGTGCGAAAGGTTCGGGTTCGGATAGCCAACGCCCTCCACCACCGCCAGCTTCCGCTGCTGCCAGAGGGGTTGCAGCGCCTGTAGGGATGGGTTCATGCCCAGCCGGTCGTTCAGCGGCAGCACCGAGCTGGCGGGAATCGCCAGGGTTGGCCGCGCCTGGTAGTAGGTTCCGTCCAGGTAGGGCACGATGGTGTTCAGCCCATCATTGCCGCCCGCCATCTGCACCACAATCAGCGTCCGGGCTTGCGCCGCCTGCGCCCAGGCGGAGCCTTCGTGCGCCGCGTTGGAAGCCGCACGCACCGCGCGCGCAAAGATGGACGGCATAATCATGCCCGCGCTCACGGCTAGCAGTCCGTCGCGGATCATCGCTCTGCGAGTGAGCAGCATGCGGATACCCTCAATTCATGTGATATTCGGGCATTGACATCACGAGATACAGCGCGGCACGGATGGCCGCCGCCGCAACGGTTCCGCCGCCGTGCAGCGCGAATGTGGGACCGCCCTGTGGGCCGGAGGTCAGCGCGTCATGTACCAGGGTGCGGCGGTCGCTGGCAATGGTGTTATCCAGCAACGCCGCGATGAAGTAATCAGCAACATCCGAGGCCGAGCCAATCTGCCGGTCGTTGATGAGCTGCTGCAACGGCGAGCCCGCCGCGTTGACGCCATTCTCACTCCTGGTGCGCTTCAGCGGAATCCCAGATGCCACCGCCAGCACCTCGTTGACAAAGTTGACTCGCGTCATCCACGCCTGCGTGGACATCCACATGCCACTCACCTTATCGCCATCCCAGCCGGAGACATTGGGCGGATCGAACGGCAATTGTCCCATGTTGCTCATGATTGGCGCCAGCCCCGCCCCGTCCGTCTCGATGCCCAATCCACGCAGTGTGCCGGCGACGAACTCGACAGGACTCTTTACCCGCGCTCGGTACGCTTTGGTGCTGAAGAATTGTGGCGACTTGAGCATCGCGGCGACCATCGCAGCGATGGTATGGTCGCTGTGGTAGTAGGCGTCAATCAGCGGCTGCAAGTCGCTCTGGCTGGGATTCTCGTAGACGAAGAAGCTCCACATGCGCCAAGCGATATGGTAGCCAGTTGAGGGATGTGCGCAGACGAGCTTCACCACGTCGTCCAGCCCCATCGGGCGCGACTGGCCAAGGAAATTGACCGTCCCAGTATAGTGCCGCTTCGGGACGAAGACGCCCTTTCCCGTCTGGCGATTGATGGTCCATCCGGTCAGCGCCAGTGCGCCCTGATGCACGTCATCCTGCGTATAGTTGGGATTCCCGTTCGAGTCGGTGATGCCGAGCGTGAACAACTCCATCAGCTCGCGGGCATAGTTCTCGTTCGGCTTCGCGCCGGTGCTGGAGTGCCCATCGAGCCAGATGAGCATGGCCGGGTCGCTGCTGATGGCGCGCATCAGGTCGTCGAATTTGCCCATGCCCAGCGAGCGCAGCAGCTTGTTCTGCTGGATGAGCAGCGGGTAGCCCTTCTTGCCGCCGACCTTGGTGAGCGCGCTTGTCAGAACGCCGTGCCAGAAGAGCGTCATCTTTTCTTCTAGCGGGCGCTTGCTGTAGATCATGCGCAGCGTCCACCAGCGCACCACGTCCTGCGCGCTATTGAAGTTGAAGCGTATGGCGCTGAGCCGGCTGTCCAGGTCATCGGGTATGGAGGAGTAGTTGAGCAGGCGGTCAATCGAGCCGGAGATGCCAGCATCCAGATAGTCGCCGATATCGGCGTTCGCGGGACCAAAGCCGGCGCGCCGTAGCAGGTGCGCGATTTGGCCCGCCTGCGTCGTGAAGACGTCTGGAAGCGCGTGCTGACGAGAGAGGAGCAAGCCAGCCGCCGCGCCTAGCGCGCCCAATCCCAGCGCTCCAGCACCCGCGCCGATCAATACGGCCCGGCGCGAGACACCACGCCTGCGTGGATGAGGCGCCTGGCTGGGGTCGCCGTCCGTGCCCCACCACGCGGGCACGCCGTCGGGCGATGAAAGCGGCGTGGTCGGCGTGCCGTCCATGAGGCCGCCGGACAGAGGCGGCATGCTGGGTGGCAATGTGTCATCGTCTCGCACCGGCTGGCTGCTCCACGGCAAGCCGGACGGCGGGCGCTGGAGATCGTGCGGTCCCATCTGCTTCCACCTGTTACGTACACGATTGGCAGGGCTGGCTCGTGTGCTGAAGCATCGCGCCGCCCGTAACATCTCTCGGCACCAGCTAGTATGCGCGTGCAATCTTAGGAATAGCTGAGGAGGGTATTAGAGGTTGGTGATATTCGCATAGTATGGCGCCGCGCGGTACTCTGGTATGCGCCCGCGGTGAGGTCGTCTTCTAATCCTCGGGTTCGGGCGCGCTGACATGCTCTACCCGGCGACGGGCGCGCAGCAGCGCCTCCGCGCAGCCCTGCCACTGTGCCGTCGAGCGCGGTGTGGGCACATCTTTGGGCGCGGCGGGCGTGTTCTCTTCGTCTTCGACGGGTATGAGCAGCAAACGTGCCGCGAACTGCGCGGGCGCTTCGGGCATCGCCGCGAGCATCGCCAGCCGCTCGTTCAGCCAGAGATAGAACTCCACCAGCACCCGCGAGGGGCCAGCGTGCGCCGCGAGATCAGCCAGCGCCTCCAGCGTCCGCTCATAGGTTTCGATGGCTGCCTGATGCTCGGCCAGCGCCAGATCAAACGGCCCTTCGCCTTCTGGCGTCGCGTCTTCGTCCGCGCCCGACTCGCGCCGCTCCAGGAGCAGCGTTCCCAGCTCCTCGGATTCGAACTGCCGCTGGCGCGCGAGCCAGGCCCGCGCCGCTCGAATGCGCGCGTCATCCGGCACGCCGGGTGGCAAATCCACCTCGTCCTTCGCCCAGACCGACGCGGCTTCGCTGCGTAAATCACGCCTGGACTCATCCTCGTCGCCTGGTATCTCCCAGTGCAGCACGCCGCCCTGCGAGATCCACTGGCCCTCTGGCTGGCGCGCCGTAGCCGCCGTTGTCTCCCTGTCCTCGGTTGGGTGGCCGTTGCGTGCCATTCCGCCCGAGCCGTCAACACCCCATTCATCGAAGTCAAACGTTTCCCAGCCGTTGTCGTGCTCGCCGTTGCTCATTGGCTTCCGCCTCCTTTCGGGGCTTCGTGTGAATCCATGCGCGGGGCGGACGCAGCAGGCAGCGCCCCTACACTTAGACGGGCGCAGCAGGCAGCGCCCCTACACTTAGACGGGCGCAGCAGGCAGCGCCCCTACTCCCATTCGATGGTGGCGGGCGGCTTGCTCGTGATGTCGTAGACGACGCGGTTTACGCCGGGCACCTCGTTGACGATGCGGTTGGCGATGCGTGCCAACAACTCGTGGGGCAGGCGCGCCCAGTCGGCGGTCATGAAGTCGCCGGTGGTGACGGCGCGCACGGCGACCATGCTCGCATACGTCCGGATATCGCCCATCACACCGACGCTCTGCAGCGGCGTCAGCACGGCGAACGCCTGGCCGATCTGCCGGTAGAGGCCCGCGCGGCGCAGCTCTTCGATCACGATGGCATCCGCCGCCCGCAGCGTCGCGAGGCGTTCTGGTGTCACCGCGCCGATGACGCGAATCGCCAGCCCCGGGCCGGGAAACGGGTGGCGCCATACCCACTCATCGGGTAGGCCCAGCGCCGCGCCCGCCTCGCGAACTTCATCTTTGAAGAGGTAGCGGAGCGGCTCGACAAGCTGGAACCGCATGCCTTCTGGCAATCCGCCGACGTTGTGATGCGTCTTGATCTTCTGCGCGGCGCTGGCGTCCGCGCTGGTGCTCTCGATGACATCGGGATAGAGTGTTCCCTGCGCCAGAAACTCGATGGGTTCGGTCTCGCGCAGCCGGTCCTCCTCGGCCTCGAAGACACGCACGAACTCCTCGCCGATGATATGTCGCTTCTCCTCCGGATCGGTGACGCCCTGTAGCCTGGTCAGAAAACGGTTGGCGGCGTTGACGGAGACGAGTGGAATACCTAGATGCGTGCGGAATGTCTCGACCACCTGCTCTGGTTCGCCGGCTCGCATGCAGCCGGTATCCACGAAGACGCAGGTGAGCCGGTCGCCGATGGCCCGATGCACCAGCAGGGCAGCAACCGCCGAGTCTACTCCGCCGGAAAGGCCGCAAATCACATGCCCGCTTCCCACCTGCGCGCGGATCCGCTCGATCGCTTCTTCGATGAAGGCGCCGGGCGTCCACGTTGGTGCGCAGCCGCAGATGGTGTAGAGAAAGTTCCGCAGTATCGCCGTACCCTGCGGCGTATGGCTGACCTCTGGGTGGAACTGGATGCCGATGCGTCCGTGTCCATCGCTCATGGCCGCCAGCGCGCCGGATTCCGACCGCGCGACGGGGACGAAGCCCGGCGGCAGATCGCCTACGCTGTCGCCGTGGCTCATCCACACCTGCAAGCCGTCCTGCTCTGGGGAGTCGAGTCCCGCGAAGAGCGCAGCCGCGCCATCGTGCGCTGCCGTGTCACTTTCCGCCGGCGTTACGCGGATCGCCGCCGGCCCATACTCGCGCCGGCCCGAATGTGGCTCGACGCGCCCGCCAAGCTGGTTGGCGAGCAGCTGCATGCCGTAGCAGATACCCAGGATAGGCAGATCGTTCTCCAGAATTGCCTGGTCCACCCGCCGTGCGCCGGGATCGTAGACGCTATCCGGCCCGCCAGAGAGGATGACGCCCTTCGCGCCCAGCCGCCGCAGCTCGTCCAGCGTGGTGCTCGCCGGGAGCAGCTCGCAGAAGACGCGGCACTCGCGCACCCGCCGCGCGATGAGGTGGCTGTACTGCGAGCCGAAGTCCAGGATGGCGATCATCTCGCGGGTAGGCGGCGCGGGCTGCTCGCCAGCGCGGGGCAGATTGTGCGTGGCGGGCGTCGTAGCTGCTGGCTGCATGGGCGGCTGTACCTCACATCCTCGTAGCTGCCGGCGCTGTCCCGCCTCCGCTCGCGGTCGCCACTGGCGACACGCTGCGGCGGGAACCTTGCGCCGGCCAGTAATGCTATGCCATGCAGACATTATCGGCTATGGGGATGGGGCGTGGCAAGGCATGCGGTGGGCTAGGGAGTCTGGAATATGTCGTGCGTGCCTATACGCCGCCGACTAATGTAGAATGGCTAAACATATGAGCACATATCACCAAGACAAGGTCTCGCATGTCCTACAGTGCGAACTGGCACCGACTAGTCAAAATATGCTTCTTGTTCTTCGTCGAGGAGTTCATCGAACCGGCATTCTTCGGCGTACCCCTCGGCCGCTTCTGCCTCTGCATTACGCCCAAGCCGGCGCAGGACATCAGCTTTATTGGCGTACTCGTAGGACGTGCCACCGTAACGCGAAGCAGAAAGTTGATACCGTTGAGTTAAAGAAGGCTCGCATCTACAAACAGGATTGGGAAGGGCGAAATCCATGAGCAAGCCAGACGAGCACATCAACGAGATAGATGACTATATCGCGACGTTTGATGAGGACGAGCACCGGGAACTGGTCGCTGCTGATGCGGCCCTTGATCTGGCCATCCTGCTCTATCGCGCACGCAAGCAGCGCGGGCTGAGCCAACAGGACGCCGCCGCGCGGTCCGGGCTCCAGCAGCAGGCGGTGAGCCGCTTCGAGCAGGCGCGAGCGAACGTACAGATTGCGACGCTACAACGCTATTTGGGTGCGCTGGGGTATGTGCTCGACATAGCGATCAAGGACGCGGAAACCGGCGAGGTGGTGGGTCATACGTCGCTCTTGCCTGCTTGAGCCAGCTTCCCATCGCGCCGGGCGCCCTCCTCGTGCAGCCGTGGCTTCTGCTCGACACTCGACCCAGCCCAAATGGGTCCCTGGCGCACGCCGCACGCCCGTGCTACAGTGCTGTACGGATCGCAGCACCTACGTAGCGAAAGAGAAGACGCCGCCGTGACCGCCGATTTCGCGCACCTGCACGTACATTCGGAGTACAGCCTGCTGGATGGCCAGTCGCGGATGAAGAGGCTCATCCAGGCGACACAAGCCGCCGGCATGGATAGCCTCGCGCTCACCGATCACGGCGGGATGTACGGCAGCGTCGAGTTCTACAAGGCGTGCAAAGCAGCCGGCGTCAAGCCGATCCTGGGGGTAGAGGGCTACTTAGCACCCTCGCTAGAGGAAAAGACGGGGCGCTACGAATACAACCACCTGCTACTCCTGGCGAAGAACAATACCGGCTACCAGAACCTGCTCAAGCTGACGACCATCGCTCACACACGTGGCTACCACTACCGGCCGCGCGTGGACAAGAAGGTGCTGGCCGCGCATGGCGAGGGGCTGATTGTCACTTCTGGCTGCCTCTCCGGCGAGATTCCCGAGATGCTGCTCAAGGATGACTTAAACGGCGCTCGCGCCGCCGTCCGCTGGTATCAGGATGTCTTTGGCCCGGAAAACTTCTATATCGAGGTTCAGGATCACGAAGCGCCGGAGTCGCCGCAGAACAAGCTCAACCCGCTGCTTTACGATCTGCATCGCGAGACAGGCGCGCCGTTGCTGGCGACCAACGATTTGCACTACGTCGCCTCGTCGGATGCCGACGCGCAGGATGTGCTGCTCTGCATCCAGACTGGCAAAACGCTGGACGAGCCGAAGCGCATGCGGTTCGATAGCAAACAATATTATCTCAAGTCGCCCGACGAGATGGCCCGCCTCTTCCCAGAGTTTCCCGACGCCCTCAAAAACACGGTACGTGTCGCCGAGCAATGCAACGTCGAGATCGCGTTCGGGGCCAATCTGCTTCCCGACTACACCATTCCCTCGGAATATCCCAATCAGGATACCTACTTGCACACCCTCTGCCTGGAAGGTGCACGCGAGCGATTCGGGGACATCAGCGACACCGTGGAGCAGCGGCTGGGTTACGAGCTGGGCATCATCCGCGAGAAGGGGCTGACCTCGTACTTCCTCATCGTCTGGGACTACGTGAACTATGCCCGCAGCCACGGCATGCGCTGCGTCGCGCGCGGATCGGCGGCAGGAAGTCTCGTCTCCTATGTGCTCGGCATCACCAACGTAGACCCGCTGCGCTACGTTCTGCCGTTCGAGCGGTTTCTGAATCCAGAGCGCAAAGGGCTGCCCGACATTGATATGGACTTCCCCGACGATCGCCGTGAAGAGGTCATCCGCTACGTCGCGGACAAGTACGGTTGGGACCGGGTGGGCCAAATCGTCACGTTCAATACGATGGCGGCCAAAGCCGCCGTGCGCGATGTGGGCCGTGTCATGGGCATGCAAACTGAGGCCGACCGCGTCGCCCGCCTGATTCCCGCCGGCCCGAAGGTGACGATTGACGGCTCACTCAGCGGCGTTCGTGATCTCAAGCAAATCTATGACCAGAGCGCACAGATCCGCAAGCTGATTGACATGGCGAAAAATCTGGAGGGCACCGTTCGCAGCACCGGCATTCACGCTGCCGGCGTCGTCATCTCACAGGTGCCGCTAGAAACCGTCGTACCGCTCCAGCTGCGCGACTACAAGGATCCTTCCAACACGTGGCTCGTCTCGCAGTACGAGCA
The DNA here is from genome assembly GCA_035310125.1 of Ktedonobacterales bacterium. Taxonomy (GTDB): domain Bacteria; phylum Chloroflexota; class Ktedonobacteria; order Ktedonobacterales; family JADMIN01; genus DATGEP01. The sequence continues at coordinate 14,242 of DATGEP010000379.1, forward strand.
GATGCACATCGAGGATCTGGGCCTCATCAAGTTCGACTTTCTCGGTCTCTCCAACCTGACCATCCTGATGAACAGCAAGAAGTTCATCCAGGAGACGCGCGGCACGGATATTGACCTGGACCGCCTGCCGACCGACGACGCGAAGACGTACGCGCTGCTGGGTGACGGCGAGACGACGGGTGTCTTTCAGCTTGAGTCCGGCGCGATGCGCACGTACATCAAGGATCTGAAGCCGACGTGTATCGAAGACGTGATGGCAATGGTGGCGCTGTACCGCCCCGGCCCGATGGACTCCATTCCGCAGTTCATCAAGGCCAAGCATGGCGAGATGGAGATTCGCTATCTGCATCCCAAGCTGGAGCCTCTGCTGCGCGAGTCCTACGGGGTCATCGTGTATCAGGATCAGGTGCTGCTCGTCGCCATCGAGCTGGCCGGTTTCTCCTGGGGCGAGGTGGACAAGTTTCGCAAGGCGATGTCGAAGAAGCTCGCGGCGGAGATGGCGAAGTATCGCGATATGTTCGTGAAGGGCTGCGTCAAGAACGGCATTGATGCGAAGGTGGCCGACGACATCTTCTCCTTCATCGAGCCGTTTGCCGGCTACGGATTCAACAAGTGCGCCCACGGCTTGACGGAAATACAGCTTCCCGATGGCAGGCGCATGGCGCTCTCCGCCGCCTACCGCAATCCTCCCGCCGAGATCATGGCGATGTGGCCGGACGGGCAGATCCGGCCGCACAAGGTCGCGCGCATCGTGCGAACCGGCAGGAAGGCGCTGCTGAAGATCCGTACCGCATCGGGGAAGACGATCAAGGTGACGCCGGAGCACCGGCTGCTCACAACGGAGGGCTACCGCGAGGCAGGCATGATGACGCTGGCCTCGGAGCTGATCATCGCGCCCAGGCAGGTCAACGAGAAGCAGCGGACGGCGCGGCGCACTCCAATGATGGCCCGCCTCAATCGCAGTGCGCAACAGCGCCAGCACATGGTGCGGCAGCACACGCTGTATCCACACGTGAGCCGTATCGGTGTCGCCGCCATGCATGAGCGCGTCAAGTGGCTCTTCGCCAATGACCCGGAGTGGAAGGCGCGGCTGATTGCCAAGTCTATTGCGAGCACGCGGGCATGCTACGATTTAGGGTCAGGATATGGCAGATACTCGATTGCATCCAATGGGATGTGGTGCGCGAGCCAGCCAGAGCGGGACATGTGCGAGTGGCTGATCGAGCAGGGCATCGAGTTCGAGATTCACAAGGTGCTCGCAAACGGGCGCATCTGCGATTTCTATTTCAATGGCATCTATTGGGAACTGGATGGGATGGACCGAGACGCCGGCTACTTCGCGGAGAAGTATGGCGACCTGCCCTACGTCGTCGTGACTCCCGAGGACTTCAGGCCAACGGTACTGCGGCACCTGGGTGTCGCACATGCCGCGAACGGCGACCCCATTGTTTCTATCGAGCCATGCGGCGAGGCGATGACCTATGATGTCGAGATGGCACCCGACGGGCCGCTCAACTACATCGCCAACGGCATCGTGTCCCACAACAGCCATGCCTGCGCCTATGCCTGGGTGGCGTACCAGACGGCATATCTCAAGGCGAACTATACGGCGGAATTCATGGCGGCGACGCTGACGACCGAGGCGAGCGACGCGAAGAAGGTGATCGCCGCTATTGACGAGTGCCGGCGCATGGGCGTTGAGGTACTGCCACCAGATATCAACGCCAGCGACATCGGCTTCACGGTGGAGAAGCTGCGTGAAGTGGATGAGCAGGGCGAGCCGCGATGGGGAGTGCGCTTCGGTCTGCTCGCCATCAAGAATGTGGGCAGCCGGCCCATCGAAGAGCTCTTGGAGGCGCGGCGCACGGGCGGTCCTTTCACGTCGCTGGTGGACCTCTTCGCGCGGACGGACAGTAAAAATCTGACGCGGGGCGCCGCCGAATGTCTCGTGAAGGCGGGCGCGCTTGACAACGTGGGCCGACCGGCGGACATGAATCCCCATTCGTGGCGCAGCCGGCTCATTGCCTCGCTCGACCGCGCCCTCACGCTGGGCCAGCAGCAGCGCAAGATGCGCGAAATCGGGCAGAACAGCCTCTTCGGCGCTGTGGCGAACGATCCCGCTGGCGACTTCATGCCGGTGGACGCGCCAGATTACTCACGCCAGCAGATTCTCGCCTGGGAGAAGGACCTGCTGAACATTTACCTCTCAGCGCATCCGCTGGCGCATGTCGCGGGCATCCTGAAGAAGCGTGTTACTGCCTATACGGCGCTGCTGAACGAGGAGTGGGCGGGGCAGAAGATTACGCTGGGCGGGCGTGTCACAGACGTGCGGCGTATCATGACAAAGAAGGGCGACGCGATGGCGGCGGTGCAGCTCGAAGATACCCAGGGCAGCATCGAGGTGGTCGTCTTCCCCCGGACGTACGCCGCCACCGCCGAACGCTGGCGCACCGACGCCGTGCTGCTGGTGACGGGCACCGTCTCCATCCGCAACGATGAGCCGCAGCTGATGGCCGACGAGGTGGAGGAGTTCGTGCCCACCGAGGAGGAGATCAACCGCAAGGAGTATCTGTTGCGCATTCGTGTCTCGCGAGGGAAGAACGATCCGATTGAGATTGCCCGCGTGGATCAGCTATTGACGGCGCTGAATCGCTATCCTGGCGATGACCGCTACGAGCTGTATGTGCGTAATGGGCAATGGGTGGCGCACCTCGCGCCCCAGGCTGGCCAGCAGGGTATCCAGTTCTGCCCGGAGCTGATGCAGAAGCTGGAGGAGATTCTCGGTACGGGGGCAGTGGACGCGGTGCCGGCGCGCACGGGTGGGCAGCCAGCGGCTATCTAATCACCATGGCGGAGAACCAGAGCTGCTCAGATTCAATCTCTTGGGGCCAGTCGTACGATCTCCGCAAACTCCGCCTTGGTCGTCGGTGCTCCTCAGATGTAGCGTAGTTGGTTGCGCCGTGCGTTCCGCTGACCTGTATCCGCCGGTTTAGGAGTCTTGCCAGCCCGATTGTATCGCAGGCGCGAGAATACCCCGCATACCGCCCGATGTGAGGGGCGATAGGCGGGGTATCTGGTGTGCGCCAGCTTAGACGTGGGAGCTGGCGGAGGGTTGATCTTCGAGGGGGCCGGTGGGCGGAGGCAGGCGGTCGGCCTCGTCGGCTACCTCCTGGTCACGTTGCGGGTCGCGGACCGGCAAGACCACCGGGACAGATGGTACCGGCTCGCGGTCGCGCGGTCGCGCTACCTCACGCTCCGGCTGCTCGCCGGTGTCTTCATGCTCCGCTTGCTCAGTTGCGGGCATGAGGGCCAGCCGAACTACGTCGTCCATAGACTCGACGAGAGTAATGGTCATCTCGCCACGAACCTTGTGGGGGATATCGGCGAGATCTTTGGCGTTCTCGAACGGAACGAGCAGGCTACGAATGCCGACGCGGTGCGCCGCCAGGGTTTTTTCTTTGAGGCCACCAATAGGTAGGACTCTTCCGCGTAACGTGATCTCACCCGTCATCGCGAGGTCGCTACGGATGGGGCGCCGAGTGAGCGCGGAGATGACCGCCAGCGCCATCGTAATGCCAGCCGAGGGGCCATCTTTCGGGATGGCGCCTTCGGGCAGATGGATATGGATGTCCAGATTCTCGGAGAAGGTGTCGGGAATATTCAGATCGCGGGCGCGGGAACGGATGTAGGAGAGGCCCGCGCGGGCGGATTCCTGCATCACATCGCCAAGCTGGCCGGTAACAATCAGGCCGCCCTTGCCCGGCATGGTGACGACCTCGACAGGCAATAGCGTACCGCCGTGCTCCGTCCAGGCGAGGCCAGTCGCGACGCCAATCTGGCCGCGCTCCTGGGTGCGGTCTGGCGAGTAGCGTGGGATGCCGAGGAACTGCTCGATGCTCTTCTCGGTCAGGCGGATGCGGGCGTCAGGCTTGGAGACGATACGCCGCGCCGCCTTGCGACAGATCATGGCGAGCTGGCGCTCCAGTCCGCGCACGCCGGCCTCGCGCGTGTAGCGCGTGATGATGTAACGCATGGCGCTTTCGGGCACCTGCACCTGTTTCGTGCTCAGGCCATGCTCGGTGAGCACTTTGGGCAGTACATAGTTGCGCCCGATGGTGATTTTCTCTTCTTCGGTATAGCCCGGTAGCTCCACGATATCCATGCGATCGGCCAGGGGCCGGGGAATCTGGTAGCGATTGTTGCCCGTGCAGATGAAGAATACCTCGGAGAGATCGTACGGCGCTTCGAGGTAGTGGTCCGTGAAGGTATTATTCTGGGCTGGATCGAGCACTTCGAGGAGCGCCGCCGAGGGGTCGCCGCGATAATCGGCGGCCAGCTTGTCTATCTCGTCCAGCAGAAAGACGGGATTGCGGACGCCAGCGGTCTTCATCGCCTGAATGATGCGACCGGGCAGGGCGCCGACGTAAGTGCGGCGGTGGCCGCGAATCTCGGCTTCGTCATGGACACCGCCGAGCGAGATACGCACGAACTTGCGGCCGAGCGCACGGGCGACGGACTGACCGAGGGAGGTCTTGCCGACGCCCGGAGGGCCGACAAGACAGAGGATTGGCCCTTTGTGTGAGCGCGACTTCGCGGGCGCCGGCTCGTCAGTGGTGCCAGGAACTTTGTCACTGGAAGCGGCGGCGGCTTCGCGCTGCGCCTGCATCATGCGGAGCTGGCGAACGGCCAGGAACTCGATAATGCGATCCTTGACCTTTTCGAGACCGTAGTGGTCTTCGTCCAGCACCTGCTGAGCAAAGTTCATGTCAAGCCGGTCATCGGTGCGTTCCTGCCAGGGCAGGGCGAGCATCCAGTCAATGTAGTTGCGCAGAACGACGAGCTCAGCGGAGTGGGCTGGCATACGTTCCAGCCGGTCCAGCTCTTTATTGACTTTCGTGGCAATTTCGGCGGGCAAGCCTTTCTGGGAGACTTTCTCGCGCAAATCCGCGACTTCGCTGGCTTGATCGTGGCCAAGCTCCTCCTGGATCGCCCGAAGCTGTTCTTTCAGATAGTATTCGCGCTGGTTTTTGTCTACCTGCTGCCGGACGCGCTGGCGAATCTTATTTTCCAGCTCAAGGATCTCAATCTCGTTGCCGAGGGAGACACAGATCTTTTCGAGGCGGGCCAGTGGGTCAAGCGTTTCCAACAGCTCTTGCTGCTGGGAGGAGTCGGTGATGACATGACCGGCAAGTGTATCGGCAAGCCGGCCGGGGGTATGCAGGACGGTGACGCCAGCGATATCTTCCGTGCTAAAGCGGCGGCTGAGGTGCGAGAAGCGGTCGAAAAGGCTTTGCGCGTGGCGCACGAGAGCCTCCGCCTGGGCGCCGTCAGGCTCGGTTTCAGGCAGCTCTTCGATGGCGACGCGCAGGTAGGGTGCGTCGCTGTCCCATTCGACGATGCGTGTGCGATCGATGCCATCCACAACGAGCTGGAGCGTCTCATCGCTCTGTGTCTCGTGCTGCACGATGTGTACGACGGTGCAGATGGGGAATACATCCTTCGGGCCTGGCGAGTCCAGATCGGGCTGGCGCTGGGTGGAGGCGACGAAGCGGTTGCCGTTCTTGATGGCGTGCTGGATCGCAAGGATGGACTTTTCGCGACCTATATTCAAGGTGACTCTGGCACCTGGGAAGATGACAGTATTTTTCAAGGGAACGAGCGGATAGCTCTGGGTGGCGCTTTGCTCCTCCGCAGGGCTGTCCGGCGCCGTTTTCACCGGCGCTTTCTCGTTCCGCACATGCTTAGCGGATTTTTCCATTTCGCAGGTTTCCTCGCTCACAGTAGCTCGCTGTCGCGGCTGGGAGTGCGTCACACGGCGCACGTGGCCGATCCCCGCTCCACTGCTGGGGTGTGCTCTCCGGCACGTCCTAACGTCTATGTCAACGCGCGGAGGCGTAAAAGCACGCGACATCGGGGACCGAAGTCCCATGTGGGGGACTTCACCCCTGGCCCCTCTCTCGCGAAGAGGGGCGATTATGCTCCGACATCTTCCAGAGGAAGCGGGGCATAGGACGAAAAAAAAGATGACCGGCGGGAGCAGTGGGATAATTCCCGCCGCGTGCTGCCGCTCCCCCGGTCGTGACGATGCCATCCTGGTCAGCTCAGGCGGACTCGTCCTCCAGCTCGACACCGCGCGGCTCGCCACGAGCGACGAGTTGAGCAGCCTTGCGGCGATTGATCGTTTCGCCGTCAATGACCACTTTCTTCACGTCGGCGCGAGAGGGGATCTCGAACATCACGTCGAGCAGCACTTCTTCGATGATGGTGCGCAGACCACGCGCCCCGGTCTTCTGTTTCAGGGCATTGTCGGCGGCGGCTTCAAGGGCGTCCTGAGTGAAGGAAAGCTCGGCGCGGTCGAGGTGCAGCAGCTTCTGGTACTGCTTGATGATCGCGTTCTTCGGCTCCGTCAGGATGCGGATGAGCGCATCGCGGTCGAGGTTGTCCAGCGAGACACTGACCGGCAGGCGGCCGACGAACTCGGGGATCAGGCCAAACTTGAGGAGATCGTCGGGGATGAGCTGGGCAAGGGCGGAATTGCTCATCTCCGGCGTCTCTTCGACGGCCTTGAAGCCCATCGTCTTGTGGCTGCCGAGACGCTGCTCAACGATCTTGTCCAGGCCCTCGAAGGCGCCACCGCAGATGAAGAGGATATTCTGGGTGTTGATCTGAATGAAATCCTGGTGGGGGTGCTTACGGCCTCCCTGTGGGGGGACATTGGCGATCGTGCCCTCGATGATCTTGAGGAGGGCCTGCTGCACACCTTCGCCGGAGACATCGCGCGTAATCGAGGGATTATCGGCTTTGCGGGCGATTTTGTCTATCTCGTCTATGTAGACGATGCCGCGCTCGGCCCGGCTGACGTCGAAGTCGGCCATCTGGATGAGGCGCAGGAGGATATTTTCGACATCTTCGCCAACGTAGCCGGCCTCGGTGAGGGCGGTGGCGTCGGCGATGCAGAAGGGAACATCCAGCACTTTGGCGAGGGTTTGGGCCAGGAGAGTTTTGCCGCAGCCGGTGGGGCCAATGAGGAGGATATTGCTTTTGCCCAGCTCGACATCATCAATCTGCATGCCGGAGTTGATGCGTTTGTAGTGGTTGTAGACGGCCACGGAAAGGGTTTTCTTGGCTCGATCCTGGCCGATGACATATTGGTTGAGCTGATCGTAGATTTTGCGGGGAGTCGGCACCTTCCCCGTCGCGACGCGGGGCTTGGATGACGATTGTTCCTCTTCGATGATCTCGCGGCACAGATCAACACATTCGTCACAGATATAGACGCCACCAGGCCCGGCGATAAGTCGCTGAACCTGATCCTGGCTCTTGCCGCAGAAGGAGCAGCGGTAGGTCATGCGTGTCCCCTTCGTAGTTGCCACGGTATTACCATCCCCTCGTTGCCCGGCTGGGTGACACCCAGCCGGACCGCGGCTTTGGTCGCCACGCCTCTATGTTCGCCACTAGGGCGTCATTGGTCAGGATTGCCGGCCCGACGCCGCGTATTGCTACAGCGGGCGCCCTGCCGAAAGATGCACTACAGTTCTCTTCAAGACTTCCATATGTAAGGCGGTGATGTCAAATAGAACGCGCAATCTCCCATAGGGTATCGTGGGAACCTCACCCTGCCCCTCTCTTGCGAGGAGAGGGAGATTGTGAGTGGGGCCGAAGCGATGGATGGCACGATTGCCGCCAGCCCGGCCGGTTGGGCATCCACCGGACGCCCCTACACGAATGGGTCTCCGGTAGACGCCCCTACAATTATACGTCTATACGTCGGCTTCAGCGGAAGCTGGAATGCCGGCCTCCGGCTCAGCTGGTGTAGCCTCAACCTCAACGGGTGCGTCTTCAGCGGCTGCCGGCTGCGCCTTCGTTTCCTCTCCCTGAGGGAGAGAGGCGTCAGAGGCGGTTGCCGTTTTTGCCGCTTTTTCAGATTTGGCGCGGGTCGTCGCGCGGGCAGCGTTGGTAGCGTTGGTAGCGACCGGGGTTGCCGATTCTGCCGCGGATTCGGAGGTCGCCTCAGTATCGGCTGTGGCGTGCTCGACGAGGAATGTCGTCGCTTTGTCGCGGCGGAGGCGGGCAGTGATGCCGGCGCGCTGGCCGGGGCGCAGGTCGCGCAGGCGCATGCGGCGGCCACCGATGGAGGCGTACATGTCCAACCAGCTTTGCAGCTCCTGGTCGGAGACGGTGATGCCTTCGGCGTCGGCGATGGCGTCGAGGGCGAGGTCGCGTTTGACGCGCTCGCGGGCCTCAGGCTCCATGTCTTTGCGCTGCTCGGCCTCATCTTTCTGGCTGATGGAGAGATACTGATCCCAGGAGATGCGGCTCTGTTCCAGCATGCGCTTCATCTCGTCCAGCATGGTTTCGGTCTCTTCATCCACCAGCACCTGTGGGATGAAGACCTCGGAGGCATCGGTGATCTGCTTGAGGGTCTGCTCGCGGACCTCGCGGCGGCTTTCGCTTTCCTTCTGATCGGCGAGATTGTGGCGAACGGCCTCGCGCAGGTCATCCAGCGATTCGTAGCTGCCGACAGACTTGGCGAGCTCGTCGTCCACTTCGGGCAGCTCGCGGTATTTGACGCCCTTCAGGGTGATGACGTAATGGGCGGGTTTGCCGGCAAGCTCGGTATTGGCGTAGTCCTCGGGGATGGTGGTATCGAATTCCTTGGTTTCGCCCTCAGACATGCCGGCCACCTGATCGTCCATGCCGGTGAAGATGCCCGCACGGTCGGCGGCGAGCTCCATCTCGTTGTCATGGAGGTTGCTGATCTCGCGGTCGCCGGAGGTGAGCTTCAGGTCTACGACGACTTTGTCGCCGATCTGAGCGGGGCGCTCGGCGGGCAGCCACATCGCGTGGTCCTCGCGAACCTGCTCGATCACGTTCTGGACGTCGTCGTCGGTGACATCGGTGGGGGTGGGGGTGACGTGCACGGATTTATAGTCGCCAAGCGTGACTTCAGGCACGACGGGGACGCGCGCGGTGAAGCTGTATGGCTGGCCGATCTCAAGTGGGGGAGCGTCGAGCGAGGGCTGCGCGAGCGGGGTGATAGCATGCTCTTTGAGCGCATCGCGATAGCTGGAGTCTATGAGGTCTTCCAGCCCTTCCTGGTAGATGGCTTCCTGGCCAAGCATGCGCTCGAGCATGGTGCGCGGGGCGTGGCCACGGCGGAAGCCGGGAACGGTGTATTTCTGGGCGAGCTTGTGGTAGGCCCGCTCAGAGGCTTTTTCAAGCTCGCCCCATTCCAGCTCGACATTGAGCACGGCCTCGCTTTCGGGCGTGCGTTCGACAGATACTTTCACGGTGTCGCCTCCACAGGCCGGCAGTGTCAGCGGCCCGGATTCGAGAAGATGTGTGGTGTTCCTTCGCGGCGGAACGAGTCCGATGTTGGTAGGTCGTCTTTCCATTATATCATCGGAATGCTGGGGAGTTCTTGCGAAGGCGACGGAGTTACGGGGAACAGGGAGAGAACGGAGGCGAAGGGAGTCTCACGCTGGCTCTGCTCCAGGCAATGAAGGGGTGCCGCATGCTCATACGTTGCGACGAACGGGAAGCGGGGCGCTCGCGGAAAAGAGGATGCGGACCGGGTGCATGGTGATCCGGTCCGCAGGAGTGGAAAGATGGGATGATGGGATGATGGGATGATGGGATGGTGGGCGGTGAGGGACTCGAACCCTCACGGGTGTTACCCCAACAGATCCTAAGTCTGTCCTGTCTGCCAGTTTCAGCAACCGCCCGTATGGTGCTTCGACAATCCCGAAATTACCCGTCCTCACGACAGGCAGCCTTTGTGCTGCGGCACACTCCGCAGATAAAAGATATTCCATGTTTGCCGCCTGAGTCTGTCCTGCTAGCGGTTTGGCGCACAGGGAAGACTCGGCTTGCTGGCAGGGAATACCCACGGACAAAGTATCGCACGAGAGATGCTTACCTGCAAGGGCTACGCCTCGCTCCGCTCGTTGTGCATGCCTGAACTCGCTGAAGGCTCCTTCAAGCATGCCGATGGATTGATTGTTGTGGGCCGACAGTTCCCAACCACAAGAAGAATTGACTTCTATCACCCAACGACGTAGTATTCACCTACCATGCGGCGGTAGTAGCTCTTGGACTTGTCACGCTGCCTAGATGCTGTCATACTGTACCGTACGACAGGTGATGGCCCAAGGAGACGACAGCGGCTGGAAGATGGTGGCACATGGCAGGTGGGCAGAGCATCCAGATTGGCGAGCGCGACAGGGCAATCCAGGCGTACTACGCTGAATTGACCTCCTACGAGGCGCAACGAGTGGACCATGAACTGGCCCTGCGCCCCGCCTTCCATAATCTCTTGGCTCACTATGCATAGCAGGTAAAGTGGACGCTCATTGACGAACTCACCCTCTCCAACGGC
>DATGEP010000380.1:0-22069 GCA_035310125.1 Ktedonobacterales bacterium
CTCCTCCTTGCTCCACTGGAGCTTAGACATCGTCTAGCGGCAGCCGAGCAGGGGTGTGCCGGAGGCTTGCCTGGTATGCAGCGTGAGCCTCCCTACGCAGCGCGACGTGCGCTACGCCGCGCCTGTTCACAGCCTGTTCATAGTTCCGGCGCCGTAGCTGGCGGAGGACTGCTCGCTGTTTGCCTGCGGTGCCTCCTCCCCACGGTTTGGCGGCAGTGCGGCAGATGTCGCGCCAGATCAGATCAGAGAGAGGCATCACCATGCGCACGACCCGCTGGCTCGAGCTCGTCAGCGCCCTGGCGGGCGCGGCTGTCGCCGGCTTCCAGCTCTATCACATCGTCTTCGATCCAGTATGTTGCGTTCGCTCAGATAACGGCCCAGTCGAAATGGTGAGCCTCTGGCAGCAAGGCGACCCTTCGACGATCCAATCCATTGAGTTTGTGATCGCCGTCTTCTTGATCGCGTTGGTGTGCGCGGTCGCCCATAGCCTCACCGGCAATCCCATCGTGAGGCGCGTGCTCTGGATCGCCGCGGTGATTCTCATCGTCTACTCGCTGCTAGAATTTCTCACGATTGGCTTGCAGCTGCTCCCAGCGGCGCTGCTGATGCTGATCGCCGCCCTCTTGTCGTTGCGCCGCCACGCGACGGCTTCTCAATGACCGCTGTCCGACTTTCCGCGTTCCATAGAGGTCGGTTTATCGGGTCCCAAGCGCATCTATTCCCGCCGCGGATCGTCACCAAGCGACCGTCATACCGCGAGGGCATTTGTAGCCGGCAGTGGGCCGTCGCGCGTTGTATGAGGGAACGAGATGTAAAGGTGAGCGAGGAGAGATAAGCGATGGTGAGGTTGCGGGCGGTGCTGCTCTGTATGTTGCTTGCTGGCATCGCTGCCGCGTGTACCACCCCGCGGCCGCCCGCGCCGGCGCCCACCGTTACAACGCTCGCTATCGTGCCGACCGCCACGAGCGCGTCGCTGACCGACCTGCCGCAGTTGCCGCTGCCCGCAGCCGAAAGCGTGACTCCCTCGCCCGATGGCACGCGCCTGGCGGCCCTCGATAGCGCCGGGACCACGCTCACGCTCTACGATCAGGCGGGCACCGTCTACGGCCAGTACCACGACCCCGCTGGCGGCCCGCTCGGCGTGTGGTGGTTGGCCGACTCGTCGGGTGTCTGCATCACGAGCTATCACCCGCCGTTCAGCATGCGGATCATGGACCGCTCCGGCACGGTGCATTCGACCGCGTTCGATGACATCAGCGGGCCGCTGCTCTCCCCGGATGGCCAATGGATCGCCGGCACGCTGGGGAGCAGCACGGCAACCCAGGATGTGGTGGAGATCGGCCCGCGCGACGGCGGAGCTGTCCGCCGCTTGCCGCCGGGCTCCGACTTCCTTGGCTGGCTGGATGGGCAGATGGCCTATGTCACGCAGCAGGCCATCTACCTTGCCCCACCAGCCGGCGGTTCCGCGCGCGTCATTGCCAGTGCGCCGCCACGCAATACCCGCGAGGTGGCCGACGCGGCAGCGGCGGGAGAGATGGTCAATTCCCCTGACGACCAGGTACTGATTGTGCAGGTGCTTTACACCCTCGAAAAGCTGACCAGCATGGGCTTGACCCAGCTGCCGATCCGCGCCATCCTGCCGGGCTTCTGGGTGGGGCCGCATGCGGCGCTGGGCGCTGTCGGTGCGAATGGCGCGGTCGGAGTAATAGATATGCTGACCGGCGCCACCATTCAGAAGACCCCCGCGACACTCGCCGGGAACCAGCCACAGACGGTCTCGGGGAGTTGGATCGCAGCCATCGAGTTTGGACAGCCCGCGCAGCTTTTCGTTATCAATTACCAGACGGGTGTATCCCAGTATCTCGGCCTCCTGCCACCGTCGGGCCCCATCGTGCCGCTGGGGCCGCATGGGCGTTTCCTGGTGCATACCACGAACGGCCCGAGCTACGTCGCCAGCGCCACGTAACAACCACGGTAACGACAGACACAATTGCGCGCTAGTCCCCTACGAATTCATGCTACAACCCATGTCGTAGTCGAGCTTAGCCCATTTTGGCGCGGGGGGTAGGGCCGAGGGCGGCGAGCTGGCGGCGGAGGTCGGCAAGCTCGGCGGCGCGTTCGCGCGTGCGCTGATTGGCGGGCGCGCCCAGCGATGAGAGCGCCTGCTCGGTCCGCGCGATACGCTCTTGGAGCAGGGAGGCGTGGATGTCCCAGCGGAGCACGGCACGCTCGCGGCCCATTTTCATAGTGACTATTCCCCCTCAACCTACCGGCGCGCCTGCACAAGAGTCGCGATGGTGCTGAGCAATTCCTCGTCCTGGTAGGGCTTCACGACGTATGCGTCGGCGCCAAGCTGGAGCGCGCGTTGCTGGTGCTTGGTGGCGGCACGCGAGGTCAGAACGATGAGCGGCAGGTAACGATACTGCTCCTGGCTGCGCACCGTGGCCATCAGCTCGTAGCCATCCATGCGCGGCATCTCGATATCGAGCAGGACGGCGGCGGGAATCTTGCGGGCGATCACCTCAAGCGCTTCCACACCATCGCGCGCGGCCTGCACCTCCCAGCCATTCGCCTTCAGCATGTTGCTGACGACGCGCCGGACGCTGGGACTGTCATCCACGACGAGGACGTAGCTGTTTTGCGCACCCAGCGGCACGACGGTTCGGTTCGGCGAGGTTCCGGTGGGGGCGACCACAAAATCGCGCCGGGCGGGTCCTTGCGTCGTCGGTGGGATGGCCGAGGCTGGCGTGGCAGCCGTCGGCGCGGTCGCCTGCATAACATCGGCGTTCAGTGGAGCCGCCGGCATGGGACTCGTCGGGAGCTGAGTCACCGTGGACGTGGAGCCCGCGGGAGAATCTCCGCCCGGAGCGGGCGCGTCAGCCGAGGGCTGGGGCAGCACCACCGCACCGCGCGGCTGTTGCGTCAGCAGCTCGTGCATCTCCAGGATGAGAATGACCTGCCCGTTGCCAAGTACGGCGGCGCCCGCGACGCCACGGACCTCGCGTAGATGCGGACCGAGGGGCTTGGAGACGATCTCCTGCTGGGCGACGATAGAGTCCGCTAGCAGCGCCACTCGCCGCTTGCCGGCGTTGACAAGCAGCACGGAAGAGCGCTCGTCCACCTGCCCAAGGGGGAGCTTGAGGTAAGCGCCAAGGTGCGCCAGGGGATACCGCTCGCCGCGCAGCTCGATGGCAGGTGTCGTGCCCGGTATCTTCTGGTAGTAATCCAGCCGGCCAATCTGGTCCACAACGGCCATGGGGATCGCAAGTGTCTGTGAGCCAACACGCACCAACACGGCGCGAGCGATCTGCAAGCTGATGGGGAACTTCATCGTAAAGAGCGTTCCCTGCCCGACGGATGACTCGACTTCGACGGTGCCACGCAGACGGGTCACCGTGTCGCGGACGACATCAAGCCCGACGCCACGCCCGCTCTCTTCGGTGACGGACTCCGCGGTGGAAACGCCAGGCTGGAAGATGAGGCTCAGCGCCTCCTTCTCAGTCAGGCTCGCATAGGGGTCAATCCAGCCGCGTGCGATGGCTGTCTCGCGGATCTTGTCGGGATTGATGCCCGCGCCATCATCACGTACGGAAATGACGACCTGATTGCCCTCATAGGCGGCGGCGACGAGGATCTTACCGGCGCGAGCCTTCCCCTCCAACTCGCGGACGTTCGGTCGCTCGATGGCATGATTGACAGCGTTGCGAACGATGTGCAGCAGGGGTCCGGCCAACTCCTCGAAAACCTTCCGGTCCACCTCGGTGCCCATGCCTTCGGCGTAGAACTCGACCTCTTTGCCTTCGCGTAAGGCGGAGGCGCGCGCCGCTCGGTAGAGCCGTGGCACGAGGGACTGCAACGGGACGAGACGCGCCTTGAGCAGGCGGTCCTGGAAGTCGGAGGTGAGACGATTCTCACGCGCGAACGAGGTCTGGCACTCTCGGATGAGCGTCTCCATCTCATGACTGAGCGTTACCGCGTCCGCGACGCCTTCACTCAAGCCACGTGAGAGCCGGTGGAACTCGGTGTAGCGATCCAGCTCCAGCTCGTCAAACTCGTTGGCGTACTCCTGGGTAGAGCGAAGGCCGCCCGAAACGGGCCGCGCCGCGCTGGAGGCCCGGTTTGCGGCGGGATTGTGCGGCTGAGCGGGACCCGCAAGCGCTGAGGTACCGCGCCCGCTGGGGAGTGTCGCGGCCTCAAAGCGTGTCTCAAGCTGACCACCGACCTCGCGCAGCCGCTCACCAACGACCACGGAATCGGTGACGAGGCGATTGAGGCGGTCAACGCGCTCTTCGAGAATGGAGCGGTTGATGAGCAGCTCGCCGAAGAGATTGACAAGATCATCCAGCTTGCTGAGCTGGAGACGCACACTGAGGTCTGGTGCCGTCTCACTGGCGGCGGGAGCGTCAAGCGCCTCTTCAGCGTCTTCGACCTCGGCGGACGCGGCATCGGCAGTGGTCGCGGCGTAGGGGTTGGATGTCCCCATGATCTGTGCATATCTGCCGGTAAGTGACTGCAAGAGCTGTTGCTGCTCTGCTGGGGCAGAAACGGTGCCGCTGACAAGCTGGTCAAGCCCCTCAGACGTATCGAGAAGGAGGCTCATCACGTTCGACGTGAGGGATGCGCCCTCTTCGACGAAGCGATCAAGCAGGTCTTCCGAGGCGTGAGCGATCCGCTGAATTGTTGTGAAGCCCATCATGCCGGCGGCGCCTTTGAGCGTGTGCATCGCGCGGCGAATGGACTGTAGCACGCCGGCATCTCCAGGTGTCGTTTCGAGCTGCGCGATACCCGTCGTGATGGTTTGCAGATGCTCGAGCGCTTCTTCACGGAAGACTTCCAGCGCCTCCGGCGATTGATCGCTCGTCACCTTGACGGGCTTGGGGGCACGTTCGGAGCTGAGCAGCATGCTCGGCAGCACACCGCTCACCGCTTGCATGGGCAGACTGCTGGCGCCAAGATTCGGAGACAACTCCGAAAGAAGCTGACGGCGCACTTGAATCTGGATCTCCTGGCGGAGACGATCTTCCTCATCGCGGCGAACGTCCGCGGCAACCTCCGCGCGCACATCGTCCTCAAGCTCGCGGCGGAGCTGGTCGCGTACGTCGCGCTCGATCTCGGCGCGCGTGGCCGGGGAGAGCGCGTCCCCTTGCGAGCGCGCGTATGCGTCTACGCTGCTTCGCGCGGGTGGTGTCCAATTGAATTGGGCGACGGTCGCGCTGAAGCCGTTGTCAGGCGGGCCAGCGATGGTAGACATCGTCGTGTAGATCTGGCCGGTGCTCTCGATAGCTGACCGTAGCTCGTCGAGCGTCTCTTCGATCTGCTCCTGGGTGGTGGTCAGGCCGCGATCAGAGTTTTTCAGCAGGGTCACAAGCTGCTTGAGCCGTGTCGTGGTGACCCAGATGACGGAGAGCGGCAGGTAGCGGCGCACCGCATCAGGACTGTGGCGCAGATCGAGGCCCATCTGCTGACCAGCCCACTCTTCCAGGCGCTCCAATGCATCGCGCGAGCCATCCAGGAATGACCGCAGCTCAACACGCTCGTCTTCCATCGCCTGCGCGGCTTCACGCAAGGAGGCGGTAACGGTGCGCAACGTCGCGACTTGCCGGCGGACGGCCTCTTCGTCCGTGCGCAGCTCCGAGAGCGCGGGGACGAGTGAGCCGGAACCAGGGACGGCAGGCCGGGCGGCTGGAGCGAATGGGTAAGGCTGCGCTGTGGGCGGCATCGTCGGCAGTGCGCTGGTACCCAACGCCGACGGGTCGTAGGAGGAGGACGTGTCCGGAAGGGATCCTGATGGCGGTCGCGCGGAGCCAGCGGTATCGGTCATCGCCCCAGCGGCGGACTGAGCAGGGCCGGCCTGAAACGAGCGGAGAATATCCTCGAACGACTCCTCGGCAGCGCCGCCCGGTTGGGCATTGGGCGCCTGGAATGCGGCTGGTCCTTGCCCGCCGCCAGCGAAGGAATCATACCTGTTGGGCGGCTGCTGCCAGGGGCTTGTGGCAGGCGGTACCGCCGCTTGCGGCAATGATCCTGATGGCGGCGGCTGATACGCGGGAAACGCCGCGGGCGTATGCTCGTTCGGTGGGGAGGCAGGCTCAATCGGGCCGATCCAGTAGTCACTCGCGACACTGGCATCCTTTCCAGCGGCATGAGGGGCGGCATCTGGCGTTGGAGACGCGGATTCCTCGGCGGCAGGGTCGCCGGTCGGACCCGCGAACGCAGCGAGCCAACCTGGCACCTGCAACGGTGCGCTGGGACTCGCGTCGCGGCCATCGGCGGCGGCACCTGCCACGCCCGACGCGGCGCCGTTGAACGAGCCAGCGAAGTCGGCTGGATGCGCGGCACCGGATGCCGGAGTAGCCGGACCACCGCGCCACGCTGCCCGATCGGCGTCGTCTTCGGCGACAACGGGCGCATCTTCTTCGCCGGAGCGAATATGCTCGATAAGCCGCGAGAGGCGGGTGAACGAGCGGCGTAGCAGGCCAATCTCCGGCTGATCCACTGGCTTGCGCGTATCAAGCGCGTCACCGAGGGTATCTTCCATGCCCTGCGCGACGTGCGCGAGCGCGCTGTACTCCATCATGGCAGCGGAGCCAGCGATTGTGTGCGCTCGGCGGTAGGTTTCTTCGATGATGTCGCTGTTGCTCGGCTCTTGCTGCAAACGATCCAGGTTGGCCTGGATTTCGGGCAGGTAGCTGCTTACCTCGTCGAGAAAGCTTTCGAGGATAGCGAATTTGTCGAAGTTATTGGACATGCGTCACGCACCCAATTCTTGCACACGCGGCGGACGGGGCTTCGGACTCGCTGCCACGAATGATCTTAATAGAGGTCCGGGAAAGGCGGGCTGCCGTACGGACCCTGGTTGAACTGCTGATCGTTGTATCCCTGCTGAGGCACTGGGGCGGGAGCGGGCTGTGGCTCAGCGTACTGCTGGCCACCATACCCCTGCCCATTGTACCCTTGACTGTTGTTGTACTGCTGGTTGTTGTACTGCTGATCGTTGTACCCCAGCCCGTTGTTCTGCTGGTCGTTGTAGAAGCCATCGAACGCATTGAAGTCGAAGCTGTCGGGCATCTGCCCTGCGCTGACAGCGCCCGCGGGAGCCGGGGGAAGCTGGGGAAGCTGACGCATCTCATTGCCCCATCCAGGCGAAGCCAGGTTGGGAAGATTGACCATCGGCGCGTAGGCTGCTTCGGGTTGCGGCAAGAGTGATTGCCCCTGCGTCACCTGATCGGGCAAGCGGAACGTCGCGACGGAAGCGCGAAGCTGCTCCGCCAGCTCGGCGAGATAGCTCACGGCGGCGCTGGCATCCTGAGTCGCGACGTTCGTCTGACGTGTAATCTCGGCAATGCGGCTCATCGCGTTGGAGACGATTTCGGCGGTCTGCGCACGCTCGTTAGCGGCTTTGGCGATGCCTTCGATCATCTTGGCCTGGCGATCCACCGCGCCGTTGATGCTCCGCAGCGCCTCACCCGCTTCGTCGGCCAGACGGGAGCCGTTGACCACTTCCTGTGTGCTTTCCTCCATAGCGACCACCGCTTCAAAGGTGTCGCCCTGGATGCTTTTCACGATCGTCGCGATCTTCTTGGTGGATTCCGTGACCCGCTCGGCCAAAAGGCGGATTTCATCAGCGACCACCGCGAAGCCGCGCCCATGCTCGCCGGCCATGGCCGACTGAATCGCGGCGTTGAGCGCGAGCAAGTTCGTCTGGTCGGCGATATCTTCGATGATGCGGACGATTTCACCCACTTCCTGGGAGCGTTCGCCCAGGCGCTTGATCTTCTTGGAGGTGTCCTGCACATTCTCGCGGATGTGTACCATACCGTCAATCGTCTGGATCACCGCGTGCTGGCCACCTTCGGCGTTGCGCAGCGCTTCGCGAGCGGCTTCGGCGGCGGCCTGAGCGTTGTTGGCGGAAAGCTGAACGAAATCGGCGAGGCGAGCCACCGCGTTCGTAGTCTCGGCAATTTGTGACACCTGCGCCTCGGAGGCCGACGCGACCTCGGCGGAGCGATCAAGCAGGCGCCGGGTAGCGTTTGTGACCTGGAAAGTGGTCGTCTGGACACGACCGACGACCTTCGCCAGCTCTTCGATCATGTAGTTGAAGGAGTCCGCGAGCACTCCGAGGGTATCGGGTGTCACTTCCGCCTGCACACGCAGATCGCCATCGCCCACCGCGCTGACTTCCTGCAAGAGCTTTTCAATCTGCCCCTGAAGGGCGGCGGCATCCTGGGTGTCGCCGCCACCGGACGGCGCCATTCCTCCCACCGGGGCTCCGTCAAGCACGGAATTGACGGCGGCGGCGAGCACAGCGAACTCATCGTCGCCGTAGACCGGCGCGCGCGCGGCGCGATCGCCGCTGGAGATCTGGCGGCACACATCAGCCAGCTCAAGGGCTTGCCCGCGCACGAGGCCGCGCATGCGAAACCAGAAGATGGCGACGGCCATGACGGTGAAAACAGTGATTCCAAACGTCACCGCCCAGAGTGTGGTTTCGGGTGGCAAGGCTCCGCCCACTCCCGTGGAATGGATGGCCCAGGCGCCAAGGCCGATCGTCGCGGCGGCTGGCACGAGCATCGAGAGCGCCATCCATACGTTGAGCTGGGCGCCAATGGACCACCGCGTACGCGAGTTATCGTACATACTAAATGAGACCTCCCAAAACCTATTCCTGGCTGGCGCTACGCCCCGCCGCCGGCTCCGCGCCGGGATACGGCGCGCACTGCGGGATCGTAATGGTGGATGTCGCGTATGTCTGGCGAATCGCTTTCGCACATGGCAGGTGCCGAGCAAATCCCGCATCGCGCAGAAGGTGCCGGTAGGACCCTATGACCACCCTAGAGTACCACGTTGTACCAAGGAAACAGGTAGCGGCATGGGAATGAGGTCATGGTGCCGCGCGCGCGCTGGCAGGTGATGACCCCTTGTCACGAGAAATCAGCCCGATAGCGATGCATCTTCTCGGCGAAGAGGAGCCGCTCGGGATCGAGTAAAATAATGGTCCGGCCTTCGAGAATGATGGCACGGGAAGCGTAGGGTGTGGCCCAGGTCGGCACGACGCCAAGAGTGTGTGTCGGCGCCGCGTCGCCAGAGAGCGTGCGCATGGCGGTCACGCCGTCAACGACCATGCCGATGGTCATATCGCGCTGGGTGAGCACGAGCAGACGGGTGCGTGGCGTGATAGGCTGGGGCGGCATGCCGAAGTAGCCGCGCAGGTCTATCAGGGATGTGATGGCGCCGTGCAGATTGATGACGCCAAGCACCCACGAGACAGTGTTGGGAACGGGAGTCACGTCAGCGACACGCTCAACGCCCTGAACAGCCTCGGAGGGAAACGCGCAATCAGCGTCGCCAAGGGCGAAGACAACGTGCTGCGGAGCCGAGGCATCCGCGATGTTGTCAGTGCCCACGCCCATCATCTGGGCGAGGCTGGCGATCTGCGCGGGGCTGCGCAATCCAGCGCGCTGGGCAAGCTGTGTCAGCATTTCGGGGGTAAGCGTGCCGGTTCCCCCGAAATTGCGGTCGCCGCCAAGCGCCCGTAGCGCCTGCTGAAGCGTTTCGGACATGCTAGCGCCGGTGCGGTTCTGCTCAGAGCCGGGAATACTCGAATTCGAGAGCGGATCGTTCATCGTGCCTCCCACGAGGCGCGCCGGGCGGCAACCCGATGCGGCAGTTTCAGCGGGACTAGATGAGGCTGCGCACGCTGGCGAGCAGCTCATCTTTGCTGAATGGCTTGGTCATGTAGAGATCGGCGCCCTGCTGCAATCCCCACCGTTTGTCGAGCGGAGTGTTTTTGGCGCTTATCAGGATGATGGGAATATCGCGGCTCTGCTCCATTTGTTTCAGTTTGCGGCAGAGCTGAAAGCCGTTTTGTTTGGGTAAGATGACGTCGAGCACAACGCACTGAGGCCGCTCCTGGAGGACCTTCTCAAGCGCTTCCTCGCCATCAACGGCGGTGATGACGTCGTAGCCGCTCTCACGCAATGGCGTGGCGATGAGCGTCAGATCAGTCCAACTGTCATCAACGACCAAGACTTTTGACATGGTCATGCGAGACTCCCTGTACCCTGTCGCGCGTGGAGCCGGGTCCCTGACCCAGCGCAGACGGAAAATAAGTGCGTTGCGGGCCGCGCCACCGATAGCGCGGCCACCTCAGACCCTGTTAGACACGGCGGCGCAGCCGCTGCTGGCGGAGGGCGCGCTGCGCCGCGCGCGCCCGCACATTCGCGCTATCCAGATGACGTTTGACGATCTGGACAAGCTCGGCGGAATCGAACGGCTTGGTGATGTATTCCGTTGACCCCGCCAGTTTGCCGCGCATTCTGTCGAAAAGCCCATCTTTGCCGCTAAGCATGATGATAGGCATGTCACGATAGGCCATATTTCTGCGCACGGCCTGGCATATATTGTAGCCATCCATGCGCGGAAGCATGATATCGAGCAGGATCAAGTCGGGCTGCTCGTCCGCGACGGCGGCGAGCGCGCTCAGGCCGTCTCCGGCGGTGACGACACGTATATGCTCACGCTGCAAGGTGAGCTGTACGATCTTGCGCACAGTGGGGCTATCATCCACCACCAATACAACCGGCTCGTCCACTTAACTGAACCTCCTGCGCGTATCTGGTGCCATCTCATACTCCGCGTAGGCCATTCCACGGCGCGGCTCGGGTGTCACGCGTACCTGAGCAAAGCGGTCCGCCTGCGCATGGGCCGCGGCGCGGCGATGTTGATGCCGCGCGATTTCTTCGTCTATCTCGTGTAGGAACGCTGACCAGAGATCCTCGAATTGCCGCCCCACACGCGACTTGCCGACTTCATCGGTGAGGACACGGTCGAATACGGAGCGCATAAAGTGTGAGAGCAGCTGGACCGCGTCCCAATAGCAATCCGCAAGCTCCTGGCCGCGCACGACGCGATCCAGCGATTCCAGATCAGCATAGTCTATGCGCCCGTTCACGAAGCGGATGATTTCATCCATGCGCGGAAAGTTCCGTTGCAGCTGTGTCAGCAGCGGCCCAAAGGTGGCCTCGATATAGTGGACGACGTCAGCTTTCGGCACTTCACCGCGCCCACGCAGCGTTCGTGCGAAGAGCGCATGGTGAGCCAGCAAGCCATTGACGCACGTGCCCATTGTCTTTACGAGCAGCAGCATGCGCTGCTCAGGATTCGGTTTGGGGTCCTGCGAGAGCTGATGCTGGCTCTGCGTCAACAGATTGGCGAGGTTGCGCTCAAGCTCGGTCTCCAGGCGGGCGTCCACTACTTCGATCAGGCCGAGATCAATCAGCTTGCGCATGATCGTGGCGACGGTGGATTCGGGGATGAGGAGCGCATAGGAAATGGCGTGGAGGGGAAACTGGCCGTTGGAGAGGCAGAGGACGTGAATTTCGTCCTGGGTGAGGCCCAGGCCGGCGATGTCGCCCTGAAACTCAGGCTCCGGCATCCAGCGGGCGATGGTGGCCCGGCCCAGCGCGAGTGATCCAGCGCGTCCCCATTCGTCGGCCAGGCGCAGTGCTTCGAGCAGGACGTGATCTACGTTGAGGCGCTGCTCAGGGGCGACGCGCCCGGAAATGGCGGCAACGTCGCGGTGGAACTCGAAGCGCCCGCGCTCCCAGCGGATCGCATGGCTGATACATTGAATGACGCGGAACTCAATGCGTTGGTGGCGCTCCGCGCGTTGCATGATATTCATATGGACCATGATGTCCATCGCGACGGTAGGATTCGTGCCGGCCAGGCTGCGCAGCTCAACGGCTTTCGCCTTGTTGATGCGGTGCAGCAGGCGAAACATATCAATGAGGTCAGGGGCGGGTGTGCCAGGCTCGTCGAGGTCTATGATGAGGCCCTCTTCGAGGAAGATTGCCAGGCGTTCCTGCCCGGAAGTCACACTCAGGACACCCGTCTTACCACTCAACGCCAGCATCTTGAGGGTGGCTTGCAGGCCAAGCGTCTCAAGGTTGCCGTCGAGTATCCGCCCTTGTGATTCCATACTCCCCCTCGGTCCGTACCATTCCACACGACCTCTTCCATACGCAGTGAGTGCTTTTGGGACTTGTGGCTGAGCCTTTGCGGGTCCCGACTATTGTATCACACCGCTACAGGGGTACAAGAGCCTGATTTCCTGGCCGCGCAATCACCAGCCGCACTTTGCGCATCAATACTAGGCGACACAGCAGATGTGCCGGAGTCTTCGTTATAAAGGGAGTGCGCATGAGTCGCTGGCAAGCCGAGCGTACCGTACGGCCCTTCTCGTACGGTCAGGCGACGGTTGCCATCCCGATGGGAGTGGCGCCGGAAGGAGTGGCTCTGGTGGTGGATCGCGAGCTGTTTCTCGCGCTCGTAGAGCGGCACACAGCGGTACTGCTCAAGGCGACGTCCGCGCTCGTTGGCTTCACCGACGCGGAGGATGCGGCTCAGGAAGCGGTGCTGCGGGCGTGGCGGAAGCGTGAGACGCTGCGCGATCCCGCCGCGTTTCGACCGTGGCTCCTGCAAATCGCCGTCAACGTCTGTCGCGAGTGGCAGCGCGGCGGGTATGGCAAGCACCTGCGCGCCAACCTGCCCTTGACGGCGGACCACGCGGACCTGCTCGGCACACTTGATGCCGATCCGGGCGATAGCGGATTCGCTCTCGCGCTCGATCTGCGACAGGCTATCAACGAGCTGGCGCCGGAGCTGCGGATGGCGGTCGTCTTGCGCTACTACGCCGGCATGGACGCCAGCGAGATTGGCGCGGCGCTTGGCGTGCCGCCACCGACGATTCGCACCCGCCTGCGCCGCGCGCTCACCCTGCTGCGCGAGCGGCTGCGCGACTCCGGACATCTGCCTGTGACTGAACGGAATGAAGGAGGCACCCATGTCTGACGACATTTCGCGCTCTCCCAACACTCCTGAGCCGCTGCCGCCCGAGCTACTGGGCATCGAGCACCAGGTTCTCGCGGACGGGGCGGTATGGGAGCGGAGCGTGCCTCCCGCCGATTCTTTCACCCGACGCATACGGTCGGTGCTACAGGAGGAGTCCATGCGCGATTCGGAGAAACCCACGGAGCGGTTGGCACGAGAAATGAAGCCGGGAGACGCGGGCGCACCGAGCCCGCGCGCGTATCGCATGTTAAGCCGGTGGCGGGCGTTCGCCGCGACGGTCGCGGCGGTGCTTATCGTCGGATTGCTCGGCGCGGTCTTCGCGGCGCTCGCGCACAATCACGGGCAAGCCGGCAACGGGCCGCACCGGCAGCCGCAGGTGACCGCGACGGTCAGCACGCCGACACCAGCGCATATCCATGTGCTGTCTGAGCAGCCGGCCGCGACAAATCAGCCGGGAACGCCGATTGTCGCACAGAGCGATCCGCAAGTGATGTACGAGTATGCCGACAACGGATCGGGGGCGGTGCTGCGGCACAGCGTGGACGGCGGCACGACCTGGAGTGACATCGCGTTCCCGGTGTCCACCGTGTCGCTCGGCGCGGTGTATCTGGCGGTCAGTCCGCTCGACGCGCAGAACGTGTTTCTGGGAGTAGATGTGCCTATTCCCGCGACCGCATCATGCGACGTGCATGCCGACATACATACCAGCTTCGCGCCGAAGGGCAACGCCAAGCTCTGTCCGCAGCTGTATCGCAGCCAGGATGGCGGCACCATCTGGCAACTGGTGCAGTTACCCACCTCCGGCACTATTTTCCCGACGGGGGTTGTATTTTTCTATGACTCCACGATCTTGCAGGGTCAGGGCAATCGCCTGTATGCGAAGGTGTTCTACAATCAATCCTTCATCACTCCGTCGCTCGACATCCGTATCCTGAGCACGACGGATGAAGGCGCGACATGGCAGGCGGCGGATACGTCGCTGACGAAGCTGGCGCCGCATGTCTGCGAGTACGCGGCCACGCCCGTGGGAAGCACGCTTTTTGCCGTCAGCGCGGCAAGCTGCATTTCCGAGGGCGACGGAACGCTCTGGCGCAGCGATGACGCGGGCGCGACGTGGATACAGGTGGTGACGATTGCCAACTGGGCGTTGAATTTAAGCCCGGCGCTGGTCGCGGCCAACGTCAACGGCGACCCCACCCGCCCGCTGCTGTATACGGAACAGATGTCCAGCCAGCTGTTATCGGCAAGCGACGTTGCGGTCAGCGCCGACGGCGGCAAGACCTGGCGGAACGCGCCGCTCGCTGGTGTGCCGGCAAAAGCGCAGCTGCTGATGATGGGTAGCGCCGCGCTGCCAGACGGCTCCATCGTCGCGGCGGTCAGTAGTGTTCCAGCGCCCGGCGGGCAACAGGGGTCCGCTACACCGACACCCTCGATGAATGGCGCCCCGGCTGCTGTCAGCTGTTACTACTGGTCGCCGGGAGCGAGCGCGTGGAAGCTGCTCACTCCCGCAATCGCCGAGGACGCACCCAGCCTCTCCAATGTGTACGTGTCGTATTCCAGCGCGGGGCTTGTGGTGACGCTCTCCATCGGCGACAATTCGACCTCAAGTCCGCTGTATACCATCCAGCCGTTCGCGTAGGGCTTACCGTCCGCGAACAGATCGTCACCGCGCGCCAGCCGGTCGTCCACGGCGGGCGGGCGCGCGGCAGGCGGTTGGGGATGGCGGGCGCAGCAGGCGGGGGCCGAGAGCTTCATCGCGCCTCAGCGGGACTCAGCGCGACCAGGCGGTGGCCTCAAGGGCTGTCATCTTGCCCTTGCTGCGCAGCGCCATGCGCAGCGCCATGTTGTGGGCGCGCTCTTCCGCGCCGTCTGGCAGGGAGGCGAGCGGGGCCACATCCCCATAGCGGTGGCGGAGACCGTGCCAGATGAGATGGTCGGTGAACCAGGGGTTCTTGGGCAGCACGGGGCCGTGGAGGTAGGTGCCGTAGACCTGGCGGTAGCGCGCACCCTCGCCGCCATCGGAGCCGTTGTTACCGCTGCCCGCGACGACGCGCCCAAGCGGCTTGACTCCTTCTCCCAGGTAGGTGCGCCCGCTATGGTTCTCGAAACCGACGAGCGTTTGCTTGCCGCCGCGAGCGAAGTCACACTCGACGGCGATGTGATTCATGAAGCGCGTGTCACCGCCCTCGGTATACAAATCCACGGCATGGGCGCCTTCCAGGCGTGGCCCCTTGAACGGCTGGTAGTAGTTGCCGAGGAGCTGGTAGCCGGCGCAAACGGCCAGCACGACGACATCCGACTCCACCGCGTCGCGCAGGCTCGCGGCTTTCTGCTCCAGGTCGCTGGCGGCGACATCCATCTCTTTGTCCTGGCCGCCGTGGAAGAGAATGAGATCGAACTCGGTGAAGTCGGGATGGACGCCAACGGGCACCTCGACGACGGTGGTACGCAGGCCGCGCCACTCGCAGCGCATCTGCGTGGCCATGACATTGCCGCGGTCGCCGGCTATGCTGAGCAGCGTCGGATAGAGGTGGCAGATGCGAAGGGTCATCGGCGTCATGGCGGCTACTCCTCCCAGAACGGCGGCACCCAGCCGCGCTGCATCATCACGCGCCGCAGCTCATGCAGCGGCGTATAACCAGCCAGGATGTATAACGTGCCACCCGGCTCGACGCTCGCCAGCGCGGCATCCAGCGCGGCGGGGCGCTCGGCGATCACGCGCATCTTGTCTTCGGGCACGCCCGCGTACTTGAAGCGCATCGCCAGCTCGTCGGCCTTGGTGCCGCTGGTGACGAGCGACGCGAGCTGGGGCGTCAGGTCTTCGAGGTCAATATCCCACAGCCAGGCGAAATCCTCGCCGTCGGTGACGGCGTTGCTATGGCAGGATAGCACATGCTTCATGCCGGGACGCTGGAGGATAGTGCGGAGCGTGGTGTTATAGGAGATTGGGTTCTTCACGAAGGCGAGCACGATATGCTTGTCGCCCGCGGTGATGTCTTCCAGGCGTCCGAAGGCGGGGCGCAGCGTCGCGTAGGCATCGGGCACCGCGGCGAGGTCCAGGCCGAGCGCGAGCGCGCCAGCGACGGCGCCCGCCGAATTGTAGACGTTGTGCAGACCCTGCAAAGCGAGATCGTACGCGAGCGGGCCGGCGGGCGTCTCCAGCGTGACCTGTGTGGGGCCGAGCGGATCGAGTCGTGTATGGGTGACGGCGACATCGAGCGGCGGGCGGGCGTAGCCACAGTTGGGGCAGCGGTACGCGCCGAGGTGTGAGATGTACGCCTGAGTGTAGTCCAGATCATGCTGGCAGCGGACACAGCGAATGGTATCGGCGGCATGCTCGGGCACCTGCGTGCCAACATCGTCGGTGCGCATGCCGAAGTAGAGCCGGTGGCAGGCGGCATCGGGCGCGAAGCTGGCGACGAGGGGATCATCGCCATTGAGCACGACGGTCGCTTCGGGCGGCAGCTCGCGGATCATGGCTTCGAGCGCGCGGGCGACGCTGTAGAGCTCGCCGTAGCGGTCAAGCTGGTCGCGGAAGATGTTATTGACGATGACGACATCCGGCTCGATCTCTGGAACAGCGTAGCGGATGGTGGCTTCGTCAACCTCGAAGACGAGCACATCGGCGTCGAGCCGGCCAAAGATGCTGGCGCCGTTGACGGCGACGGCGGTGACGCCCGGCAGCAGGTTAGAGCCGGAGCGATTCTGCGTGACGTGCCGGCCGCCGCCGCGGGCGATGGCGTCGAGCATGCGGCAGGTGGTGGTTTTGCCGTTACTGCCGCAGACGACGATCTTTTTGGCGCGACTGGCGCCGACGACTTTGCGCAACACCAGCGGATCAATGCGACGGGCGACTGCGCCGGGAAGACTGGTGCCGCCGCCGACCTTGAGCATGCGCCCAGTCTTGGCGGCGAGCTTACCGGCGGAGAGGGCAGCCGCGAGGCGCATCGTGCCGACAGGCCCGCCACGCTTGACGCGCTTGCGGGATCTCACTCCCGGCCCCGCTCCGTGCGCGGCGGGGGGGGTATCAGTTGCCGTTTTTGCCGGGATTTCGGTATCGCGCGCCGCCGTCACTGCGTCCTTTTGCGGATCGTTCGTTGCCATTGCCTGCTGCACCCACCATCTGCTAACTGCTGTCCTGGAGCCATATCGTACACGCTCACTCGGCGCGAGTGTAGCACGTTCGCCCCGAATGCGGCAATTGCGCATGACTTGTTGGGCTCTCGTGTCGTGATGCGCCGCTTAGGGAAGTCTATCAGCGTGGCGCACACTCGGCACGTACCACGTGTCGTGTGACAATTGGCTGCCGATGTGCCAGCGTGTGGTTTATCGTGATACGCTGCGAAGGGTGTGCGCAAGGTGGACCGGCGTATGCCGGGACGGACCAGCGCAAGCAAAGGCGAACAGGGCGAACGATGTATGACACAAAACCGGCGCCGGGAGTGTTGGGCGCGCGTGAGCGGGCGGAGGCGCTTTTGGCGCGGGCGGCGCGCGAAGGAACGCCGCTGATTGACGGCGACCGCGTGACGTTCGTGTGGCTGGGAGAGCAGGCGCCACGGCTGTTGGGCGACTTTGGGCCGGCGTTGTGGGTGGATTGCGAGCAGAAGCTGGAAGCGGCGGCGCCAGGGGTCTGGACGGTCGAGGTGACGCTGGCGGCGGATGCGTATGTGGAGTATGTCTATTTGCTCGATGGTGGACAGGTTACCGATCCACTCAACGCGCGCACGGTATCGAACGGTCTGGGCGGAGCGCACCACTATTTCTACATGCCAGGCGGTGGGCCGACCGAGCTGGCACGCTGGCATCGCGGCGTGGCGCGTGGGATGGTCACGCGGGTGAGCGTGGACGGCGGCCACCGGATCGCGAGTGGCAAGCGCGACGTCTACTTGTATCAGCCAGCGGCGCCTGGTCCACATCCGCTGCTGGTGGTGCTGGACGGACAGGATTACCTCAAGCGCGCCCGGCTGACACGGATTGTGGATAATCTGATCGCGCAAGACAGGATCGCGCCGCTGGCGATGGCGCTGGTGGCACATGGCGGGCACGCGCGCTTTCTGGAGTATGCCGGCAGCGAGAGCACGTTGGCATTTCTGACGGAGTGCGTGCTGCCGCTGGCCCGCGAGCGGCTGAATGTGCTGGAGGTGGGCGCGACTCCAGGTGTGTGTGGCATCATGGGCGCGTCGCTGGGGGGCTTGATGGCGGCGTACGCGGGCCTGCGGGCGCCAGAGATCTTTGGCAAGGTGCTCTGCCAGTCGGGGTCATTCGATCAGATGGTGACGGGCCGGGAATCGGTCGTTCTCGATCTCGTGCGCGCGGGACGCGGCAAGACGACACGCTTCTGGCTGGACGTAGGGCGCTACGAGCGACTGATCGAGAGCAACCGCCGATTGCACGTGCAGCTGCGCATGAACGGGTACGATGTGGCGCTGCGTGAATATAATGGGGGGCACAACTACCCATCCTGGCGCGATGATGTCTGGCGCGGGCTGGAGGCGCTATTCAGCCGTACAGAGAGAGGTCAGCAACATGCCGCGAGCGATTGATTTCCATGTCCACCTACCGATCTCAGAGTTTATGGATGTCGCGATAGGGAAGTATCGCGCCGCCGCCGAGCAGTATTTCCATAGTGAGGTGAAGCTGCGCGATATCGAGGAGATTGCGGAGTATTACGCGCGCCAGGATGTCGTCGGCGTGCTGCTGGCATGGGATGCCGAGACGGCGACGGGGCAGAAGCCGCTGCGAAATGATACGGTGGCCGAGATTGTGCGCCGCTTTCCCCAGCAGTTCATCGGTTTTGCCAGCGTGGATCCCTACAAGGGCGACCGCGCCATCGCGGAGATGGAGCGAGCGGTCAAAGATTTGGGGCTCTCCGGCGCGAAGTTTCATCCTGGTGTGCAGGCATTCTATCCCAACGACCGCCAGTTCGCGCCGCTCTTCGAGAAAATCGCGGAGCTGGGCGTGCCGGCGCTGTTTCATACGGGAACGAACGGGCTGGGCGCGGCGATGCCCGGCGGCGGCGGTATCAAGCTGGATTACACGCGCCCAATCTATCTCGATTCGCTGGCGGCGGATGTTCCCGCGCTGACGATCATCGGCGCGCACCCTTCGTGGCCGTGGGAACAGGAAATGATCGCCATCCTTCAGCACAAGCCGAACGTCTACAACGATCTCTCCGGCTGGCTGCCGAAGTATATACCTCCAGCGCTGCTCAAAGAGGCGGCGGGCCGGCTGAATGCGAAGTTCTTGTTTGGCTCCGATTACCCTTTTATTACGCCGGAACGCTGGCTGGCGGACTTCGAGAAACAGGAAGGCTGGACCGATGAGGCGCGGCAGAATGTCCTCTGGCGCAACGGCCAGAAGCTCCTCGGGCACACGGCGGCGGCGGGCATGCGCTTCGGCGCGGCGGGGCAGTGACAAGAGGATCGGGGAGGAGCGGCCATGCGGGAACGTACCTCATACAACCGTGGTATACCCGCTGCCATATGGGAACGGGGGCTATCGCGCCGGGGTATCCAATATCCGTGGCTCGCGGGCGACTGTACCGATGAAAGTATGTATGCATGTAGGACAAAAGCGCAGGCGCGTAGACTGAATTAGCCGGGGTCGGTATACTTCGGTGTTGTGCGGCTAGAGGCAGCGTAAGGTGTTCAGAGTATAGGAGGAACGGCGGGTGGCGCTAACCGTTGAAGCGGGCGCGAACGCGGAGTCGTGGTGGCATAGCTGGTGGCGGCAGGCGCTAAGCGCGGTGATGTTGCTGTCGCGCTCGGAATGGGCGTTGGTGGGTCTGGTCATCCTCGCCTACGCCTACTTCTTTTCGCCGGCCAACACCAACACCCTCAGCCGGTACGACATGGTGCAGGCGCTGGCGCATGGCACGGCTATCATTGACGTGCATGCGGGCAATACCATTGACGTCAGCTTCTACAACGGCCACTACTACTCGCCACGCTCCATTGGCCTCTCGCTCATCGCCGTGCCGGTGCTGGGCGTGCTGCACATCATCGAGACGCACACGCATCTGACGACGGTGACGGTGCAGATTGGTCTGCTGAGCATGTTCACCGTGCTGCCGGCGGTGCTGGTGGGTGTGATCGCGTTCGAGCGGCTGATTCTCCGCCTGCGTCCCCGGCTGGCTGGCACACCGATACCAGTGGTGGTCACGGGCGCCTTCGCGCTGGGAACACTCTTCTTTTCGTTTGGCGCCGAGTTTCTGAGTCATGCGTTTGCCGGCGGGCTGCTCATCACCGGGTTCTACGTGCTGTATCGTGCGCGGACGGCCTCGCATCCTGAGAAACCGCTGGTCATAGCTGGTCTGCTGGTTGGCCTCTCGGTCATCAGCGAGTATCCGACGGCGCTGGTGGTGCTGGTGTTCTGCGTGTACGTCTGGTCGCGGTTTCCGGGGCGCCGCGCGCGCATGCTGGCGTGCTTCGTCGCGGGCACGATTCCGTGGGCGCTGGTGCTCGGCTGGTATGACTGGTTCGCGTTCGGCAATCCGTTTCACCTGAGCTATGACTACGTAGCGGGGACCGAATTCGCCGGGCAGCATCAGGGACTCTTTGGCATCACGTGGCCGCATCCATCAGCATACTGGGAGACACTGGTGTGGCCGCGCGGCCTGCTGGTCACATCGCCACTGCTGGCGCTGGCGCCGGTGGGCTTCTATCGCTGGTGGCGCTCCGAGAAACGCCCGCCTGCCGAGGTGCTCGTCTGCATCGCGGTGGTCGTTATCTACTCGTCGCTGATCGCGTCATATTTTCTGCCAATGGCGGGTGAGAATAATCCGGGGCCGCGCCTGTTGATGCCGATGCTGCCGTTCATGTGCCTGAGCCTTGCGTGGGTGGCGGATGATGCGCGGCGCTGGGTGCGGGCCGGCTTTGGGCTTCTCATGGCGTTCGGCATCTTGCTAGCATTCCTGTGGACGGCGCTGGGCACACGGGAGTACCACACCTACCCCACGTATCCTGTGCATGAGTTGTTCGTGCCGCTGCTGCAAACGGGATATGTGCCGAGGCTCAACGGGGATACGCCGCCGAACTTCGCGTCGTTCATTTTCGGTGTGTCGCCGCATCTGAGCATTTACATTCCGCTCGTGCCGCTGGCTGCATGGATGATCTGGGCGATGTATGCGCTGTGGCGGCATCGAGGGATATCAGCGGTGGGAGGCGCGGCGTCTGGGGATGCGGGCGAGCCAGGGACGGTGGAGCGGGCTTCAGCGGACGGCATCTAATCCCAGGTATGAGCGCATTGCCGTGGCTCACGTTGCAAGGGTCTGGCGCGGATTGCGGCTGGCGGGCGCGGTGGGGTATACTGGTGGCGTCCGGTCGTATGGGGCTGTAGCTCAGGGGATAGAGCATCGGTTTCCTAAACCGTGTGTCGCAGGTTCGAATCCTGTCAGCCCCACCAATTATATGCGCCCAGGTAGATTCTCACCTACCTGGGCGTTTTTTGGTTGCTCAATGCACGTGCATTCCTGCGCATCGCTGCCAACCGTGACGATAGAGCATCGGTTTCTTGACATGCTCCATGCGGGGACTTCTCGATTCAACGCCGCAGCCTACGCCCCTACGCCCCTACGCCCCGATTGCTCTGCCCGACCTGTAAAGATCAACCTCCTGGCATGGCAGGCTGGACTTTCCAGTGGAAATCTATCAGGCGGGTGCCCAGATGCCAAATTCGTTCTCATCGAGGTCGGTGAATTGGGCCCACTTGCCCCACGGCTCAGTGGTGAGCTCCTGGGTAAGGGTGACCCCACGAGCTTTGAGAGTTGCGCAGGTTTCTTCGATCTTGTCGGTATGCAGGACGAAGCCAGTCATGCCCGTGTTGTTGCCGCCACTCTGGCCGCGTAGGCCGAGCATGAGATGGGTCTGTGTGCCGGGAAGGGCAATTTCAAGCCAGCGCTCAGTTTCGCTCATCGGCTGGTCATCTACCTTTTCGAAGCCGAGCTTGTTAACATAGAAATCAAGGGCTTTGTCCTGATCGCTGACGCCAACGGTGATGGTGCCGATTTTCGTGAACATGGTTCCCCTCGCCTTTCTGTCGATTGCCAGGAGCCGTTGATACGACTACCGACCGGGTCAAGTATACCTGATCACGCTCAGGGAAACGACTTCTATCTTGCGCAATCGCCTGCGGGCAGGCAAGGGCCGTCCATCGCCCGCTTTTTCCTTTATGATACCAAATCCGGTTAGAGTATTGGCGACTGCGTTGGGCTTCAGCC
>DATGEP010000381.1:0-10653 GCA_035310125.1 Ktedonobacterales bacterium
TACTGCCGGACGGCGAAGTAGACCGACTGCGGGTGCGGAACGATAATGGCGGCGGTGGATTGCTCCGGCACGAGCTGGTAGGACTCAGTGAGCGTGACGCCGATGGCCTCCGGCACGCCGAGCAGGCGGAAGACACGCTCGTGATCCGCCAAGTCAGGGATCGCGGCGTAGCCCCAGCTATACCGTCTGCCGCCCTCTTCCGGCAGGCTTAGCTCGCGGCGAACGTGCGCATTCACATAATCCGCCATCGCCTCGGCCATTTGGACGCTGAGACCATGCAGGAAGTATGCTTCCATATAATCGCCGGCGGCCTGCATACGGGCAGTTTCTTCAGAAGCGCGGCTCCCCATGGTAACGACCTGGAATTCGACGGTACTGGGTGAGCCATCGGGGGTGGCGAAGTAGTCCGCCAGGCAGAGATGCTCGCCTTCCGGCTGGCGTGGGAAGGTGAAACGCTCGATCTCACGGCCAGAGCCAGTAGGATCGAGGATGAGAAGGTCGTCGCCGTCGGGACGGCACGGGAAATAGCCGTAGACGGCGCGGGGATGCAGGTGCCGTTTTTGCCGCGATTCGCGCAGCATACGCTCCAGACGTGGCTCGAACTCGTCGCGCACCAGCCGCTTGAACTCGTCGCCGTGGGCAACGCCACCCCAACGACCGCGATAGAGGGCGTTGAAATCTAGATGCTGGGCCACATCCTCAACCGCTACGCGGTCGAGCACACGCGCCCCCCAGAACGGTGGCGTAGACGCGGGCTCAGGTGGTACGGAGGAGGTACGGACCGACGGGGATGCCTGCGACCCAGCGGCGGCAGCGGCCTTTGCGGCCTCGCGTTTGGCTTCAGCCTCTTTGGCATGCTGCGCCTCTTCCTTGATCTTCGCGACGAAAGCGGGGCGCTTCTCGGCGTCGGCGAGGTGGTCCATGATCTCCAGACCCTCGAAGGCGTCGCGGGCATAGAAGACACCAGGGTTGTACGCCTCCGCGTGGCCGTCGTCCTCGACGAAAAGGATACGCCGGCCATAGGCGCGATTGATCGCGGCGCCGCCGACGATGACGGGAATATCCAGCTTGCGGCGGTAGAGCTCCTGCACACAGAGCGGCATCTGCTTGGAGGTGCTGACGAGCAGGGCGGAGAGGCCGATAGCATCGGCATTGACCTCCCGCGCCTTCTCCAGAATGGTATTGAGTGGCACCTGCTTACCCAAATCGTAGACGGTGTAGCCATTGTTGGAGAGGATCGTATTGACGAGGTTTTTGCCGATATCGTGGACATCGCCGAAGACGGTTGCCAGCACGACGCGGCCCTTCGTGTAGCCTTCGGCCCGCTCCAGATACCGTTCCAGGTGCGCGACGGACTTCTTCATCACCTCAGCGGATTGGAGCACGAACGGGAGAATTAACTCGCCCGCGCCGAAGCGGTCGCCGACGTCTTTCATCGCCGGCAGCAGCACGTTGTTGAGCACGTCCACCGCGCATGTGGAGAGATGGGACGTGGTGATCCAGTCCTCCAATGGCTCGCCGGGTGCGGGTGCGCCCTCGGGACGCATATCCGGAGTGGCATCTTCGGAGGTGAGGCCGGCGGCACGATAGGCGACCGCGGCATCAATCAGCGCCTCGATGCCTTCTTTCTTCCGGTGCAATATCTGGAAATGGATGCGCTGGTCAACATTCATGCTGGCGGTCGGGTCAGCCTGCTCCTCTTTCTTCGCGGTGACGCCATGTGTCTCGTAAAATGCGATGAAACGCGGCAGGGCATCCACGTCGCGGTTGAAGAGCAGGTCGTCGCAGAGGGTGCGCTCTTCGGCGGGAATCTCGGCATACGGCGTGATGTGCGCGGGATTGACGATAGCGGCGTCCAGACCGGCCTCGACGGCGTGATACAGGAAGACGCTGTTCAGTGCGGCGCGAGCATGGGTGGCGACACCAAACGAGACATTGCTGACGCCCAGGATGGTCAACACGCCGGGTAGCTCGGCCTTGATACGACGAATGCCTTCGAGCGTCTGCACGGCGCTGTCACGCAGCTCCTCCTGGCCGGTCGTAACGGGGAAAGTGAGCGCATCGAAGAGGAGCGCTTCGGGGAACAGGGCGAATTCGCCGGTGGCGATGTCGTAGATACGGCGGGCCACGGCGAGTTTTTTATCGGCGGTCTTGGCCATGCCCTCTTCGTCAATCGTCAGAGCGACGACGGCAGACCCATGCTCGCGAGCAAGGGGGAGCACGGCATCCACACGCTGGCGGCCGTTCTCCAAATTGATGGAGTTGATGACGGCGCGGCCAGGATATGTCTCCAGGGCAGCTTGAATGACGCCGGCCTCAGTAGAGTCAATGACCAATGCCGCCTCGATGCCCATCTCCAGCTTTTTGACGGAGGAGCGCATCTGGGCGGCTTCGTCGGCACGTTCGGTGAGCGCCACACACACATCCAGCACGTGGGCGCCACCGTCCACCTGATCGCGGGCGACGCGCAGCAGCGCATCGTAGTCGTCGGCCAAAAGCGCCTGTTTCACCTTGCGGCTGCCCTGCGAGTTGACACGCTCCCCGACGAGCAGCGGCGCGGGGTCCTGCTGAAGTGAGGTGGCGCGAACGGCGGAGGCGACAAGCTGGTTGGTGCGGTGGCGCGTGTCGGCATCGAAGCTGGCGAGGCGATCCAGCGGGCGGCGCTGGCGGGCAGGATCGAGGGCGGCCAGGTGCGTGACAATCTGGCGAATATGCTCAGGGGTGGTGCCACAGCAGCCGCCGACGACGTTGACGCCGTACATGCCGGCGAACTCGGCCAGCGCTTCGGCCATCGGCTCCGGCTGCATGGGATAGACAGCCTTGCCGCCAACGTTGAGCGGAAGGCCAGCGTTGGGGATCGTGGAAATGGGCAACGAAATGTTCTCGGTGAGCCAGCGCACCGGCTCGCGCATGTAATCCGGCCCGGTGGAGCAGTTGAGGCCGACGATGTCCACGCCGAGATGAGAGAGAATAGCGCCCGCCGCCGCGATCTCGGTGCCCAGGAGCATGCGCCCACTGGTGTCGAGCGTCACCTGGGCCTGCAACGGGAGCACGCGGCCCGTTTCGGTGAAGGCGCGGCGGATGCCGTTAATGGCGGCGCGCACTTCGAGGATGTCCTGGCTGGTCTCGATGAGCAGGAGGTCTACGCCACCTTCGATGAGAGCGACGGTCTGCTCACGATAGAGCTCCAGAAGCTGCTGATAGGTGATGTTGCTGAGCGAGGGGTCATCGGAGGAGGGAAGCATGCCGGTGGGACCCATCGAGCCGGCAACGAAGCGAGGACGCTCAGGCGTACTGTATTCGTCGGCGGCGGCGCGGGCGAGGCGAGCGGCGGCGGCGTTGATCTCATGCGTGCGGCTGCCGAGCTGGTAATCGTCCAGCTTCAGGCGCGTGCCCGTGAAGGTATCCGTCTCGACCACATCGGCGCCGGCCTCAAAGTACGCGCGATGAATGTCGCGGATGGCGTCAGGGCGGGTAAGGACGAGGATTTCTGGGCAGCCATCCTGCGCCGCGCCGCCGTAGTCCTCGGCAGTGAGGGCCAGATTCATGATTTGGGTGCCCATCGCGCCATCGAAGACGACGACACGCTGGCGAATAGTGTCAAGATATTGGCTCGTCTGTGTCATGTTCCGTCTACCCTACCTAACTGCGCCGCATCCGCGATTCGAGAATGCACACGACCCGCCGCTCATGTAGTATCAGATACTCCCACGTGCCGGCATGTTTCAAACAAGTGCGACCCCGCTCTACGTCACGTAGCTCGACTTCGCATGCAATCGCGCGAGGAGCCAGCCTCACTCATCGCGTGTGATCGCGGCGAGACAAGGATGGCTGGCGAGCAAACCTGGCATTATCGGCGTGTCCAGTCTCGAACGTATCCGCTGGCACGCCGATGGTGATGTGGCTGCTGCTCATCGCGCCCTCGACTCCAGACTTGCGGCGTCCTGCTGTTCCGCCAGCGCGGCCACCAATTCACGGCAGAAGTCGGGAATGTCTTCGACGACACGCCCCCAAACGACGTTGCCAGCGCGGAAAGCGGGTGCATCTTCCCAGATGCCGCCCGCGTTTTCGAGGTCGTCTTTGATACCCCGCGAGCCAGTGAAGCGCAGACCCTTGACGATGCCCGCCGAGGCGGCCACCCAGCCGGCATGGCAGATGAAGGCGACGGTCTTCCCGGCGGCGTGCAAGTCACGGACGATGCGGAGCATGTCGAGATCGCGGCGCATTTTGTCAGGCGCCCAGCCTCCCGGCACAACGACGCCATCCAGATCCGCCGAGGCGATCTCGCTAGAGACGCTATCCGGCGTCGCGGTGAGACAATGTTTGCCGGTGACGGTTTCATGGCTGCTGCCGATGATGAGGACGCGAGCGCCCTCCTCGCGCAGACGCATGACGGGCACCCAGAATTCGAGATCCTCGAATCCGGCAGCGACAAAGACGCCGATGGTTTTATTGTGAAGCCGCATGGGCTATCCCCTTGCAGGTTGCGGCGGCGGTGAGGGCCGGCACATCAGCATCGCCGCGATGGGTTGGCCACAAGCATACAGCTTGCCCGCCTCCTGGATGTCATCCCCGAAAAGCATAGGTCCGCATGGGCCGTGCCTGCTACTGAAACGGTCACTTGAGTATAGCACGGCGGGCCGGCACGCGGCGTACACGCGACCGGGCAAGCGGCGGACGGCGCATGCGCGAGGCAATGAGCGTGACATATTGACAACCGGCCGTACCCGTCCCATACTGGGAGCGACGCGGAAAGGGCGCCGTGCCGAAGAGGAGAGGTCTTTTTTCGATGGCGAGATGGACGCAACGACCTCGCAAAGAGACCCTGAAGGCGGGAAATGACAGACTCACGCTGCTGGGGCGGTACTTCGCGCGCGGTGTGCCGTATGTGCTGCCCAAGGATGAGGCGGAAATCAACCGTCTTGACTTCCAGCACTATATGTTGCGGCAGTATCTTCGAGGCAACTATGCCGCGCCGATTCGACGGCCAAAAGCCATCCTGGATGTTGGGACGGGGACAGGCCAATGGGCCATCGAAATGGCCGATCTATTTCCTGACGCACAGGTGGTTGGCGTGGATGTGATCGTGCCGCCCGCCGACGAGCGCGGCAGCAAGGCGGCTCGACCCGCGAATTACGCCTTCGTGACGGCGAATGTGCTTGAGAGTCTGCCACTGGCAGATCGCTCATTTGACTACGTGCATCAACGGCTGCTGGCGAGCGCTATACCCGCGGCGAGGTGGAAGGACGTTATCGCGGAGCTGGTTCGTGTCACCGCGCCTGGCGGCTGGATCGAGTTGATTGAAGCTGAGCTGATTAAGGACAGCGGCCCCGCTAACCGGGAAGTCCAGGGGTGGGCAAAGACATTGTGCGCCCAGCGCGGCATTGATCTTGAGAACGCCGCGGCCCTCGCGCCGATCATGCGCCAGCTCGGTTTACAGCGCGTGCGCGAACAGGTGCTAAACATTCCGATTGGAAAGCATGGAGGCCATATCGGGCGCATGGCCGCGGCAGATTTACACGCGGCTGGTACGGGCATACGCTCCATTCTGCTTGCGCATGGCATTACGTCTCCAGAAGCGTACGATGCCGCCACCGAGGCCGCCCAGATCGAGATGGACACCTACCATCCGCACTGGCCGTTCTATATTGTGACCGGTCAACGCGCGTAGAACGGGACCGCGCGCCGGCGCGCGCTCCGCTCATCCGGCTGCCGCCGATGCTATACTCCAACGTGGGCTGGCGGAAACGCCAGCGGGATAGAGCGGTACTGAGATGATCCGTAACACGATGGAGTGCAATGGCATGAAACTGGTGACCTATGTGACAGAGCCATCAGCGGGGCGTGAGGATGGCCGGGCTGGTGTGCTGCACGGCGATCTGGTGCTTGACGTGGCGGCGCTGAGCATATGGGCGGCGCGTAATGGGACGGCGCTGCCGGCGATACAGGGTGCCGCGGGCCTGCCCGCGACGATGCTGGACCTCTTGCGCGCGGGGCCGGAGGGGATGGACGGCCTGCGGGCGGCATTGGAAACGGCGACGAAGGCACGACCGGAGGATCTGGCGGCAGAGCGTGGGCTGGCGCACCGGCGAGAGACGATTACGCTACGAACGCCTGTGCCTGACCCGCCAACGCTGCGCGATTTCTACGTCTTCGAGCAGCACGTGAAGGCGTCCCGAGCGCGCCGTGGCGCGGAGATGATTCCCGAATGGTACGAGTTTCCAGTGTTCTATTTCTCCAACACCTCCATGCTGTATGGGACGGACGAGGAGGTCCCGTATCCGTGGCGCAGTCGGGAAGTGGACTTTGAGCTGGAGATGGCGGCGGTGATCGGGCGCGAGGGTATTGATATCGCCGCTGATGAAGCGTCGAGCTACATCAGCGGCTATATGGTGATGAACGACTGGAGCGCCCGCGACCTCTGGCGCAAGGAGCAGAAGCTGAATATGGGGCCGGCGAAGGGCAAAGATTACGCGATGTCGCTCGGTCCGTGGCTGGTGACACCGGACGAGCTGCAAGACAAGCGCGTGGGAACAGGGAAAGACGAGCGCTACGACCTGGCGATGCGCGGATGGATCAATGGCGACCAGCTCACCAACGACAACGCAAAGACGATGTACTACGGCTTCCCGCAGATGATCGAACGCGCCTCAGAGCATGTGCGGCTGCGGCCAGGCGATGTGATCGGGTCGGGAACGTGCGGCACCGGCTGCATTCTGGAGCTAGGCACGGAGCGGCACCGCTGGCTGGAGCCGGGCGACGTGGTGGAGATGGAGATCGAGCGGCTTGGCAGACTGCGCAATACGCTCGTGGGCGGGAAGGAGCGCTAACCATGCCGATGCCGACGCCCCCCAAACCGGGCGAGGAGCCGACAAATGAGGCCGAGGTCTATCGCTACCACTTTCGCCGGTTGATTACGTGGTATCTGGAGGCGCTGGATCCGCTGCCGCCGGATGCGTTCCAATGGTGCCCGCCGGCAGAGGAGGAAAACTCGCTGGCGGCAATCTGCATGCATGCCATTGTGTCCGCTGAGTGGTGGGTGCTGAGTTGTTGCGGGAACGGGCCGCTGGAGCGCAACCGCGACGACGAGTTCGCGGCGGAAGTGGCCTGGGCTGAGCTGCGTCCGCGCTTCGAGGCGTGGCTGCAACAGGCGGAGGTGCTCCTGGAGGGGCAGACGAGCGAGCAGCTTGGCACGATCAGCCGGCACCCGGCGGGCGACAGGATGGTGCGGCGGTGCATGACGCATGTGATCGAGCACCTGGGACTGCACCTGGGCCATGTGGAGATTACGATAGATTGGTGGAAGGCGGCGCGACAGGGGATGTAACCGCCTCTCGCTCCATACTCCCTGCATTTCGCGGGGAGTATGGAGCGTCGCGCGGGATCAACATGGCAGGCCAACGCAATCAGTGCGCGCGAGCGGCGGGTTCAGGAGCGCGTGCGCTGGTAGGCTTGACGGCGGCAAACGCCTGCTTGAGATCGGCAATCAGATCGTCCACGTCTTCGATGCCGACGGAGAGCCGCAGCAGGGTTTCCGTGACGCCCCGGCGCTCGCGCTCGGCAGCGGGAATGGAGCCGTGCGTCATGCTCGCCGGGTGGCAGCAGAGGGATTCGACGCCGCCCAGGCTTTCGGCGAGCGCGAAGAGCTGTAGGCGGCGCACGAAGGCGTCCACATCCGCGCGGTCACCCTGGAAGTCGAACGAGACCATGCCGCCGAAGCCGCTCATCTGGCGCTTGGCAAGCTCGTGATCGGGATGCGATGCCAGGCCGGGATAGTACACCGTGCGGACGAGCGGATGGCCAGCCAGGAACTCCGCGACACGCTGGGCGTTCTCGTTGTGCTGGCGCATACGTACGGCGAGTGTCTTGACGCCGCGCAGCACCAGCCAGGAGTCGAAGGGCGAGGGGACGCCACCGGCGGCGTTCTGGTAGAACTTGATGTCGGCATAGAGCTGCTCATCGGACGTGAGCACCGCGCCCCCGACGACATCGCTATGCCCATTCAGGTACTTGGTCGTGCTGTGGACGACGATATCGGCGCCAAGATCGAGCGGGCGCTGCAACACGGGAGTGGCGAAGGTGTTGTCAACGACGAGCTTGACGCCGCGCGCGTGGGTGATGCGGGCGAGGGCAGCGATATCCACAAGGGAGAGCAGCGGGTTGGTCGGCGTCTCAGCCCAGATCATCTTCGTCTCGGGGCGCAGCGCAGCCTCATACGCGGCGATGTCGCGGGCGGGCACATAGTCGAAGGTGATGCCCATTGGGCGCAGAACCCGCTCGAAGATGCGATAGCTGCCCCCGTAGAGGTCATCGCCCGCGACTACGTGATCGCCGGGGCGCAGGATGCTCAGGACTGCGCTGGATGCCGCCATTCCGCTGCCGAAAGCGAGGCCGAAGCGGGCGTTCTCCAGCGCGGCGAGACAGGCCTCAAGCGCGGCGCGTGTGGGATTGCCGGTGCGCGAGTACTCGAATCCTTTATGGTCGCCAAGGCCGGCCTGCGTGTATGTGGAGGTTTGGTAGATTGGCGTTATGGTAGCGCCGGTGGTTGGGTCAGCTGGCTGGCCGGCGTGGATGGCGCGCGTGGCGAATTCCATCGTGATACTGCCTCACTTCGCTGTGCATGTGCGCCCATTACAAGGGCGTCCTGGGAAGTATAACATGATGTGGGGTGTAGACGGCCACCCTCGTATGTCTACGAGGGAGGAACATCATGCGGGGGTGTTGAGCGCTTTCACCAGCGTATTGATACGGGCACGCGGTCCATACAGCCAGATGGCGTAGCCTTCCGGCTCGTCTTCGACCTCGATCTGACAGGCGGACTGTTCAGCGAGCTGCCGCGCAACACTGAGGAGACGGGCGCGCTCAGCCGGACCGGCGCCACGCGCGTTGAGGGCGACTTTGCCCAGCTTTTCTTCAGGCTCAAGGAGCGAGTCCACGAGGGTGATGAGCCGGTCGGTGCCGAATATCACTTGCATCGGTGGGGCATCCGGCTCGATGCGGGCCTGCAAATCTTCTGAAGGCGTACGGCGGCGGATGGTCGGGCGCGAGAGGTCTATGGGCGGATTGCTCTTGCTCGTCAGCCGCTCGGACGCCTCAACAGCCTGGGTGTAGACGCGGCGGAGATTGTTGAGCAGTGCATCGCGCGCCTCGTCGGGTACATCCGCGCTGGGAGAGACATAGGCGAAGAGGCCGCGCTTCATGTCGTGGTAGACAAATGGCTGCGCGCTTTCGGCCTTGCGGCCACAATTTGGACAGACGGCGACGTTGAGTGTGCCGAAGAGCAAGCGATATAATAACGCGGGCTCCAGCGTGACATTTACCGCCGCATAGACGGTGCTGGAAAATTGGGTGCCACAGGGGCACGCGAAGGTGACCTGAGATGAGCGAGACATGTGCTATTCCTGAAAATTGCGGTGTGGAGAGGACGTGATACCATCAGTGCGCGACACACACCGATCCAGTGTACCACACATGCTTACGGTTTCAGCGGTGGGCGGGCGCAAACTCCGCGCGGGCGGAGGCTTCGAGCTGCGGCAGGGTGAACCACGCGGTGCCGATGCCGAAGATGATGCCGGTCAATAAGCGCAACCAGACGTTACTCTCGCGCCAGCCGAAGAATTGTGTGCCGCCGTCCAGGGCCATTGGAAGTATCGCGAGCATCCACATCCACCACGTGAACGCCTGGATTGAGCGGCGTTTGCGCAGGAAATTGAGCGCGATACCGGCGATAAGCATGGAGCTATAGATGGCGAGGCAGCGCGCACACAGGCAGATCTGGAAGCCGCCGATGAAGAAGGAGTGGGAGGGTATTTGATCGCAGGCGAAACGGTATGCGCGAAAGACGGCGCTGGCTGGTCCTGTGAAGCCGAGAGCATAGCCGACCGGCGCGAGCACCGCGACGCCGATCCATGCGGCCAGCACGCCGTTGACGACGGCCAGCCAGTGCTTGCGCAGCCACTCCGAGGCGCCATCGCTGAGACGCACGAGCGTAGAGTTGAACGCCTGGCGGCGCGGTCCGATGCCCGCCAGCACGTACTCCATCTCTTCTGTGCGCATCCCATTAGATGGGCGCGGGCGCCCGGTGCTCGTATCTTGACCGGTTGGTATGTCTGACGGAGTCATCGTAGCTACTCGGCCCTTTCGATTCGCCGCAATTCCTATGGACAGCATACCATAGGTGGTATCGCGGCGCACCCCAGCACGTCTC
This sequence comes from Ktedonobacterales bacterium, assembly GCA_035310125.1. Lineage (GTDB taxonomy): Bacteria > Chloroflexota > Ktedonobacteria > Ktedonobacterales > JADMIN01 > DATGEP01. The sequence goes on from DATGEP010000381.1 coordinate 10,208, forward strand.
TCGCTGTTCGACTTCGCGCCGCCGCGCGCTGGCGCGGCTTCGTAGGCGCGTCCGCCGGATGCCCGCCGGCCCATCTCGCAGCCTCCTGTTTGTGAGAGGAGCGCGGTGCTTCGCGCATGCTTGACGTGGGCGCGAGTGGTCGGGTATACTGGTGTCACCACGCGGGAGTGGCGCAGTGGTAGCGCAATTGCTTCCCAAGCAATGGGTCGCGGGTTCGAATCCCGTCTCCCGCTCCAAGGCCTCCAGATGTGATCTGGAGGCCTTTTGTGTACCTGCGCGTTTTTCGCCACATCCTCCGATTTTTCCCCAGCGATGTCAGTCGCGCGCGCGATGGCTGTATCTCCCCAGCGCATCAAGTTCCGCCCTTTGTTCAAGCCGCTTCAGCGTCATAACCGCTCTGTGAGAAAGCCACATGGGTTCGTGACCTGGGTGTGTACCGGGCGCCG
>DATGEP010000382.1:0-10647 GCA_035310125.1 Ktedonobacterales bacterium
TTGGCGCCGCAGCGAGCGTGGGGCGTACGGTGTAGGAAGCTTGCTCCTAGCGCCTAGCGCTTAGCGCCTGCAAGCTCGTGCTCAACGTCTGCAACCTCGTGTTCGATTCCCTTGACAGCGCCGCGTTGCGAACCCACCACACACGCCAGTTGGAGGAGCGTTTGGTAGCTGGAGAGGAGTGGCAAGAGCACGGGCTGGTCTTTGTGACCATGCATGGCAAGCCGTTGATCGCGCGCAATGTCTTCCGTTCCTACCAGCGGCTGCTCGTCAGGGCCGGTCTGCCGCACAAGCGATTCTATGACCTGCGCCATACGTGTGCGACGCTGCTGCTCGCGCAGGGAGTGGATCCGCGCACCATCATGGAGACCTTGGGCCATAGCCAGATCAGTCTCACGATGAATACCTATGCCCACGTGCTCCCGGTCCTGCAGCAGGACGCCGCTCGACGCATGAACGCGGCCCTCACCGCTACCGCTCCTGCTACTGCTACCCTCTGACCTGCACCGCGACCTGCATCAACCCCATCCGTTGCACTCTCTTGGCTGTCAACACACGGAAAGGCCACATCCCGGATGGGATGTGGCCTTCGGAACTGGGCTTGAAATCAAGCTTTGTGGTGGTGAGCCCCCAGGGACTCGAACCCTGAACCCGCTGATTAAGAGTCAGCTGCTCTGCCAATTGAGCTAGAGGCCCGTCGCGCCGCGTGAGCGCAATGAGAAGTGTAGCACGCAACTGGCGCCGTTGCAAGCGTCAGATTGAGTGCGTCCAGAGTCTTTTCATGCTAGAGGGATGCCGAGCCAGGAGAGCGCGGCATGCGGGTACACCGCGGCAGCTAGACAAGCGTACGCACACCACTCAGACCTCTTTCCGCCAGCCGGTGCCGATACCCCGCCCTGGCTGGCCGCGCCACACATCCGTCAGGTGCGCTAACGCCGAGCATAGTGACCCGCCTGGTGCCTGATAACGCCCTGTGTCGTGTTCTTGCCGCATTGTCCACCCCGCATTTTCCACCACAGCATGAAAATCCCTGCGTCCCTTTCCCCCTTGACACGCACCGCATATGTGGTATCGTATTGAATGAACGTCATTCATCGCAAAGAGGCGACACGATGCCAGATCCGGCACGGCATGACACGCTCGACAAACGACAATCTATTCTGTATGCGGCGCGCGAACTCTTCGCCGTCCACGGCTACGATGACACCACCATCGCGCAGATCGCGCAGGCTGCGAGCGTAGCAGTGGGCACCGTGTATCTCTACTTTGCGAACAAACACGACATCCTGATTGACGTCTGCCTGGCACTCAACGCCGAAATCGCGCGCGTGATCCAATCGCCCGCTATCCTTGCCCTCCCAGTTCGGCAGGTTCCACGGGCGATTATCGAAGAGTCGTTCCGCAGCAGCCGTAAGAACATGCGTTTCATGGTGTACTACCAGGTCGAAGCGCAATCGCCCGATGAAACCCTACGTCTGCGCATGGCCAAACAGGAGATTGCGGATGCCCTGGATGTCTACTTTCAATGGCTGATCGCCCAAGGACAGTTGCCGCCATTTCCGACGGCGACGTACGCCGAGCTGCTCAATGATCTCGTGAGTGCCACCCTCCAGCAATGCTTTGCATTCGAGCACGGCGAGCGCGAGGACTTCTACCGCGAAGGGGTTATCGAGCTTATCGAGCGGCTGTTCTTCGGTCCACCCCTCACGGCGGAGGGAAGTGAGCGTCCTGTGGCGCAAGCCAACGGGCAGTAACCCATAATTTCGTGCCGGGCTCTTCGTACATCCGAAACCTGTAATCTGTATCCAGCAGTGCGTGACGTGTATCCATTAGTGAATGAAGCTCATTCACATGCTCACTCGTAGCGAGGACCAATTGTGACAACAACGACTACCACAGGAAACAGGGGTGACGTGCGACCCATTCGGGCTGTCTTCCGCCCTGGCGTCTCCGCTGCGCGAGGTTCGGCTCACGTGCCATGCGCCACGAGCGCGCTCTACTGGTTGTCGCTTGTTTTTCACAGCTAGTGAATGAAGCTCATTCAGACAGACTCGTTCAGAAAGGTGCATTCCCATGCTGGCAACCCTCGGCCGAGCGCTCCATCGCGCTCGCTGGTTTGTGCTTCTGGCCGGATTAGGCGTCGTGTTCGCCGCCGCGCTCTTCGGTACCGGCCTCTTTGGCTCGCTGAAAGCTGGAGGCTTCGAGGACCCCAATAGCCAGTCCGCCCAGGCAGAGGCGCTTCTCGACCGCCAGCTTGGCGGCTCAACGACCGATATTGTCATCCTGTTGCACAGCGATACCCTCAACGCCACTGACCCCGCCTTCGCCAACGCTGCGGCCCAGGTGCTCGACCCTCTCCAGGCTCGGCCGGAGGTAGCCTCGATCACCTCCTATTACTCCACGCGCAGCGCTCGCTTTCTCTCGCGTGACGGCCACGAAACCTTCGCCCTCGTGCAGCTGGCATCCACTAATCAGGCCGTCAAAGCGCAACAGTACAAGGCCCTGTTGCCGCTCATTACGGCGCCGTCGGCCACGCTCACCGTCAGCGTCGGTGGCACCCTGGCCGTCAATACCGCCATCAATGCGCAGGTGAGCGCCGATCTGGAGCACGCCGAGATGATTACGTTCCCGGTAGTCGGTGTCCTGCTCATTCTCGTCTTCGCCGGTCTGGCGGCCGCGAGTGTGCCACTCATCATCGGTGGCGTCGCCATCCTGGGCGCGTTCGCTTTCCTGCGCCTGCTCACGGGGGTCACCGATATCTCGGTCTTCGCCATCAATGTGGTGACGGTGCTCGGCCTGGGGCTGGCCATAGACTATTCTCTCTTCATCGTCACTCGCTTCCGCGAGGAGCTTGTCGCCAGTGGCGGAGACAGTCGTCGTGCGCTGGAGCGCACTCTCTCAACCGCCGGGCGTACCATCCTTTTCTCTGGCCTGACCGTCAGCGTAAGTCTACTGGGCCTGCTCCTTTTCCCCGAAGGCTTCCTGCGCAGCATGGGCCTGGGTGCCATTGGAGCGGTCCTGGTGGCCATGCTGGCTGCCCTGACCATCCTGCCAGCGCTGCTTGCGGTGCTCGGCCGCCGTGTCAACGCCCTCTCCTTGCGACGCCTGTTCCGCCGCTCCTCCCCAACCGGACGGGCCAGCGACGCGCGTGGCGCCTGGTATCACCTCTCCCAATTCGTCATGCGTTTCCCCGTGCCAGTGGCGGTGTTGGCGCTGGGCGTGCTGGTCACGCTTGGACTACCCTTCCTGCATGCCGCCTTCTCCACCCCCGATGTGCGCGTGCTTCCCGTGGGCCAGGAGGCGCGCGTCGTCTCTGAGCGGCTCTCCCAGGACTTCGCGCACCAGGGAGCCTCAGAAATCGTAATCGCCATCCGCACGTCCGGCGATTCCCTCGCACCCGACAATCTGGCACATTTGGAGAGCTACGTCGCGCACATCCAATCTATGCCCAACGTGATCGAGGTGCAGAGCCTGGTCACTGTAGATCCTGCCCTGAGCCTGGCTGACTACCAGCACCTCTACGCGCAGCCAGGCCAGAACCCACAGTTGGCCGCGGTCGCTGCTGGGCTGGCGCATGGCGATGCCACCAAGGTCGTCGTCGAGCTGCAATCGGCGGAATTCTCCCCCGCGACCGAGCAAACCATCCGGCAGATTCGCGCACTAACTGCTCCCGATGACTTCCAGACGCTGGTGACTGGGCAGACCGCCTCCCAGATGGACCTGTTCAGTAACCTGCGCGCGACGCTACCCGATGCCTTGCTGGTGGTCGCGCTGGCGATCTTCGTGCTGCTTTTCCTGATGACCGGCTCAGTGGTTATGCCGCTGAAGGCGATTGCCCTCAACACCCTCTCGCTCTCGGCTACCTTTGGCGCCCTGGTCTGGATCTTCCAGGATGGTCACTTCGAGCAAGTACTGGGCTTCCAATCCAACGGCAGCATTGACGGTACCCAAACCATCCTGATCTTCGCCCTGGCTTTCGGACTCTCGATGGACTACGAGGTCTTCCTGCTCAGCCGCATCAAAGAGCAGTTCGACGCCACCGGCAACAATCGCGCGGCAGTTGCCTCGGGTATGCAGCGGACCGGCTGGTTGATTAGTAGCGCGGCCCTCCTGCTGGCAGTGGTGTTGGCGGCGTTTAGCACCTCGCGGATTATCTTCATCCAGCAGATTGGTGTCGGTCTGGCCATCGCGGTGATTATGGACGCGACCCTGGTTCGGGGTCTACTAGTGCCCGCAACGATGCGGCTGCTGGGCCAGTGGAACTGGTGGGCGCCGGCTCCCTTGCGTCTGGTGTGGCGGCGCATCGGGCTGAGCGAGACCCAAGGCCCTCTGATCGTCGCTGCCAGCGACACACTGGATAGCCGCGGCGATATCAGCGAGCTTGCCGAGCCATCACACGTGTAACGTTGCTGCCGGGGTCAGCGTGCGCCCAGAGCGGGTCACGCTGGCCCCGCCCGCGGCCGCACCGTGGCCCCTCGATGACCCACAACACTCCAACGGGGGAATAGCCGAAAATGCCGCGATTCTGATACACTCAAAAAGCCACGGAGCCGGGCCCCGCCTGCTACCAGTGAAACAATACCGCGATCTTTCGCGGGCAGCGCTGGTGCTTGTCTTTTCTTCGTGGATAATACTACATGTGAGACAGCCTCCTTATCGAGAAGCGGGAGCCATCCATGCCAAGCGCCGAGATCGAGCTACGCGGCCACATCATAGACTCGTATATTCTGCCACGTGTTTGGGGCGCCATCGAGGACGCCGGTGCGCGCTTCGTCGTGCGCGACATGCGCATCGGCCAGAGCGAGAGCGAGACAAGCTATGCGCGCATCGAGGTCATAGCGAGCTCGAACGAGCAGCTAGACGAGCTCATGGAAACGTTACAACAGATCGGCGCCGCCCCCGCCACCGCGCATGATGCTCGCACCGAGCGCGTCACCCAGCCCGGCGTGCTTCCCGATGCTTTCTACTCCACCACCAATCTGCCCACTCATGTGCGCGTAGATGGCCAGTGGCTCCTTGTCGAGAATATCGAGATGGATGTGGCGATCCGGCTGGACCGCGCGGCCGGACGTGTGTTCGCCTGCCCGATGCACGAGGCGCGCATCGGCGACGAGGTGGTGGTGGGACACGCGGGCGTGCGCGTCGAGCCGTTGGAGCGCGCCCGCCAGCGCGAGATATTCGGCTTCATGCAAAGCCCCGTATCTTCCGAGCGCGCCAAGGTCCTCGCCATTCACGATGTGGCCAACGCCATGCGCGAGGCTCGCGCCCACGGCGGCAAAGTCCTGTTCGTGCTCGGTCCCGCTGTCGTCCACACCGCCGCGCGCATGCACGTCGCCGCGCTGATCCGCCGAGGCTACATCCAGGTCATCTTCGGCGGCAACGCCATCATCGCCCATGATGTGGAGGCGGCCATGTTCGGCACCTCGCTCGGCATTGACCAGAAGACTGGCATAGCAGTCGAGCACGGTCATCGCAATCATCTGCGCGCGATCAATGCTGTTCGCGCCGCCGGCTCGCTCGAAGCGGCGCGCGCACGCGGGCTGCTCGGCGACGGCATCGTGGCGGCGGCGCTAGAGCATGATATCGAGATGGTGCTGGCTGGCTCCATCCGCGACGACGGCCCCATGCCTGGTGTCATCACCGATGCGATGGCGGCGCAGGGTGCCATGCGGCGCGCCATCCCCGGCGTTGAGGTCGCCGTTATGGCTGCCTCCATGCTCCACGCCATCGCCACCGGCAATATGCTGCCCGCCGCCGTCCGCTGCGTGGTCGTGGACATCAGCCCCGCCGTCGTCACCAAGCTCGCCGATCGCGGCACCGGCCAGGCGATGGGTCTCGTCACCGACGTGGAGTTATTTCTCCGCGCGCTGGCGGACGAGCTGACCTGAGATACACACTCCGCACGAACGGGCGATACCCCGCCGCGTGCGCCAGCGCCAGCGATGCTGTGTTCTCCGCGAGCGCGCTGTAGATCGGCTCGATGCCCTCCGCCGCGACCGCCTCGGCCCAGAGCACCGTCACCGCCAGCGCGTAGCCGCGCGTGCGCGCGTCGGGCGCCGTCTCCACTCCCAGCTCGCATGCCTCCGCCGTGCGGCGCGAGCTGTGGGCCACACTCACCAGCCGCCCCTGCTCCACGACGCCGAATACTGGTGCCCGCTCAGGCGCGAGGTAATATGAGGCGCTATTCTCCTCGAATTCATCCAGCAGCTCGGTGTCGGCTATCGTGAGCCGCCGCGCGAGGCGACTCGCCAGTGTGACATTTATTTGTGATGCTTCCACGCGGCGCAGCGCCACCTCGCGACCGGCATCCTCGCTATTAGGCGTCTCCGCCGGCGGTGCCAATGCCGCGAGCGCCCGTTTTACCAACCCCGCGCGCTCGTGAGCCGCCACATCCCGCCTCCAGATGCGTACCAGTCCGCTGGCAAGCGTACCCATGTAGAGCGACCAGGGAGGCGCCACACTCTCCAGAGCTACCGTGACATCGCCGGCGTCCAGCGCGGGCAGCCGCACGCCCCAGACCGCCTCCACATGTATGCGCAGCATCTCGAGCTCATCCGCCATGTATCTCCTTCGCGTCCCTTCCTGTTTGATGCGCCTGCTTTGTTCTGGCATGCATGGTTGCCACATAGTGCGGCGACGTTTCCGCAGTCGCTGAGTCCGCATGTCCTGATCAATCCCGTACGCTCGATGCGGGCGCGGACCGAACAGGCTGCCCATCCCGCCACCCGCCAGGCCGGATCCGCGCTCGTGGTTAGACTGCGGTGATGGTGCGGTGGCGCGGGCATTCCTGCCCGCGGGCCGACAGGAATGCAGGCCCTACCAGCACGCTACACCTGATGAGACTGACCACTCGTCTTTCCCGGCGTCCAAGCGCGTCACGGCGCATCACGACTGCCGCGTTCCCGCAGCCTTGCGCCGCCAGCTCGATACGTAGGCCCCCTGCCGTGTATAGAGGTCCACCGCACGGTCCGTGCACGTCGCGCAGGCCTCGACCATGATCGCTCCGATGTGGGTGCCTTCCAGCCGTGTCTGGAGCATGTGCCGGTCGCAGAAGTGCCGCGAGCAGCTGATGCACTGGTTCGTGCCGTTACTCCTGCATCCTTCCGCATCGCAGCGATACATGCTGTAGCCAAATGTCTCCATCCTACCAACCCCTGTCGCCGCCGCGCTGAGTGCCCAACGCGAGAAATGCCCTTTCCTCTTCATTCTGGCGAGCGGCCCGCCCTCCTGTCAATGTGACGTGTCACACTACGGACGGCCCTGACGCAGATCCGCATTGACCGTCGCCGCCAGGGCAAGCACCAAGAGTATCGCCGTTAGCACCATTACCGTCCGCACGGGCGCGAGCGCCTGCAACAGAATCCCGGTGAGCGAGAGGCCGATTGGCTGGCCGGCATAAAGCACCAGCCGAAACACACTGTTCACCCGTCCCTGCAGCTCATCGGGAATCAACGAGAGCCGGTAGCTGTACGCTGTCACGCCGAATATGGGCGTAATGCCGAATGCCACCGCCATTATAAGTCCGAGCGCCACCGGATTCGACGTCAGGGCATACAGCGGCAGCAGCAGCGTCAGGCCCCAGTGGACGCCCAATGTAATCTGCCGGAATGTGAAGCGCGCGGAAAGCGGCTCCGTCAGCAGCGATCCAATAATACTGCCTGCCCCGCCCACACCAAGCACGAGCCCCGTCGTCACGGACGCTGGAAACGGTGAGCCGCGCCCGCTTTGCAGCAGCACGATCACGACCAGGATGTAACCGTTCTCGACAAGCAATCCCCCGCCGCTTAACACCGCGAGGAAACGCAACAGCCGCTGGTGCCAGAGCCACTGGACCCCTTCGCGAATCTCCGCCACCAATCCACCTGTCCGTGCCACCGCGCGCTCGGTCTGGAACTCTGCCCGGATGAATAGCAGCATGACCACCGAAACGCTATACGAGACGGCGTCCGCTAGAAAAGGCAGCATGCGCCCAGCGCTATAGATCGCGCCGCTGAGCATTGGTCCAAGTGTGAATGCCGTGCTCAGCATCGTCTCGTTGCGAGCCGTCGCCGCCGGAAGCTGCTCTCTGGGAACCACACGAGTCAGCGCCGCCGTCTCCGCCAGACTGAAAAAGACGTAGAGCGTTCCCTCCACCAGCGACACCGTGTACAGCTGCGCCACACTCAAGCGCCCCAACACGGCCGCCACCGGAACACTCCCCAGCGCCAGCACCCGGCCCATATCGCAGAAAATCATCACCCGTTTGCGATTCCAGCGATCCACCAACGCGCCCGCCGGCAGGGAGAGTATCATGTATGGGACGACGCGCACCGCGCCAATGAAGCCAGCCGCCGCCGGGGAGTGTGTCAGCGCCAGCACTAACAGCGGATACGCGAGCTGTGAGAGCTGCGTCCCGATTGAAGAAACCGCCTGCCCGCTCCAGAGCAACAGAAAGCTCGGATTTCGCCAGAGGGAGGCCGGTCGCAGCCCGGCCTCATCCATTCCGGACGCCACATTCCGTGCCGATCCCATGCTGTGCCGCTCCTCGTCGTGACCACACTCTACATTGCGCGCCCACATGCAACGTGACACAGCATGCCTGTAGAGTACCCGGACCTGAGCTCACCCTCTCGCCGCGCTGCGATTCACCAGAAAGATCCCCGCCAGCGCAACCGCGCCGCCGAGAATTTGATTGCCAGTCACCTGCTCGCCGAGCATCGGTACCGCGAAGAGCGCCGTCAGCACTGGTTGACTGAGCAATGTTGCCGAGACGGTGGATGCCTTCAGATGCCCAAGCGCGAAGTTGATGGCGAGCCAGCCCACGAGCTGCGAGATGAGACCCAGCGCCAGCAGCACCAGATACGTATGCGCCGAAAAGCCCCACAACGACCGGTGTTGCGCGAGGTTGAAGCCCAACAGAATGATCATCCCTGCCATGCTCGGAATGAAGAGCGACGAGAGCGTGTCCATCTTCGCGCGAATTTTCTGCGTCGCCAGCAGATATCCAGCATATGCGATACCCGCCGACATCGCCAGCAGATCGCCACCGCCGAGCTGCGAATGCACGAGCAAATCCTTACCAACGATGATGCCCATTCCGGCCAGTGCCACCGCCAGCCCAACCCAGTACAGACCAACCAGCCGCTCTCGAAAGAGAATCAGCGCGCCAAGGCCCACCACAATTGGCGCATCATTGCCGAGCAGTGTCGCGTTCGCCGCCGATGTCAGAAGTAACGATGTGTTCCACAGACCCAGATCCAGCGCGAAAAAGACGCCAGCGCCGAGCGCCAGCAGCCATACCCGCCGGTCGCGCACCACCCGGCCACGAGCCATTGCCCGCGCGAACGGCAGCGTCAGCGCCACCTCCGCGATGGCGATGCGATAGAATGCCGACACCGTACCCGGCACGCCCGCCTGTTTCGTAAAGATCGCCGAGAGCGAGATGCAGACAATTCCCAGCGCTAGCATGAGATAGACAGAGAGCCGTGTTGCCGGTACCGCGTCTGTTCGCGCCTCCGCAAGAGTGATAGAACGTGCCATACCGGCTAATACCTTCCTGTGCTGGCCGCCATGCCCGCGGGCAGGGCCTTCCGTCGCATCTTCCCATTGAATGCGCCGTTTGTGAGCATCGTGCCCAGTAACACGAGCAGCAGACCAGCCAGCGCGTTCCATGAGATATGTTCGTGTAGTAGCAATGCGCCCCAGACCAGCGCCGTGCAGGGCAGCAGATACGTCACCAGCGAGGTACGCGTGGCGCCGACGTGGTGAATCAGCCAGAAATACAGCAGGTACGCCAGTGCCGTGCCCAGGATGCCCAGCACCGCCACCGCGCCGATAGCCCCCGGCGATGGCAGCTTCGTCGGCGGCGACCAGACCAGCGCCACTGGCAGTATCAATACCAACGCCGTGAGCTGGCACGAGAGCGGCGCCACCAATGTGGCCGCGCCGCCGAAGCGCCGGCTCAAGATCGCCCCCACGCCGTATGCCGCCGCCGCGACCAGCACCGCCAGCTCGCCCAGCGTGTGCGCAATCCCGCCCCCGCCAAGATTCAGCGCCGCCGGCCCCACCAGCACACCTACTCCTATGAAGCCGAGCAGCACTCCCCCGCCCCGTCGCGGCGTCAGAGTCTCGCGACTCGTGCCGGGGAGCCAGTTCGCGATGAGCACGGTAAAGAGCGGTGTCGTAGCATTGAGAATTGAGGCTACGCCGCTCGCGATGACTGTCTCTCCCCACGAAACCAGCACGAACGGAATGAGGTTGTTGATGATGCCGACCACCAGGCCCAGCTTCCAGTATCGCCGCCAGCCCGCCATTAGCTCCGGCCGGACCGCTACAATGAGCAGGAGTGTCAGCACGGAGAAGGCAAGTCGTAACGTGACCGTCGTCGCCGGAGAAATCTCCGCCACTGCCACCTTGATGAAGAAGAATGACGCGCCCCAGATCAACGCCAAGGCGAACAGCACCCCATACTCCCGCGCGCGCATGCGCTGCCCGCCTCTCTAGTTGCTGTCATCCGCGCGCTCAGGATTAATCCACCCTAACCCACGCTGCCAGTTACGCAAAATAATCGCGTGCGCCGCTTCGCCATCGCGCGCCGCGAACGCCGCGATCAGCTCATCATGGTCGCACACCGAGTCGCGCCGGTCCGCGCCGCCCCAGAATGTGCGCTCG
>DATGEP010000383.1:0-13912 GCA_035310125.1 Ktedonobacterales bacterium
CACACTGCCCGCCCTCAAGGCGGAGCGGCCCGCGTTGGCGGGCGTACAGTCGCAGGTCTTGCAGAATGTCGCGGTGCGCATTGATCTGGCCTTCAAGGCGTTCTTCCGCCGCTGCAAGGCCGGTGAAGCGCCGGGCTATCCGCGCTTTCGCGGCAAAGGGCGCTACGACAGCATCACCTTCCCCCAGGTGCCGGTCGGCTGCAAGCTGGAAGCGGGGACCCAACGCGTGCACGTCATGAACGTGGGCCACATCAAGCTGGTCTACCATCGGCCCCTGGAAGGCACGCCCAAAACGGCGACTATCCGCCGCAGTCGCACGGGCAAGTGGTATGTGGCGTTTTCGTGCGAGTGTGCCGAGCCGTCCCCACTGCCTGAGACGGGCCAACAGGTGGGCATTGACGTGGGGCTCAAGACCTTCGCTATGCTCAGCACCGGGCAAGCAGGGGAAGCAGGGGAAGCGGGGCAGGCGATTGTCAATCCCCGCTTCTTTCGCCAGGAAGAGCAGGCGCTCGCCAAGGCACAGCGCCGTCTCGCCAAGAAAGAGAAGGGCACGCCCGCACGTGCGGAGCGGCGCACAGTCGTGGCACGCGTGTATGAGCGCACTGCCTGGCGTCGCAGCGACTTCACCCACCAGCAGAGCCGCCGCATCGTCAACGCCTTTGATCTGATCGCGGTTGAGGACTTGTCGGTCAACCGCATGGTGCATCACCATTGTCTGGCCAAGAGTATCCATGACGCCGCCTGGAGTCAGTTCGCCGATCTGCTTTCGTACAAGGCAGCGTGGGCCGGTCGAACGTTTGTCGCGGTGAACCCAGCGTACACGTCGCAGGATTGCTCGCAGTGTGGCCATCGGCAGACGATGCCTCTCTCAGATCGCGTCTACACCTGTCCCTGTTGTGGGGTCGTGCTAGACCGCGATCTCAACGCCAGTCGGAACATTTTGCGCGTGGGGCAACACGCGCTGGCTTCGGCCTAGAAGCTCCCGGATGTATCCGGGAGAGTTGTCACCGAGATATAGAGGGTATCGTTGGCGGTGGTGAGCTGAGTGACTTGGTACTGCGGTGGGAGACGATTCAGGGCTTCGTTGAAGGCGGCAGTCAGGTCGTCGGCATTCTCGACGAGCTTGAGCAGACCGGTGACGACGGTGCTCTGGGCCTGGACACGACCGTTCGCGAGCGGGACAAGCTGTGTGCTGATGGCGCCGTTGCGATCCAGAAATGTGTAGCTGGCGTGGATGTTGCCGTCGCCGCGAAAGTGAATCTGTACATTCCTGACAGGTAAGTCGCCCAGCTCGTTTTGGATGTCGGTATTGAGGGTGGCAGCGGGGAGCGAGATCGTGATGCGCTCGCCCGGCGGGATGATGACGCTGGATGGCGCCACGCGCTCAATGGCGGTATCCAGCACGTTACGCAACTTGCCATCTACGGTGTTGTGGATGGCGGGACGCACGATCAGCGCCCAGGCACCGAGCGTGGCGGCGAGTAGTAGGCAGAGAACGATGAAGACAATCGCAGGCACACGCCACGGATTTCTTCTCGTGGCAGGACTGCCGGAGGGGTACGAACCGGCTGGCGCGACTCCTGGCCAAATCGAAGGCGCGGCATTATAGCTGGGTAAAGCGGCGGGTGGTGCATAGGCGCTCGTGGCGGCCGCCTGGCTTCCTGAAGGTACCGTTGCGTCTCCGGGCATCGAGAAGCCGGCGGGGACCGCCCTGGTGGTTTGAGTCGCGGACGAGAGCCGCAACGGCTGGCCGCAACCGCCGCACATGCGGGCGGTGGATTCGTTGCGCCACCCACACTGGGCGCAGGTGATATCACCGGACATCAGCATTCCATCTGCTCTCTAGCCAGCGCCTTCGCTCGCGCCGCCCATACTGGGAAGCGCGGTGGGCGAGGTACGCCTTTCCTCTGGGTTGGTCCATCTACAAGCTCCAGGCGGAAAACGGGGGCGCAGTGACCCGTACCCCCATTTTGCGCAGCGACGCCGCGGTCAATTGTCTTGGCGGTGGCGGCGGAATGACCGCCGGGTCCAACCGAAGAGACCTCCCGGCGTGGGGCGCAGGCGCCGCACGATGACCGTCGAAACGGAGCGGCGCACCGCGTCGTAGAGCCGGGGAGCTTCGCGGGCTGTCTCTTCGGGTGTTCCGCCCCCATATCGCTCGCGCGAGTAGAGCGCGCTGAGTCGCATCAGGGCGGGCCGCTGGCTCGGAATGACCAGCGCCAGGTGCTCGGCATACTCGTCCGGTGTCTCTGAACGGCGGGGTGGGGCGCCTGCCCACGTGCCAAGCCGGGCGATGCGCGCGAAGGCGGCGGTGACGGGCGAGAGGCCACGGAAGATCAGTCGCCACCAGATCGAGAGAAAGAGCGCGAAAAGCAGCAGCAAGACTATGACGAGGCTGGCGGTCAGGCCGGCATCCACCAGTACGGGATTGGCCTGGTTCGGACTGGTCGGAGAGGAGCCGCCGTTGGGATCATTAATGTTCTTGATGTGTGGGGTTCCCCCTGGTGTTGCGCCCGAGCCGTTGGGGTTGACGGTCGGCTGTGAACCGCCGGCTGCGCCGCTATTGGTGGCACGAGCGAACGGATCAAACGAGGATGTTGGCTCGAAGTTGATCCAACCATAACTGCCGAAGTAGATCTGCGGCCAGACATGGGCCTGCGTGCCCCGGACGACGAAGGAATTGGTGGTCGAGTCGTACTTGCCACTGGAGAAGCCCAAAGCGATACGTGTGGGCATTCCGAGCACGCGCCCCATGATCGCCATTGTCGTGGCAAAGTAGGTGCAAAAACCTTGCTTCTGTTTCAGAAACCACGAGATGGCGTCTTCACCGGGAGGTGGACTCTGGATGGAGAGCGTGTAGGTGAAGTTGCGCAGATATGCCTCGATGGCTTCGGCGGCGTCGTACATCGTCGTCGCCTTCTGATTTGTGACGATTTGCTGGGTCAGATTCACCACATCTTGCGGGACCTGCGGGGTATTATTGAGGTATTCCGCCAGGACGCTATCCGGGAAGAGTGCCGCCCGCTGGTCCACGGACAAAGCTGATGGATAGGGCACGGAGCGAAGCTGATCCTTGGTGGCGTTTGAGACGTAGCCACTGGTCTGATAGTGGTCACCAGGTCCCAAGGGATTGGGTGATATCCAGGCGACACCGTTGCCGGTGGCTACGTCCTGGAATGCCTGCGAGGGAACATTAAACGACGCTGCCTCGTCACCAGGCGCGAACAGTGGTGAACCGGACTGTGGGGTGGCGATGGTGAGGTCGTAGGTGTTCAGGTGCGCGGACTCTGTAGTGGGCGGCTCGGTTTCGCCTGGGCCGAACGTGTGGATTTGTGTTTGCGAGCTGGTCCAAGCATTCTGGCCGTTATATACGTTGAGGGTGCGCGTGACCAGGTACTGCGTACTGTCATTGCCCGCGTTCGGCGGTACGGTGTAGCGCAAGATGACTGTGGTCGGCAGGTTGACGGTACCGGTAAGCTGCAAATCGCCGCCGAAGAAGTTGATAACCCCCGGCCCCTTACCCTGCACGCCATTGAAAATCTCTTCGAAGCGCTGTTGTACGGCGCTCCACGGATTCGTGGGGCTATTCCACCAATCGGTTAGCGCGGAATTAGCCGGCCATGAGGGCAGCAGATAGGCTAGCAATAGGACGATCACCGCGAATATTGAGCCCGCTTGCATGAAATCCCAGCTCAAATCCGGCGAGAAGCGCAGCCCACGCGCACGCCACTGGCGCATATTCTCGGCGAGCGTGAAGCGAACGAGTAGCAAGAGGGTGGCGAGCAGGTAGATCACCAGGAAGAAGATGGTTTTGTCCTCGGTGGACCAGTTGAGGTTGATGAGCAGAACCACGCCATTAGCCAGCGCCGCAAGCCACGGACGGCGGGTGTGAATCACGAGCCAGATGCTGATAAACGCCAGGAGAAAGCTGAGGATGGCCAGGAAGAGAAGGAAGACAGCGTTGTCGTCGCTGCTTTGGTGGAGCAAGATAGCGCGGTGAAACCACTCGGCGGTGCGGGTCCAGAGGGCACCGGAGTCGGAGTCTACGACAGCGACGGCGGTCTGGTGGAACGCGAAGAAGATGCCTACCGCCATTGCGACGAATTGAGTGAGTGTGCCTGGCAACCGGCCTTGCTGGACGGTGAGGTAACCGAGGAGCAGGCCAAGCGCGGTCGTGCCGGTGAGCACATCCAGGCCGGGCGCCCAGGGCGGCGTGACGCTCTGGATGCTGGCGATGGTGGTGAAGACCACGATGACCAACAGCAAGATCGTCAGAATGCCGTCCTCTGGTAGGAGCCGCAACCAGGGCCGGGCAGGCTCGTCCGGTTGGACGGACGGCCGCACGAGAGTTTTCGTCGCTTGCATACGCTTCCTGCTCCATTCTCGGCGGAAGCGCCAGCCGGGTAAGCGGCTAGCGCGAGCCTTGCTCCAGCACGTGGACGAGGGGGTCACCTCGCTTGACGGGAATGACGGGTACACCGTGGGCGACCAGGGCATCTACTGAGCGCGAATTACCGCCAATCTCCTGTTCGAAGGTGTTGGGGTCTAACAAGATGACGAGGGGACGAACGCCGCGTCGTTGCAGATGGTGCAGGGCTTCCGGCCAATCGAGATCGGTGGAAGGAGTGATCATTACGAGCACTGTGTTGCGAGCCAGGCGAGACTCTTCGATGGTGAGCGCCTGCGCGAGTGGTACCGCGGTTGTGGGATGGACGACGGCGAGCAGCTCAAGGATGCGGTCGAGCTGACGTTCCCCACGATCCAGTGGGAGGGTTGCTTCGTACGAGCCGCTGACCGACATACCAACGGAAAGCTCTTGCTGGCGCAAGAGGTAGGATGAGATGCTGGCGGCGATGGTGACGCCGTATTCTTCGGTGGAGCTATCTCCTTCTCCGGCCTGGGCATCGAGATCGAGATCGAGGAGAATGACCACATCAATTGTCGGGTCGAGGTCGAACTCTTTGACCATCAGCTCACCCAGGCGCGCCGTGGTGGGCCAGTGAATGCGTGTCAGGCCATCGCCAGGGACGTAATTACGAACGGTGACGACATTGGTGGTGGTCTGGAGTGAGCGCTGCGAGCCGCGCCCCCGGCCTGGCATGATACCTGGGTAGAGATCGAAAGTGGACAGCGGTAGGACAGGTGGTAGGACGATAAGCTGGTGCTCCGGCGCCAGAGGCAGGTCGCGGCGAAAGAGACCGAGGGGGTCGCCGGTGGTGGCGATGACGGGGCCGAGAGTGTATCGCCCGCGACGGCGACAGACTGTTTTGGCGCGCCAGGCGATACGCTGATGCGGACCGACGCTGGAGACGTAGCCGGCATGGTGGCCGGGAAGCGTGGAGCCATCGGAGACCTGCACCCAGAGCTTGGGTACGACAGAATGGTTTTCGAGCGCCAATCGCTCCTCGATGCGCTCACCGACCTGGGCGCGGCCGCCAAGGGCGGAGCGCGAGAAGGTGAGGCCCCGCGTGCTCATGGAGTTCCACCAGATGGAGAGCAGCAACGCAGCGAGCAGCGCCCAGGAGAGCACCCAAAAGGGCTTCCACCCGATGGTGAAGGCGAGCACCATCAGGATGAGCGAGGCGCCAAGGAGTTGCCAGGCACGCATGGGTTAGCGCCTTCCGGTTCCATTGAACGACCCCGGTCCGAAAGGCACCGGTACGAGACCGAGCACTTCGTCCAGCACAGCGGTGGGCGTAACGCCACGTACGCGGGCGGCGGGAGCGATGATGAGACGATGACTGAGGCATGGCTTCACCAGGGCTTTGACGTCGTCCGGGGTTACGTATTCGCGGCCACGGAGGGCGGCGAACGCCTGTGCGGCGTGAAAGAGGGAGAGCGAGCCGCGTGGGCTGGCGCCCAGGTAGACTTGCTGGTGCTGCCGGGTGGCGGCGACCAGCGCGACGATATACTCGCGCACATCTTTTTCGACGCGTACCTCGCGCACCTGTTGCTGAATGCGTGTGAGGTCACTGTCGTTGAGGATTTGCTCAAGCAGCTCAATTGGGTGGGTGCGCTGCTGGCGATCGAGAATGATCACCTCGTCGGCGGGCGAGGGGTAGCCCATACTGATGTTCATCATGAAGCGGTCGAGCTGAGCTTCGGGAAGGGGAAACGTACCCTCGTATTCGATAGGGTTCTGCGTGGCCAGCACAATGAAGGGCCGTGGCAGCAGATGTGTCGTCCCGTCTACTGTGACCTGGCCTTCTTCCATCGCTTCGAGCAGCGCGGATTGTGTCTTGGGGGTGGCGCGGTTGATCTCATCGGCCAGCACGAACTGACTCATGATTGGGCCGGCGCGGAACTCGAATTCGCCGCTGCGTTGGTTATACATGGAGACGCCGGTGACGTCACTGGGAAGGAGGTCTGGTGTGAACTGGATGCGCTTGAAGGTGCATCCAATCGAGCGGGCGATGGATTTAGCGAGGACCGTCTTGCCGACGCCAGGCACGTCTTCGATGAGCACGTGGCCCTGGCAGAGAACGGCGATAAGTGTCAGGCGGACGGCATCATGTTTGCCGACAATCACCTGCTCGACGTTCTTCAAGAGCCGGTCCGAAGCGATGCTGATATCGCTCACGGAGACTGGGGAATGTTCTTCCAGCTTCACGCGGTTTTGCGGCACCGAGAAGCGTTCTCGCTCACAAAAGAGGATTGAGAGTGCTACCGGACGGCCGCGCTCCTTTCTCAGTGCCTCTACAACAATAGAACTGCATCGCCAAACGCCTGCCGGACGTCGATCCTCGACGAAAGGGCCGATACTGAACGCCGCGGCGCCAGTAATACGGCATTGTGGCAGACGTGCCCGCGCTCGTCAACGAGACGTGCGCCGCTTGCGCATTTGTCCACTGCCTTGAAACAGTACCGGCGGGCAACTTCCAAAGGGAGGACGCGAATTCAGGTTCGCGAGTTCCCACTTATAGTGATGATATACGTGACATGGCGTGACAAACACACAGATTGGTCCTGCTCAATAAGATACGAGACACGTTGCGAAGTGGTTCGTGATGCCAGATGAATGTGGACTACGAACGCACTTCATGAGCGGGAAGATAGCATGTGTGCCGCTGAATGACTTTGACGACAGCATAGATTTGCATCTCCCGTGCCGGGCTGCTTGTGAGGAAGCAACGCATATCTCTATTGTATCCATTCTTTCAGACGCCTGGGGAGGGCGTGTATTTACACCGAAGATGTGAGCGGAGCCACACTTGCGCGGTTTCTCGCGCGGGTGGTACGGTGATTGGAGTCTTGGGCACAGCACATAGACTGGCTGGCGCATGGAAGGAGAGGCGGCGCACGATGGTGGACCCCCGCAGCGCGCCCGGCACCCATGAGACGCCCATGCCGCACGATGCGGATGCCGGTATCCTTCATCCAATGGTGACTCCGCCGCGCAGCACAGCCGCGGAGCGATTCGCACGTGCGGTGTGGGGGCCACTGCTGGGGCTGCTCGTGAATGTGGTGCTGGTGGTCGCCAAGGTGCTTGGCGGCCTCGCGTCGGGGTCGGCTGCGCTGCTGGCGGATGCCGGCCACTCCGGCGCGGACGTGGCGAATAATGTATTGGTGCTGGCCTCGCTGTTCTATGCACGCCGGCCCGCTGATGAGACACACCCGTATGGACATGACCGCGCCGAGGTGCTGGCGGCCATCGGCTCGTCATTTTTTCTGGCGGCGGCAGGTTTGTTTTTCGGCTGGGATTCGATGCAGAAGCTCATCGTGGGCATACCGGCGCCAACGCCGCTGGCGCTGTGGGTCGCCATCGGGACGCTGGTGGTGAAGCTGGTTGTCGCGCGCGTAGAGGGCGGCATCGCGCGCACGGTGACGTCGCAGGCAGTATTAGCGGACGCACGCGATAGTCTGACGGATGTGCTGAGCTCGATTGCGGTCATAATTGGTGTGCTTGGCGCGCGTCTGGGTCATCCTCGTTGGGATGGGGCGGCGGGCGTGGCGATTGCGCTGCTCATCCTCTTTACGGCGATCCAAATCGGCGGCGCGGCGAGCCATGAGCTGCTGGATCACAATCTGGATCCCGCGCTTCTGGCCCGCGTGCGGGCGGCGGCGGCAGAGGTGCCAGAGGTGCTTGGAGTGCGCGCGGCGACGGGTCGTTCGCACGGCAGCGATGTGCTGGTAGAGCTGAGCATTGAAGTGGACCCGGCGATGACGGTGCAGCGGGCGAGTGGTGTGGCGGATGCCGTGCGCCGCGCGGTCTATGCCGATGTGCCGGAGGTGGGCGACGCGGTGGTAGAGCTGAACACGGACCATCTGGCGCGATTGTGGGGACGGCTGCGATAAGGCGTCCGTTTTGCATGTGATTGGAGAGCTAAAGCGATGAACCTCGATGCGTTGCAAGCCGCGCTGCGCGAGGCTGGCGTAGATGGCTGGCTGTTCTACGATTTTCGGCGGTCGAATCCTATCGCGCACCGGATACTCGACATTTCGGAGCATATTTTCTTCTCGCGGCGGTGGTGCTACTATGTGCCGGCGCGGGGCGAGCCAGCGCGGCTCGTAAGCGCGGTGGAGTCGCATGTGCTGGCCGGCCTGCCGGGGCGGCAGTATGTGTACCGGTCGTGGCAGCAGTACGGCGAACATCTGGGCACGATGGTGGCGGGGGCGCGTCGCGTCGCGATGGAATATGTGCCGAAGAATGGCATTCCCTATTGTGACCGGGTGGACGGAGGCATGGTAGAGCTTGTGCGGTCGCTGGGGCCGGAGGTCGTCTCGTCAGCGGACTTCGCACAACGATTCGAGGCGGTGCTGTCACCGGAGCAGATCGAGTCGCACCGGAGAGCGGGACGAATGCTGCTCGACGCGCGAGATGGCATCCTTGCGTGGGTGCGCGAGCGCGCGCAGGCGGAGAAGCCGCTCACGGAGTACGATGTGCGCCGCGAGTTTGCGCGGCTGATGCGCGAGCAGGGGCTGGCTGTGCCTGCAGATGACGAGCCGCTGGCGGCGGTGAATGGCAACGCGGGCAATCCACACTATATGCCGACGGCGGAGCGCGCGGCGCCCGTGGGCAAGGGTGATCTGCTGCTGCTGGACTTCAGCGCGAAGCTGCCCGAATCGGGAGCGATCTTCGCGGATTACACGTGGATGGTGTTTGTGGGCGAGCGAGTGCCGGAGCGGGTCGCAACGCTCTTCGACATCATTCGGGACGCGCGGGATACGGGCATCCGGCTGCTACGGGAGCGTCTCGAGGCGGGCGAGCGTGTTGAGGGGTGCGACGTTGATGATGCGGTGCGGGCTGTCATCGCGGCGGCGGGCTACGGCGACGCTTTCATCCACCGGACGGGCCACAACATCGGCACGATCATCCACGGCAACGGCGCGCATCTGGATAACCTGGAGACGCACGACACGCGGCCGTTGCTGGCTAACACCTGCACCAGCGTGGAGCCGGGTATTTACCTGCCGGAGCAGGGATTGGGCTTGCGCACGGAGGTGGATGTGCTACTGCTGCCCGGCAGTATCGAGGTGACGGGCGTGCCAGCGCAGGACGAGGTGATCGCGCTGCTAGCGTGAGGCTCTGAGTCTCACGGATAGGGCACCGTGAACACGCGGTTGTGTGGATCCAATAGAATGCCCTGCGCGGGGAATGCCCAGAGGATGCCATTGCCAGGCGCAGGCACATACAGCACGCTGAACTCCGGCACAGGGCCGAGTGATTGCCACTGACTTGCCCCGTGTGGCAGCCGGAAGAGCGTGTAGCCGGTGATCGAGCCATCCAAAGCGACTCCCTGCGCCGCCAAAGCCAGCACGGCGCTGTCGTCGCCAATGGCGAAGACAAGGGCGGCACCAATGGAGGTTCCCGGGCCTTTCATTTTCGCGGGTGGCGCGGAGGGCGGGTTGAGGACGCTGCGAGATGTCCACACTGCGCCGTTATCAGATGTGCAGGTGAGGATGTTTTGCCCCTGCCCGGATGCATCATACCCGGCAAGGCAGACATACCAGGACTGTCCGGCGGCTGGCGATTGAACGACGAAATGGTAATTGATGCTGCTACTCATCGCGGGCGGCTGCCCGAAGGGCTGCCAGTGAGTGCCGGAATCCTCGCTGTGCCAGAGGGTGGGCGCATCGTTATTGGAGGGATCCAGCGTCTCTACCAAAAGATTGCCATTGTCTGGGTTGAGCCAGAACCGTTGCGGCAGGTATTTTTCGCCGCTCTGTCGCATGATGGGGCCGTCAATGGGCGTCCAACTTTGCATTCCGTCGCGACTGACCGCAAGATCAGTGTTTGCCGGCTCATTGGAAAAAGTCCCAGTCTGCACTTCGTGGAGCGCATAGGTGACGCCCTGCCGCGTAGCGGGCTGCAAGATTAGCTGATCCCCAGGCAGACGCTGCCAGTGGATGCCACCATCCTGGCTGAGGTACGTCACGGATGTATTGGGCGAAGGCCCCATCGTGCGGAGTGCAAACGCGGACGAGGCGACGACTGTTTCCGGGTCCAGCGCATCCACCGTAACAATGCACGCGGTGGCGCCGTGCTCCACAGGGATCGTCAGGACAGGTGACCAGGTTTGCCCGGTGTCGTGCGTCGCGAAGAACACTGATTTCGTGGGAGGCGATCCACCGGTGTATGGCGGCTGCATCGCGCAGGCATAGGCAGTGGCGCCGTCGCTGGGCGCGGTCATCTCAGTAGCGCCAAAGAGCAAAGGGCCAGATTCAGAATACGGCAGAAGATACGGCAGGCCGCCGATGGCAACTCCATCGGGCAGCGGCGGCAGCGCCTGCCAGGAGAGCGGCGGGAGCGCGACGGGAGTAGAGCTCAAAGTGACTGTCGCGGTTGGTGTACGCCGCGCGCCCGGTTCCCTGGAGAAGCCGGCGAAGACCTGCGCAAAGGCCAGCGCGATAAGGAGCACCGCCGCCACTGCGCCAAGGCTCCCGGCGAGGCGCAGCCGCGGGGTTGCGGTCAGTGAGGGCAGTGGCAAGCGTGAGCGCGGACGGACAGACGCGGGCGACAGACGAGGATTGCGCCCATAGCCGCCAATGGGATCGGGTACGTGGATCGCGCGCAAGCCGTCCGCGATGGCGTCGTACTCAGCGAGACGTGACTGGCATGCCGCGCAGCTTTCTATGTGCTGTCGCAGGCGCTCGGCTTCAGCGGGACTCAGCGCGCCGTCGCGCCACTCGGAGAGTGACGCCGCCGTTTGGCCTTCGGCGCAGACGGGAATCGTATCCGCGCTCATGGCTGTCCCTCCTCCTGGCGATAGCGCCGCCGAAATTGCTCGCGCGCCCGGCTCAGTGTCATCTTGGCCGCCGCATGCGTGATGCCCAGGGTGTGCGCCACTTCCGCGAACGAGAGGCCGTAGACCTCGCGCAACACCAGCGCCGCCCGCATGTTTGGCGACAAGGAAAGCAGTATCTGATGCACCGCGTCGCGCTCGGTGACATGCCACGCCGGATCACTTGTCGCGGGCGATAGCTCCTCGCTCAGCCGCACTGGCTCGCCCACGCGGGTGTCGCGCCGGCGGTGAGCGTTGAGCGCCAAGTTCGTCGCTACGCGCAACAGCCAACCCAGCGGCGACTCATATGTACGGATCTTCTCCATGTTTTGCCAGGCGCGCAGGAACGTCTCCTGGCAGAGATCCGAGGCGAGATGCTGATCGCCGGTAATGCGCCAGAGATACCCAAAGACGTGCCGCTCGTATTCCGCGAAGAGCGCATCGAAGCTCGCCTCGACGGCGGCAGCGGCGCTTGTGTCGTGCTCCTGGCGAGCCTTGCGCGTGTGTTGTCCCGCAGCCAGCGCCAGACACACCACAAGAAGGCGCCAACGGCCCCGTCGTACGCAGCTCTTGCCCGGCCATACAAGCGCCATTCATCTCTCGCTTTCGCTTTCGCATACATCGCGGCGCGCGTTTCTGCCGCCACTACTCACTACACACGAATCTGTGGCAAGAAGTAACATCCGAGCGCACACAAGCGTGCTATACTTGGGGCCAGGACTGGAGGAGACGGTGAGGGAGCGACTTGGGCACGCGGCATTGGTGACGGGCGGCTCGCGGGGCATCGGCGCAGCGACGGCGGTGGCGCTGGCGGCACGTGGCCATGATGTGGCGATCACCTACCGCAACAAGGCGGCGCGCGCGGACGAGGTGATTGCCGAAGTAAGGCGACATGGCGTACGTGGCCTGGCGCTAGGCTGTGATATCACCGTGCCCGAACAGCTCGACGCGCTGTTTGCCGCACTGCATGCGTGGACGGAACGGCTGGACGTGCTGGCGCTCAACGCCTCGGGTGGGCTGGAGCGCGAGGCGCTGCTCGCCGATCCGAACTATCCCTTTCGCATCAACCGCGACGCACAGCTCGCGACACTGGACGCCGCGCTGTCGCTCATGCCGCGGGGTAGCACGGTGGTCTTCGTGACGAGCCACTGGGCGCATCTATTTGGGCAGGTGGTCCAGCTACCCGCGTATGACGGCGTGGCGGAGTCCAAGCATGCCGGGGAGATGGCATTGCGCGCTCGGCAGGAAGAGCTCGCGGCACGTGGTGTGCGGCTGCTCGTGGTGACGGGCGATCTGATCGAGGGCACGATTACGCCGAAGCTGCTAGAGCGTAAAGCGCCGGGACTCGCGGGCGAGCGGCGCGGCGAGATCGGTAAGCTGCCAACGGCGGGGGAGATGGGCGAGATCATCGCCGCCGCCGCGAACAATCCAGCGCTGCCCGCTGGCCATACGACGGTGGTGGGGGGATCACTGGAATCGCTGCCGAGAAGGCAGACCTGGCGAACTGAGTAGCTGTTGCATGCGGACTGCGGGAGTGTGGTACATTCAGTGGTCCGAGCCTACGCATTGGGGCTCATAGCGACGCCGTGTAGTGATCTGGCAGGAGCTTATGGACCAAGACGCCATCATCCAATACGTTACGGACACGTTCACGGGGATCGAGGTCCTCAGGCCAACCGACGGCCCAGGGGCAGGCGACACCTTCTTCATCTATGACCCCCGGCATGACCTCGATCCGAAGCACCAGTTTCCTTTCGCCACGATCGTCACGAAAGACTACGACGACTTTGACGATTCCTCAAACCTGAATCGTCCTGATGTGTTTCGGCTCAACATCGGCGTGAGCAGAGACACGTTTCGTGCGCTCTTTGGCTATGCGCCCGGAGAGGAAAGGACGGCGAGGGCCGACGATGATTTCGCGGCCCTGGACCGGCTGATGCCACATCCCGTGTATGCGCCGCAATCGTTCGTGTGTGTGCTCAACCCAAGTGCGGAAACCTTCGAAGCCGTCAAGCCCTTGCTGGCCGAGGCCTACTCCAAAGCCGCCGCCCGGCACGCGCGCGGTCAGACGTATCGTGACTGAGAATGTGTGAAAGCAGGGGTAGTGCGGGCAAAGAACCTCCAGGATCACGCCTATCTACCGATGTTGACATGAATTACTAGGTTCTGGTGACATTTCGGGAGGATCCCCTAGAATGGAGGGATGACCGATATCCGATTGAGCGACGCGGAGTGGAGCAAGATTCGTGCGTTCTTGCGCCAGGAGTCGCGGGCCTACATTGGCCAAGACGAACACGCGTGCCGTCGCTTCATTGAAGGCGTGAAGTGGATGAGCCGCAGCGGAGCGCAATGGCGCTTGCTGCCAGCGGAATACGGCGCGTGGAACACAGTGTACAAGCGGTTTGTGCGCTGGTGTGAGGCGGGCGTCTGGGAGCGCCTGCTGGCCGCGCTAGCCGCAGACTGGGACAGCGAACACGGCATGATTGACGCGACGATTGTGCGCGCCCATCCCTGCTTTGCCGTCCTAGAAAAAAACACGGAGCGCAAGCGCTCGGACGCTCGCGCGGCGGCTTCAGTTGCAAAATCCATCTCACCGTGGATGGGCTAGGCAATCCCGTACGAGTGCTCTTGACGCCCGGCCAACGCCATGACAGCACGCAAGCCGAGGCGTTGCTCGACGGATTGACCTT
>DATGEP010000384.1:0-15863 GCA_035310125.1 Ktedonobacterales bacterium
CCTTCTCACCTGAGGTGCAGAGCACATACGCCGCGCGCCAACCCTGGCGCACCAGCACAGCCACCGCCCCCGCGCACCAGCTTTCGATATCGTCTGGGTGCGCCGCGATGACCAGGACGGTCTTGCGCATCATGCCAGGAATCCCTCAGCGAACTGGAATGAGGACGGCACGCTAGAGCGCGAGGTGGTCGCGCTGGATGGTATGCAGCTCGTGAATGCCCTTCTCCGCCATCGCCAGCAGGTCATCCAGCCGCGCACGCGAGAATGGCTTGCCCTCCGCCGTAGACTGGACTTCGACGTACTCGCCCTTGTCTGTCATGACGACGTTCGCATCCACCTCGGCATGCGAATCTTCGGCGTAGTTCAGATCGAGCAGCGTCTCCCCGCCGACGATGCCTACGCTGATCGCCGCCAGCCCCACCCGCACGGGGTCCACCGCCAGCACGCCGCGCTCGCGAAGTCGCCCACAGGCGCGCTTCAGTGCCACCCACGCGCCGGTGATCGCCGCCGTGCGTGTGCCGCCGTCCGCCTGGATGACATCGCAATCGAGGACGATGGTGCGCTCACCCAGCGCCCGCAAGTCTACACATGCCCGCAGCGACCGCCCAATGAGCCGCTGGATTTCGTGCGTGCGCCCACCGACTTTGCCCGCCACGGACTCGCGCTGTGAGCGTGAGGCGCCAGCTCGCGGCAACATCGCATACTCCGCCGTCAGCCAGCCTTGACCGCGCCCTTCCAGGAACGCCGGGATACGCTCTTCGATGCTCGCTACACAGAGCACGCGCGTATCACCGAACTCGATCAAGACGGAACCTTCGGCGTGGCGCAGGTAATCTACGTGAAGGCGCACGGGCCGTAGCGCATCGTTGGCACGGCCATCATTGCGTGACATTGAAGCTCCTCAGAGTCGCGCGCCTGACCTCGCCCTCGCTTGGGGAAGGTGGCGCGGGAAAGCAGACATATCCTATTCGAGCAGAGAGTCTCCGCATATTACGGCACCGTATCGCCGCTCTCGGATTGTAGCAGCACGCCCCCATCCGGCGCGACCAGGCAGACCCAGACGTGATGACGCTGGAACACCTGATACCAGGAAAGGGTGAACGTGACCTGATAATTCCCCGGCCTCCCTGGCGCCGCGCTTACCGCCGTCGCTGTCGTGCCCGCATAGGGGCCGCGCCAGCCGATATCGGCAAAGTGTATCCAGAAGCTCAAGCTGGTCGCGCCGTCAGCCGCTGGAAAGCTCTCTGGCGCGACGAACGGCGGATCCTGGTTCGTATCCGGCAGGAAACGCGCCAGCGCGGCGCGCGCCAGCAGCAGCGCTGACCCGGCGGAAAGCGCGACCGGCACGGCGCCATCGCGCACAATGAGGATCATGCCGCGCTGGTCGGGCAGATACAGGAGGCCGCGTGACGGGTCCACGAGCAACGGCGCGGTAGCCGGCCACGCAACACGCACAGGCAGGGCCGCGACCGATTGGTGCGTGGCGGCATCACGGATGAGGATTCCCGCCGGAGCAGCCAGATAGACGTGCCCCAACGCTGGATTCCATCCAACGGCGCCGGCATCGCACACTGATCCAGCGCTTGCCGTCGGGGTAAGCGCCAGGCCACCTGCCACGCTTACGCTAAACTGGCAGGGCGTACCGCTCTTGCCAAAAATATAGAGCGTTTGCGTCGCGGCATCCAGCGGCCCCAGCCGCGCGCCGCCCGGCAGCGCCATCTGGCCCGTCCGCGCCAGCGTCGCGGTGTCGAGCGCCAGCAGCAGTGGCTGGCTCGTCGCGGATTGCGTGAGCAGGTAGAGCAGGCCATGCGCCACATCGAGCACCGGCCCCTCTGTCCGCGTCGTATCGGCGGGCAACTGCCACACCGCGAGCGGATGCCCCGTCGCGGCATCGAACGCTTCTATGGAGGTGCCGCCCACCAGAATCAGCTCACCATGCACCGGATCGAGGATGCCGCCGCTCTCCCGTGTCCACGGTACGCTGGGCAACACGTAGCCGCCGGTTCGTTTGCCCGTCACCGTCGAATAGATGTCCACGGACTGCGGCGCAACGGCGTAGGCCAGATGCCGCGACGGATCAGCCAGGAGCAATACGCTCCGGGTACCGCTGGGAGTGAGCGGCGTTGCCGCCAGGATGGCACCCGTCTGCCCATCGAGCACGGTAAGACTCTGGAGTGGCGGCGCAGGTGGGCAGGCGGCATTCGGCGGGCAGACAGGCTCGCCCGGCGCCGTCAGCGCAACAAGGTGGCCCGCGTTTGCGTCGAGGGCGACGAGCTGCGCCGAGGTACCCGCAGGCGTCGCGCCGACAACGTCCAGTGGCGGCAGCGGCGGCGGGGAGACCGTCACAGGTGACCGGTGCCGTCCGGAGACGATGGTGTGGCCAAGTAGCGTCGCGCCCAGCACGAGCACGACCACAACGATAGAGCCTACCGCCCAGGGCCACGTGCGGCCCCGATCTGATCGGACGGAGCCGCGAGCGGCGCGAAATCGAGTCAAACGCATCTCAAGGATTCGATCCCTGGTAGCTTCCAGGCATGGTCGTCGCGTCGCCGGGAGCGAGGCCGGGCGGCGTGTACCCTGGCATCGTCTGCGTCGGCTGCGGCGGCATGCCTAGCGCCGGTGCCGACGCGTTGGATGGGTAGGCAGGCAGAGGTGGAACATATGGCAGAGGTTGAAAGGTGCCCGCGAGTGTCGTTGCTGTTGGCGCGGCTGGCCCGGTCGGGGCTGGCGTAATCGGTGCGGCGCTGCTTATCGGAGTGACAGCCCCAACCGGCGCCGGCGCCGGTAGCTGGGGAGCCGCCCGGCCACGCCCCCCTCTGCCACGCCGAGGCGCGGCGTTCACTACGGCCTGTTGCGCCTGGCCGCCGGCTTTGCGACCGCGGAATCGCCGGACGATTCGCGCAAGTAGCCGCCCGAACACCAGCACCAGCAACACCATCAAAATGATACCGACAATCGGCGCCAGCACCAGTGCCGCCACCGCGACCACCGCCACGACGTCCTCGATGAGCGACACGATGGGATTGCCGAGGCCAGCGGTTGTCGCCGTAACGGCCGGTCGCGTCGAAGCCTTCACGCCGTGGAACGCCAGCGCGAGCACGCCACCGAGAATAGCCGCTCCCCACTGGCTCGTATCGCTCAGCGAGTTCGCCGTGCCCGCCATAATCATCGCGCCCGCCAGCGGACGGATGAAGGTATGCACGGCATCGCTCAGGTGATCAACGACCGGAATCTTGTCTACCGTGAATTCACCGACCGTCAGGGCGGCCAGGACAATGAGCACCAAGGGGTTGCTGAGTAGCGCAAAGTTACCCTGGAGCGGAATCAGTTTGCCATCGAATGGGCCTGGTACGTTGCCAGCGACGCCGATGGCCAGGAGTGGCAAATACGCGCGCAGGCCAGCAGTGGAGCTTAATCCCAGCGCGGCCAGCAGAACTGTGATCGCCGTCGGACTCAGCGCTGAATTGAAAAGCGACGTGGTGTCGGCGAAGAACATCGTCTCTACCCTCCCTGAGTGCGGGCATACCGCACACCCCATGCGTACCTGCTACTTTGAAATTCGCCATATGGTGCCTGCCCACACGCAAAGCTGAACCAAGTGTACCACGTCGCGGCCATGCGGCACTGTGTGATGAGAAACACCGCCGGCGGGGTCTATCTCACATCTTGCGCATGCACGGCAGGGAGCGTGGCACACTGCCGCGGAGGACACGAATTGCCGTACATCTACGTCATTACTGATGTCGCGATAGACTTCTCAAGGTCGTATTCGCGTGCATCGCGAAGAGACATACCCCGACGCTGCCATCACCGCGGATACTCCGCGCTACTCCATCCGCAGCAGCGAACGGTCAATGCTCGCCAGGGTTGGCCTACCGGACAGCGCCATCGCCAGGTCCAGCTCCTCTTGAAGAATGTTCAGCACGTGCCGTACGCCCGCCGAGCCGCCGACTGCCAAGCCCCAGAGGGCGGGCCGCCCCACCAGCACAGCCTTCGCACCCAGCGCCAGCGCCTTCAGCACATCCGTTCCACGCCGGATGCCGCCATCTACGTATACCTCGCAGCGCCCCTGTACCGCCTCTACGATCTCTGGCAGCGCCTCGATGCTGGTTACCGAGCCGTCGAGCTGCCGTCCGCCGTGATTTGAGACGATGATCGCCGCCGCGCCATGCCGCACTGCCAGCGCCGCATCTTCGCCCGTCAGCAGTCCCTTCACCAGCACCGGCAGCGATGTTACCGACCGAAGCCAATCCAGCGCTTCCCACGTTAATGTCGTGTCAAACAGCGCACTGGCGTAGGTGGCGAGACCTGAAACACCGGGGTCGCTCGCCGGCTCGTCGGCCATTGCCGTTCCCGCGAAATTGGCGATTCGCAGATGTGGCGGCAGCCCGAAGCCGTTACGGATATCTCCCTCGCGCCGCCCCAGCCGTGGCGCGTCTACCGTCAACACCAGCCCGCGATAGCCAGCCGCTTCCGCGCGGCGCACCAGTCGCTCCGAGACATGGCGGTCGCTGTACACGTACAGCTGAAACCACAAAGGGCCAGTCGCCGCCTGAGCAATCTCCTCAAGCGTGCGATTCGCCATCGTGCTCACGGTCATGAGGGCGCCCGCCTCGCCTGCGCCCCGCGCTGTCGCGCACTCGGCCTCGGCATGTGCCAGGCCGTGATACGCCATTGGGGCGACCAGGATGGGCATGCTCACGGGGATACCCAGCACCGTCGTGCGCGTATCTGTCGCGCTTATATCCACCAGCACGCGCGGGCGCAGCCGGATCCGCTCGAACGCCGCGCGATTGGCACGCAGCGTCACCTCATCTTCGGCGCCGCTACGGTAATAGCTCCAGGCGACCGGATCCATCGCCGCTCGCGCCAGCGGCTCATATTCCGCGACATTGATCGGTTCCACGTCAGGCTCTCTTTCCGCTCAGCTTCCAGTAACCATGAGCGTATTTTACACGCAGCCTGCCGCTCACGTCATAGTGGGTTGTTCTGCTCCTCATACCGCTTCACCGATTCCGCGATCACCCGCCAGGCTTCCTCCATGCCGAGCCAATCGCGTACATCGGTCTGCACCCCTTGCAGATCTTTGTAGGTGCGGAAGAAGTTGGCGATTTCCAGTCGCCAATGCTCCTGCAAATCGGTGAGTACGGAAATGTTGGCGAAGCGCGGATCATCCACCGGCACACCCAGAATTTTCTCGTCGGTGCCCTTCTCGTCAAACATGAGTAGCGTGCCAATGGGCCGCACACGCAGCCGGCAGCCGGTAAAGGTCGGCTCTTCGACGATGACCAGCACGTCCAGCGGATCGCCGTCTCCGGCGAGCGTGCCCTCCAGGAAGCCATAGTCCGTCGGATAGTGCACGGAGGAGTAGAGCACACGGTCCAGCCTGAACACACCACGCGCGTGGTCAAACTCATATTTATTCCGGCTTCCGCGAGGAATCTCAATCGTCGCTTCGACCCAGCCTTCTTCGCGGCTCCCAAATAGCCGCTCACGTGAATGCTCGCTCATTGCCGTGCCTGGCCTTTCCGCTCCACACGATCCGTTCTGCTCATACCATACCGCAGATCACCATTCGACCAGCATTACACGGCACCGCGATGCGAGGCCACCGAGCACTGGTTGGCGTGGTGGCCGGCGGAGTGGCGCGGGCGGGTCTACACTGGCGCTCACTCTTGTGGCGTAACGGGGCCGGAGACTTGAAGCTCGTCCGCGCACTCACTGGTGATGGTGGGCTGGTCGGCCACGTCGGCTTCGAAGATATCCGGCGGGGCGCTACGGATCAGACGGACGTGGGGTGGCGTGTTGGGCTCATGCTCTTCGGAGATCCGCACCGTCTCGTGACGTACGGTGTCATTCACTTCTTGCTGCTCGGTGACGCGCTGCTTGCGAATGCGCAGATACTCTCGCACGACCAATTGCTTCTGGACGACAAGCCGTTCCTCGATGATGGGGATGTAGACGTCGTTCGGGTGCTCGCGCGCCTGGGCAGGGTCAAACTGGTCGGGAGAAAGATGATCAATGATCGTTTCCTCATGGTACACGGGGAGGCTGACGTGCCGCTCTTCGCTCACGACGTCTTTATGGACGTGAATTCTGCCGAGAACGACGGGGCGCTTGCGCACGAAAAGCTCCTCGTTGTGGAGGGGAACCTTGAGGAGCGTGTTATCATCCGGCTGCACAGCGGTATCGGTGGGCGCGACGGCCCGCACCGATGGCCTGGTCTGCCGCAGGATAGGCTCGTAGATGTAGTGAATCAGCTCATCTGAGCGTAGGGCGATGTAGACGATGGGTTGGAAGGTTCCCTGCGTGACGCTATGCACGAACATGAGGGGGATGCTGTAGCGCCAGCGCTCATCTTCAGAGCGCACAATCATCCGGTCGGGCTGATCTCCCGATTCGGCCCAGTGACGGTCCAGCCGCTCGACAGTACCCAGAAAGCCTTCGTCAGTGCGCACGCGCGCGCCCGGCAGGATGGCGTTAAAACTCCTCATGGTGAATCCCCTTCTCTCAAGCCGCCCCGCCGTGGTGGACATTCCTCGTTTCGGCACGGCGAGTTTGGGCGTCTGGGGTGATTTTGGAGCAAAGGATGTGCCAAACATCAGTTCGCGCGACATTGCATGCTGACCTACAATGAGTCTGGTGTGCCAGGAAAACGAGTCCTATGCGGCGGTGGCGGCAGACCGCAGCGGCGATGGACGCCTCATGGAGGCATCGCATCTTCCAATCGGCTGGCAGGCAATTCCTGGTGGGTGGGGTCCGCCGCAAGCTTTGCTGCTATCCCGACAGTGGTGAGGCCAGCAGTTCTCCCATCTCTGCATCAAGCCAAACCTGTTTTGCCCGGCGCGAGACCACCAAGACCAAACGTGATATGGGGAGTGGAGGACTTTATGCGTGGCATTCCACGACCCGCGACTCCGTGAGGAGAAAGATCGTGACGGATCGGCGGGTTACTGATATGGCGTCTTGGCCAGCGCACTAGATCGGCGCCCTCGGCGATTACGTAGTCGGCGGTGCGAGCCGCGAGTGCCTGGATGGTGAGGCCTGGATTGGCTGATCCTTGGGTAGGCAAGATGCTACCATCGCAAACGAACAGATTGGCAATGTCGTGCGTACGCCCGAAACTATCGGTAACAGAGGTGCGCGGGTCGGCCCCCATGCGGGCACCGCCAACAAGATGCGCATAGCGTGGCTCCTCAACGACTTCAGTCGCTCCCGCCGCTTCCATTACCTCCATGGCCTTTTGGACACCCCATCGAATGAGCTTCTTATCGTTATCGTGGAGTCCGAACGTCACTTTGGCGACTGGCAGGCCAAAGTCATCGGTTTCAGTTGCCAGGGTAACGCGGTTATCCTCCCATGGAAGGATCTCGCCAAGAAAGCCGAAAGCGCACCAATGGTTGTAGTCCATCATGACGCGACGCAGACCCCAGCCCCAGGCGCCCTTCGCTACGGCCATCTGCTTGGCAAACGCGATTGGCAGCGGGCCAACAGTCTGAATGGCGAAGCCTCGCACAAAGTCCCGCCGGGGATCGGTTTCATAAAACTCTTCGGTTAGGGCATGCGCTGGCGGCGCCTTGTACATACGAACCGGCTCGTCGAAACGACCCAAGATGATGTTACCAGCCTGCACCATAAGATACTTGCCAACGGTGCCACTGGAATTCGCGAGACCCTGCTCGAAGCCGGCACAGGCGGAGTTCAGGAGCAGGCGCGGCGTCTCGATGGCATAACCGCAGACGATGATAACTCTGGCGTGCTGCTCATGCTCGTGTTTGTGCTCATCGAAATAGCTCACACTGTGGGCCAGACCGTTCTTGTCGAGATTGATGCGTGCGACCATGCAGCGCGCGCGGATCTCCGCGCCATGCCTGATGGCATCCGGTACATGACTGATGAGCGTGCTTTGCTTGGCACCGACCTTACACCCCTGGATGCAGAAGCCACGATAGATGCAATGAGGACGATCACCGAACGCGCCAGCATTGATGGCGACGGGACCGCCCGCCACCACGGGAATGCCGAGAGCGGTACAGCCTCTCACGAGCATATCCCCAACGCCACCCAGTGGATGCTGGCCGTATGAGTAGCCGTGTGGATCGCCCCACGGATAGTATGCCGGACCAGAGACTGGAATCTCTCTCTCTAGCATTTCGTAATACGGTTTGAGATCCTGATAGGAGATGGGCCAATCGGCGCCCAGACCCGTATCGGTGTAGACGGAAAAGTCTGACGGGTGAAAGCGCGGAGTGAAACCGGCCCAATGGACCGACCCGCCACCAACGCCGTGACCACTATTATTGTCGCCCAGCGTAACGGGGTCGTCACCTCCAGTGATGCGTAGATCATTCCAGTAGAGTTTGCCTGACCCTGCCTCATCGCTCACCCAGTCACGCTCAGTATCCCAGAAAGGGCCAGCCTCGAAGCCGACAACCCGGAAACCGGCGCGGGCAAGCCGTTGAAGCAGCACGCCACCGGCGGAACCGATGCCAACGATGGCAACATCTACTTCTTCGCCCGGAGCAAAGGTGCGCATAGATCCATCCATAGTCTGGATGGGCCCCAACATATGCTTGCCAGGCTGTGCGGTGTCAAATGGACCAAACAATGGCTTCTTCACAATGAGACTCCTTGTTAGTGTG
Organism: Ktedonobacterales bacterium; assembly: GCA_035310125.1. Lineage (GTDB taxonomy): Bacteria > Chloroflexota > Ktedonobacteria > Ktedonobacterales > JADMIN01 > DATGEP01. Next base: position 8,643 of record DATGEP010000384.1, read on the forward strand.
TGCCGCCCACGCCTCCCATGGATGGCCGCGTGTGTAGCTCTCCCTCAAGAGGCGACTCCTTGCCAATGGGCCGGTAGGTATCTGAAAGCGCGAGGGGTGGCGCATCCCACTCGTAGCGACGCTCTTCTACTTCCCATGGCTCCGGCTCGCCATGATGCAAGCGCATATACCCGCGTGGATAGGCTGGACCACCGAATCCGATCTCATCCCAGGCGTACGGATGGGCGTAGTAGATGTGTACCGTGTCGTTCACGACGATTTGCCAGAGGCGCGACAGCGACAGTTGGCTCCAGAATTCGTCGCCAGCTGGTGGAGTTCCATCATGGATAGATTGCAGAACGTAGTCTTGATGGTCGGCGCGAAGCTCCTCATATGGCATGTGAAAGACATGCTGGGCGATTGCCTGTACCCCCTTGATGAATAACCGGTACGTCTCGCGCTGTGGTGGCATGGTCTCGTAGCGGTAGCCATTGATCGTATCCTCCAAGAGTTTTTCGTCCAGGAAGGGTACGATGGGGATTTTGTGCGCATCGTCGCGGTCGTCCTGAGGGAGGATGCGAGAGGTGACAGCAACCATGACGCCGTGCTCTTCAGGCGAAAAGAAACGGATGGGGGGAATCTCAGTGACGCGCTTGAGGATGACGGCGCGTGTCGCTTCGTCCCAGAACGCCTGCTGGCGCAGTGTTGAGAAGCCTGGGTAGTAGCCGGGCTGAGCGGTGGGAAGAATAGGGTTGCCAGTCTTGGAGTCGCGCGGGAGATTATCGCGGCTCACTGTTGGATGAGCATCAGCGCGTTTGGCACCGCGGGCTCTAGAGTTGTTTTGGATGCCCTTGAGTTTCATCCCTGTTTCTCCCTTCGCATCAGGCTGGCAAGCACGCCAAGGAAACCAGTGGCAGCATAGAGGAGCGGCGCGAAGATAGGCGGGCCGTAGATGACGTTATAGAGTGGCTTCCTGAGGCCACCTGGCATTCTGGTAATCCCGCGCACGTGGAACACGAAGCCCGTCGCACCGACGACGGTCGCCGCGACAGACGCGACGGGTAGCGCGGTGCGAGCGACGGTTCGGCTGAAGATAGCACCAATGCCCGCGAAGGCGATAGCGGGTGCTATCAGGATGGGTAACCATTCGACGCCGTAGCGGAAGTTGTTCTTGTAATGTGAATAGAGCGATTCCATCCCATTCAGCATCGCGGAGGCGGCGGTGGCCCCAGCCAATGTTCGCTGAAAGCGGCCCTCACGCAATTCGTGATCAAGCGTCAGCCCTTCGCGGATGAGCCCACGTGGGAGCCAGCCAAGCCATGGTGGCATGTTGGAACGTGGACTCAGGTTCGGCAGCGCATAGCAGGGATCATCCTCCCGCCGCAGAAAGGTCGCCATGAGGCCAAGAAAACCGCCGATGGTGAGCAGGAGCGGCGCGAAAAGCGGTGGACCCATGACGATATTGACGACGGGAATGCGCCAACCGCCTGGCTTTCGGGCAATGCCGCGAATGTGAAAGAAGAAGCCAGTAGCGCCGTCCACAAGCAAGGCCACGGAGGAGATCGGTAGCAACGTCCGAGCGACACGTCGGTTGAAGTAGCCCCAGACACCCGCGACCACTAACATGGGGCTGATGAGTACCGGGCTGTACATCACGCGCTGGCTGTAGCTACCCTGGTAATGCTCGTAGGTGACTTCGAGGCCGCCGAGCAAGCCGGACAGACCAGCAATAAGCGCGAGACTGCGCTGAAAGCGTCCCTCGCGGATGTGCTGGTCAACGACGATGCTCTCATGCGTGATGGCTCGTGGCAGCAGGCTCATCCAGGCAGGGCGGAGTTTTGCATGAAATGGGGGCCACTCAATGGGAGCACGACTGGCGCGGACACTCCTGGAAATATGAGGAATCGCTGGCATTTTGGCGCGTGGAGCACGTGGATATGCGTCCTGGCTGGGCAACAGCGGGCGCAACGCGCGTTCTCTCGCATCTTTGAGACGATTGAGTGATGAGATGACAGCCAAGGTGAGTTGCCTCTTTCTCTATGATAGCGAGCGCATAAGCGCTTACTGGAAAGCGCACGTCGCATGAGCCACCAAGCGACTGGGGCGGTGGCTGCGCCGCTGACGGCGATCCGCTCGCGATGGCAGTTTTGGGAAGGAACGCAATTTCCCACAGATAAATACTTCCATCTGCTCGAAAAGCGCTGGCACGACCCGCCACCGCGCCGTGTCCGCCAGCACAATACGCTCATCATCCGAGCGGCGGCTGAGTGAGAGCTTAGACCGCATATTTCTCCGCCTCCGCCCGTTTGAGAGAAAGGCCGATGCCAGGGCGCGAGAGATCCGGGCGAAGCTCGCCCTCAACGGGCGTGACCACGCCCTCGAACAGCATGCGCTCAATACGCACATGATCGTGAAAGTATTCACACGGGGAGAGCCGCGCGGGAACCGCACAACAGGCATGCAGATGCTGAGCGGGAGCGCAATGCGCTGATATCGGCAGTTGGAATGCTTCGCACAGTGCTCCCGCGCGCAGGAAACCCGTGATGCCGCCGCAGCGAGTGCAATCCGCCTGCTGCACATCTACAGCGCCGGCAGCCAGCATGCGCTTGAAGTACCAGAGGTCATAGCCGTATTCACCGGCGGCGACGTCCATACCAGCGGGAGCGCGGTCGCGCAGTAGACGCAGCCCCTCCAGGTCATTTGAGGAAACGGGTTCTTCAAACCAGACGACGCCGAGTGACGCGAAGGCTTCCGCGCTCTGAAGCGCCTGTTTACGTGTATATGCGCCATTCGCGTCCACATAGAGGTCAGCAGAGTCGCCAATGGCTTCGCGAGCCGCTTTGACACGTCCAACATCTTCGTCGGGGTGCGTGCCAATTTTCATCTTCACGCGCGGAATACCCTGCGCCACCCATCCAGCAAGCTGGTCATGTAACCGCTGAAGAGGATAAGTAGTGAAGCCACCACTCCCGTAAACCGGCACGGACTGACGCACCATACCCAAGAGTTTACAGAGAGGCAGGTCGAGCAGATGGGCTTTCAAATCCCAGAGCGCATTGTCTATGGCGGAGATAGCCATCGAGGCGACACCAGGGCGGCCACTATTGCGGATGGCGTTCACCATTTCATTCCATGCAGCGGGGACATCGAGTGCGTCTTTGCCCACGACGATGGCGGCGAGCGTCTCGTTGATGAGAGTCGCTGTGGCGAGGTCGGCGTAGGTGTAACCAAGACCCACGCGGCCACCGCCGCTGGCTTCGACGAGAACGAGAGTGGTGGAGTCCCACGCGAAGGTGCCGTCGGCCTCGGGATAGTCAGTCGGTATCGTATACGCTGAGACCCTCACGTGGTCTATCGAGATGTCAATGGCGCGGGTTGCCATCGGAATATATCCTTCCACGAGATATGTCGTGCGCATGGAGTACCGTAGCTGGTGGAAAGCGACGGCACCATGCGGGTTGAACCCATCGGGGAAATCCCTGGGTTGCCCTCTACAGATTCCGGCAGGGATAGAAGATGAGCGCGTCAGCCGGACCGAATTTACGTGAGGGCTTTGCCGAGCTTATCCAGCGTTTGGCCGATAATTCCCTTGCCGCCGTTCTCTTCCAAGACCAGGTCTATCTTGTCACGGAAGGCGGTCAGCGCAATGCGCGGACCCTGGGGAGTACCCTTAGCAAGCGCCTCCGCGAAGTGCAGCGCCTGTTCTGGCTTGATCTTAGCGGGCAACGGCGGCTCATTGGGATCCACGATGCAATCGAGGACGGCGGGGCCAGGAATCGCAAGGAACTGTTGCATTACCTCGTCAATCTGGTGGGGGTTCTCGATACGGAGCCCTTGCGCGCCAGCGGCTCGCGCCCACATTGCGAAGTCCGCTCCCTCGAGTTCCACGACGTATTCCGGGTTACCGAGGAAGACGATCTGCTCCCATTTGATCTGGGCGAGATAGTGGTTATTCATGATGATGACCTTGATCGGCAGATTGTACTTCACCGCAGTGAGCATCTCGCCCATCAACATCGTAAATCCACCGTCGCCAACAAAGGCCACCACCTGGCGATCAGGATGAGCAGCCTGCGCACCTATCGCATATGGGAGACCGGGCGCCATGGTAGCAAGATTCCCGGAGCAGGAGTACATTTGGTCCCGCTTGAGCGAGAAGTTACGGGCGATCCAGGTGGTGTTAGCACCGCTATCCCCTGTGATGATGGCGTTGGGCGCGGCGTATTTGCTGAGTGCATGCGCGACAACCTGGGGCTTCATAGGCATTTCCATGCGCATGCCTTCGGCTTCAATACCGCGATTCCAGTGCTCCATGCCCTGCCGCGCCTGTTCCAGAAAGGCGCGGTCACTCTTGCGTTGAAGTAGCGGAAGCAACGCCAGGAGCGTAGCTTTGGAGTCGCCAGCCAGGCCAACTTCTATGGGATAACGCAGACCAAGCCGCGTTTCGTCAATATCTATCTGGACGCCGCGCGCCTTACCGGGTTTGGGCAGGTAGGCAGGATAGGGGTACGAGCTGCCGATGATGAGCAGCGTATCGCACTGCTCCATAACGTCTTCGCTGGGTCGCGTGCCAAGCAGCCCCAATCCGCCAGTGGTAAATGGGCTATCGTCGGGTACCACGCCCTTGCCGAGAAGCGCTTTCACGATGGGCGCCCCAAGCAAATCGGCAACCTGCTCCAATTCCTTTCGGGCCTGGATCGCGCCGTGGCCAGCAAGAATCGCGACCTTGGTGCCAGCATTCAGAATCTCAGCGGCCTGGCGAACCTCTTCGTACGCGGGCGCAACAGCAGCACCTGTCGAAGCGGCGCCGATCTGGGTACCATCGTGCCCGTTCGCCGCGTAGAAGCCCGAATGGAAGGGTGACACTTGACCGGGTGTCCTGGAGGGGCCGCCTGGCTCCGCGTTGATTTCCTGTTTATACGCCGTCACCTGATAGTCTATTGGGAAGGTGATATGCGCTACCGCTCGCTGGGAGAGCGCGACGCGACACGCTGTGTTGATGAGATTGTAGATGTCGCTCGCACCTTGAACTTGCTGGTTGTAGGCGGTCACATCCTCGAACAGTGAGAGCAAATTGACCTCTTGCTGGTAGCTCGAGCCAAGCAGGTCACTGTACTGCTGGCCAGTGAGCGAGAGTACAGCGGCCCCGTCCATCTTCGCGTCATACAGACCGTTGAGCAAGTGAATGGCGCCAGGGCCGCTGGTCGCGACACAGACGCCGAGTCTCCCGGTGAATTTCGAATAGGCGCACGCGGCAAAAGCCGCCGCCTCCTCGTGCCGCACCTGAATGAACTTGATCTGGTCTTGATGTTCGCGGAACGCTTCGATGATACCGTTGATGCCATCGCCTGGGATGCCGAAGACGGTGTCAACACCCCAGGCGATGAGACGCTCCACCATCATGCCCGACGCGGTTTTCTTTGCCATGTGCATTCGTACTCCTTTATCACTCTTATCACTCTACGAGCCTGTTCTTCTGCGACGCGTGGCTCAGGATTGCATTCAGCGTGCCAGGCGCACCGCGCGATACTTCCCGACGACGGGCGATAGCACAGGTGACGCCTTTCACCCTATTCCGCTGGGCCCGGGGGCGAGAAGCCAGCGATGCGCCGACTTCGTGACTTGTGAGCGTCTCACATGCTGGCCGCTAGATGGGGGCGGCCTGTTCGTAGTGCTTATTCTCCTCGCGCGAACCGCCCAGGCCGTCGCGCAGGTTGGCGTAAGTCTCCACGAATTCGATGGAGGCAATCCATTTGACCATTTTGAAGCCCAGTAGCACCTCGGCGCGCAGGCGAAGCGGAGCGCCATGAGCGAGTGGTAGCGGCTCGCCGTTCATCTCATAGGCCAGGATGGTCTGCGGATGGATGGCAACATCTCGGTGGATGCATTCGAAAAACTCCTTGCCTGCGGTGTCCTTGGAATATGAGCGGAAAACGAGGTACCTGGCGTTGGGCAGCGGCTTCACGAGGGTCATGATGTCCAGGACAGGAACGCCGCCCCATTCGCCAATGGAGGACCAGCCCTGGATACAGTTGTGCTGGGTGATCTGGGTCTGTTTGGGCATCGCTTTGATCTGATCGAGAGTCAGGGAGAGAGGATGCTCGACGAGGCCGCCAATCTCGAGCGTATAGCCTTTGAAATCGCTCCAGAGCATGCCCAGATACGCGGGGCTGTCGGGCGGGAAGCCGTTGATGATGAAGTAGTCGGAGAGCTCTTCAGGTTTGTATTCCTGCCTGGAGGTGACCTTGCGGGCGAGGAGTGCCATCCAGGGGCGGATGAAGGCGGACATTATCCGCTGGGCTATCGCCGGGTACTTGCGGGAGAGCCATGACGTGACGAAGTAGGTAGCGAAGATGAGGACGATGAGGCTGAGCACGCCGACGACCGCCGCGACGTGGTGACTCTTGTCCTGTCCGAGCAGGATCAGGCCGAAGTTGCCGACGAAGCCTGGGAGTCCATCCGGCGAGGAAGAGATAAGGATCACAAAGATGGTATGGATGAGGATGAAGCCCAGGAACAGCACGAGACCAATGAAGTGGAGGCTGCGTGCGGACTGACGCCCACCCCAGAGGTTGACATACCAGGGGAAACGCGCTTCGACGGCGGGCGACTGCGCGAGTGCAGTCGCGATCTGGAAGGGCGCCAGAAGAAAGACGACGCCGAAGTATGAGAGCTGCTGAAGGGGGTCGTAGACGCCGAGATACGCGGAGTCCAGCGCGCCGTGGAATGTCAGGTAGTGGACGAATTGCTCAAAGGCATTCGGAAAGATTGACCAGGTGGTAGGAACGAGTCGCCGCCACTCGCCGGTGGCAAAGAGGAAGATGTAGTAGACAACCCCGTTGGCAATCCAGAGCATCGCGCCGAGGAAATGGAAGTGGCGTCCGAGACCGAGATTGCTGCCGCCAGGCTGTGCAAGGACAACTGGCGCATCTTCTTCCTCTTCGAGGGTGATGTAGTGCTCGTCTTTGCGGAACTCCTTGTTGGTGAACTTGAGCCACTCGAAGCCCGGCTTCGAGGTCTTGCCCCAGTTCAGGCGAGGATACGAGGCCAGAATCTGTATTCCAGACCGAATCATGAGGCCCATGAGCAGTACGTTCACCCAGTGCGTGGCGCGGAGCCAGACGGGAAAACCATAGTCCACAAAACCGGCAATCACGGGGTGCATACAGATACTCCAACTAGCTCGTCTTGCATAGGACAGATTCTACACCTGAGAACGCGGCATGCTTTGGCGCCTGCCGT
>DATGEP010000385.1:0-5023 GCA_035310125.1 Ktedonobacterales bacterium
CCAGTCCCGTGAGTAGCTCGGTTGGCAGGTCATTCTCCGGCAGAATGTCGCGCACGCGGCCACATCGCGTGCAAACGGCGTGATCGTGCCGCTCGGTGCGGGCATCGTAGTGCCGGCCCAGGCTGTCGCGCCCGACCTCGACGGCCAGCCCGGCGGCCTCCAGCCGTTGCAGCGCACGATACACGGTGGCGCGCCCCATGTGGGGATAGTGCCGCCGCACCGCGTCGTAGATTTCGCCCGCCGTCGGATGGCGGGCCGTTGCGCGCAGCGCCGCCAGCACGGCATCGTCGTGCGGCGCGAGCGTCCGTGTTTCCACGTCGCCACGCTCATGGATACCAGCGGCCGCATCACCTTTCATGTACTCGGAGCCTCGCATACCTCTGCCTCTCTCGCCTCGCTCCTGCTGTGAGAATGAGACTCATTCTCAACTTCCGTGGAAGTATACCACAATGCACGGCGTGATGAAGCCAACCGCCAGGTATTGTCAAATCAGCGCAGATCGAGTACGCTACGATTCACAATGCGACTGGGCGCTTTGTATCTCCGTAGATCTCGATGTTTGCGTGCGCCTGGCCACAAATGCGAGGTAGCCAATCACCCCAGGTGCCACATCCAGTGGCAGGTACAAAGTTCATCCCATCGGGCATACTCTGCTTTGGTAGACCATGGAGGAGCGCGATGCAACAACTTAGGGACGTGCGAGGTGCGTGGCGGCGCTTGAGGAGGCATGTTGGTGTTGGATCAATCATAGGATTCAGTATCACACTGGTGATCTTGCTTGGCGCGCTCAACCTCGCAATTCAGCAATTGTCTGGTCAGAATGTTGCCGTTGACACATTCCGCTGGCTCACTCACCATCTAGGTTTCCTCCTCACACTACTTACGACGCCAATTTGGCTGATCGTCGCGCTGTCTCTGGCGGTACTTGTGCTCGCCACCGCCGTGACGATCCTGGGCAAACGATATAGTATGTCTCGTCGCTCATACCTACAGGCAGTCGAAGAAATGCGTCAATCGAAGGCGCTCGCGGCGCAAGAAACCCAAAAGAAGAACCTGTTGGGAAAGACGCTTGAGCGACTCGAGTTGGCCACCTTTTCGATCGTGAAAGCGATGGACAAAGTGGCGGCCGGTGAGCTTCAGATCGCGCAGGTGCTCTTGGATTCCAGTCTGAGCGACCAGGAGAAAGCACGTCGCCTTGCCGACATCCATCAGCCACTCGAACGCGTATTTAGTCACGTATTAGGATCGGTGATCATTCATGCCCAGGATCTATTCGGTGAACCGGGACAGAGCGAACAGGAGAGAGCAGCTAGCGATACGAAGGTTTCTCGAGGCGGTATTTTGGTACCGGTCTCGCAAGACACGCCCTATCTCATCCACTGCGCGGATTCTGGATGGGGACCTGAAGAGAAGGAACTCCAATTCTACATTCGCTCCCACCCGCGCAACTTTCTTGATAAGCGCAGTGTCGCAGGTGCCGCCTACGCGGATAAGTCTCCCCAAGAATGCCACTGGCTCGACGACGAACAGCGGTTCAATCACTCCGATTACAATCACTCCAATATCTTCCCCCCCGGGTCCGAGCCATATAAGTCGTTTATCGCGTATCCGTTACAGGCGGACCTCCTCCTTCTTTCTCAGGAGGAAGACAAAACCGTACTAGGCGTGTTGTGTCTCGATTCTCCACAAGCAGGCACATTTAAGGGGTCGCCTCTTCTCAACCAGGCTTCTCCCCAGGACTTACCTGTCATCCGCATCATGCGCGTCATGTACTACCTGCTCCAGCTGCGTCAGACGGCGCGACCGGGCCCCTCATGACTGGGTAAGGATGTCGCTGGTACCCCGCTCCTCTCACTCCGATTACTTTTGAGTACACCCCTCGACTTCCCATTGGAGATACGGTACAATCAGCAAATCCAACGAGCAAAGCGAGCAACAGAGGGCCATTTGACGTCACAGAATCAGCTCGAATGTGGTATGGTGAAGGGTTGCCGCTCCCAGATATGCGAGGCGGATGAGGGGTACGCAATGGGCCAGAAACTAGATCCAACCACCGCAACACGTCAATACCTGAACGATGAGATTTCGCCGCGCGACTATGTGGAGGCATTAAGGCGCTATGTTCCCTCATCCGAGGGACTGTTGCAGTCCCTGGACGAGAATCCAGAATATGTCGCGCGGCTCGTGGAATCGCTGGAGCGCGCGGAAACCTCCGACACAGCGAAGGACACCAATGGCGCAGCAGATATCGCGGCGAGCAAGCCGTAGATCGTTCGTACTGAAGCGCCACGCTCGTCCATGGACACCGCCTACTGAAAGCCGGTTTCCAGCAGCCCGCCCAACTCATCCACCTTGGGCTTGAGAAGCGTCGGAGCCGCCAGTGTCCCGTGCGCTGCGCATTCCCGCTAGTATCCAGCACGACCCACCTTCCCAGCGCTGTCAAAACACCGCTTGCGTTTCCTCGTCGGCGCGCGCCATACTGCTTCCACCAACGTTTCCGGCAGAGCCTGTCAGCGGCGACAATCCGTACAGATGGGAGGTGCCCCCATGGTGCAATCTCTGAGTGTCGGCGCGATTCATCATGTACGCATGACCGTGACGGATGTAGAGCGGTCGCGCGCGTTTTACACGAGCGTGTTGGGGTTCCAGGTGGCGGCGGAGATGCCCGCAACCACCGACGATCCGGTGTCGGTGGGGCTGGCGACCGCGCTGATGGGCGGCGTCGTGCTCATCAACGGCTCGACGCTCTTTGGCCTGCGTCCCGCCGGTGAGAGCCATATCGCGTCCGGCGACCGCTTCGATGAGCATCGCATGGGGCTGGACCATATTAGCTTCAGTGTGCCGGCGCTGAGCGATCTGGAGGCGGCGGCCCGGTTGCTGGACGAGCGCGCCGTGCCACACGGTGAGATTCGGGACCTTCCGGCGTTCGGCATCTACGTGCTGGCGTTCCGCGACCCGGACAACATCCAGCTCGAGCTGACGGCGCCGCGAAGCTGAGGGATTGCTGACAACATTCCTGGAGCGACGCCTTAGCGACGCCTTGTAGAGTGCGACAAGCTGTAGCGCCTCAACGTGGGTCAGAGACGCGACGCCCACACCCTGATGCCCATTGCATACCCCCCAAATAAGGAGTAAGGACACGAACACGGACAGGATCATGCACACCTGGGATGTCTCGCCAGAGGAAGCCATAGCGATCCAGCAGCGCCTCCGCGCGCACGTGCGACCGACCAACAGCTTCACGCTAGAGTCCCTACGCACGGTGGCAGGCGTGGATGCGGCGTACCGCGAGGGCGGGCGCGCGGCGGTCGTCGTCCTCTCGTATCCCGACATGCGGCCGCTCGAAGAAGTCGTCGCCTCGCGCGAGACTGTCTTCCCCTACGTCCCCGGACTCCTCTCGTTCCGTGAGGCGCCGGCAGTGCTGGATGCGCTGGCGAAGCTGCGGACACGCCCCGATCTGCTGATCTTCGACGGCCAGGGCTACGCGCATCCTCGCCGGCTGGGGCTGGCCGCGCACCTGGGCGTCTACCTCGACATGCCCAGCATTGGCTGCGCCAAATCACGCCTGATCGGACGCTACGATGAGCCAGGGCCGAATCCCGGCGACCGCTCGCCGCTGCTGGACCGCGGCGAAGTGATCGGTGCGGTGCTGCGCACGAAGCCGCGCACCAATCCCCTTTTCATCTCCATCGGTCACAAAATTGACCTGGACACCGCCGTGGCGGTTGTGCTGCGCTGTCTGCGCGGCTACCGCCTGCCGGAGCCGACCCGCCTGGCCGACCGGCTCTCCAAAGCGTATTGAGCTGTATACCCCGGCTGTGACACAGTGTATGAGGGTATCACTCTGCACCAGCTATTGACCGATTGCTGCGTGGCTCCATACACTGTGTCACATGACGTGAAAGGCATTGAGCGCGACAGCCTGAGCATTTGCTTGCTCGCCAAACGGCAAACAGGCATAGTGGAGACAAAAAAATGGCAGTTCTGAGCAAAATTGCGGAGCTCGTTGAACGCTTCCAGCAAAATGCGGCTGTCTACCAATCTGAACACTACAACCATGACCTGACCCCCGTAGGCGGAGGTAACACCCATGTGTCGCAACATCAAGCCGCTCTTCAATTTTGAGCCGCCGGTGACCGAGGACGAGATTCGCGCCGCCTCAGTTCAATTCGTGCGCAAGATCAGCGGCTTCAACACACCCTCGAAAGCCAACGAGGCGGCCTTCCTGGCTGCCGTTGACGCGATTGCCGCCGCTTCCCTTCACCTTCTTTCCGCGCTGGAGACGAACACACCGCCAAAAAATCGCGCCGAAGAAGCTGTCAAAGCGCGTGCACGGTCTGCTCAGCGATTTTCCCGTTGAGAGCGAGCACCTTTCCGTTTCAACCCCTGGCCACAAGCGCTGGCGCGTCGTCAAGTACAGACAGGCTTCCGCCTTGCCGCGTCTGGCGCCGTGTGCGGCTTCAGAGAGTCGTAGCGGCGCTCAACCGGGTATCCCGTCACAACACAAGTGTTACCCTCCTCATTGACAGCAATATTGGCTAATGCTAGATTTCGAGGGTTGATACGCTGGCCTCGTAGTGCGGTCGCGGGTGAGACACGCGGGAACCAGCACCCATGAGCACTGCACGCCCCCTGACCTTCGCGGATCTGTTGCGACGCTACCGGCGCGCTACCGGACTCACTCAGGAAGAGCTGGCCGAGCGCGCCGGGCTGAGCGCACGCGCCGTCAGCTCGCTTGAGCGCGGCATTAACCACTCGCCGCATCGCGATACCGTGGCGCTGCTGGTCGCCGGGCTGGGGCTGACACCAGAAGATGCCACTGCCCTCAAAGCCACGGTCCGTCGCGGGCGGAATCTGTCCGAACGTTACCGTAGCATGCCCCCCGTGCGCCATGCGTCACTGCTGGTCCCGCCAACCCCACTCATTGGGCGTGAGCACGACGAGGCGGCGGTAACGCATCTGCTCGGTCAGAGCGACGTACGCCTGTTGACGCTTACGGGGCCAGCCGGCGTCGGCAAGACAC
>DATGEP010000386.1:0-9968 GCA_035310125.1 Ktedonobacterales bacterium
GGCGCAGGACGCAGCAGAATCGGTCCGCCAGCCTCGATCGTTGTGAGAGGATGCAGCGCGAACCACGCCTGCTCATCGAACGCTGGCGTCCCCTTGGGCGGCGTCAGGCGCTCGTAGCGGCCATCCGGCAGCAGCAGGCGCGCGTTTGCCGTGTCACGCAGATACGCCGGTAGCACGACATCGCGCAGGTGCGCCCGTAGCATCCGGTCCTCCACCGGCACCAGGACCTCCACGCGGTGATCCAGGTTCCGCGGCATGAGGTCTGCGCTACCAAGCAAGATCTCATCGTCTTCAGCGCCGCCGTTGGCAAAGTAGTAGATGCGGCTATGCTCCAGAAAGCGCCCGACGAGACTTACCACGCGAATGTTCTCACTGATACCCGGCAAGCCCGGACGCAGGCAACACATTCCGCGCACGATCAGATCCACGCGCACGCCCGCCTGCGAGGCGCGGTAGAGCGCCCGGATAAACTGCGCATCCACCAGCGCGTTACATTTGAAGAGAATGCGCCCCGCATGCGTCTCGCGGTGGCGCTCGATCTCCCGCTCGATGCGTGCCAGCAGCCCCGCACGTAGCGATCCAGGCGCGACAAGCAGCTTGGAATAGGTGATGCCTCGCGCGTAGCCCGTCAGCGCATTAAAGAGGTTGGTTGCGTCTTCGCCAATCTCCGGACGGCACGTCAGCAGCGCATAGTCCTCGTACACGCGGGCGGTGCTCGCGTTATAGTTGCCCGTGCCGAGGTGGACGTAGCGCCGTAGCCTGCCTGCCTCACGGCGCACGACCAGAGCCACCTTACCATGCGTCTTCAGGTCAATCTGCCCGTACACCACATGAACGCCCGCGCGCTCCAGTCGCCGCGCCCACTCGATGTTGTTTTCTTCGTCGAACCGCGCCTTCAGCTCAACCAGAACGGCCACCTGCTTGCCGTGGTCGTTGGCCTCCAGGAGTGCGTCCACAATCGGAGAGTTCTGCCCCACGCGGTAGAGCGTCTGTTTGATGGCCAGCACCTGTGGATCATGCGCCGCCGACTCGATAAACTCCGCGACCGTGCTGAATGCGTCATAGGGGTGGTGGAGCAGCAGATCGCCACGTGCGATGGCGCTAAAGATATCCTGCCCATAGCTCAGCTCCGCCGGGACACGCGCAACCAGCGGATGATCTTTCAGGTCTGGCCGGTTTAACTCGGTCAGCTCGCTGAGGTCCGCCAGACCTAGCGGGCTACCCAGCTCCATGACATCAGCGTGGTCAAGCTCCAGATTCTCGCGCAATAGCTCACGCACGCCCGCCGGCATCTCTGGCTGCACGGTGAGATTCACCACTGAGCCAAAGCGGCGATTGCGCACACCCTCCTCGACCGTCTCCAAGAGATCGCCCGCCTCATCGCGCTGGATCTCGAAATCAGCATCGCGCAGCACGCGGAAAGGATACGCCGCGATGACATCCATGCCAGGAAACAGCAGCGCCAGGTGCGCCGCGATCACCTGCTCGATCCAGACGAAGGCGTAGCGACTCATGCCGTCGTCATGGACGCGGTGGTTGCGCTCACGCGATGTTAGTGGCAGCGGCACAAGCCGCCGCAGTGTGGACGGCACCTTAACACGCGCGAATAACTCGCCCGCCACAGGATCACGCAGAGTTACGGCCAGGTTCAGGCTGCGCGACGAGATGTGTGGGAACGGGTGGCCGGGATCCACCCCTAGAGGCGTCAATACTGGAAATATCTCCTCGCGGAAGTAGGTCGCCGCCGCTTCGCGCTGTGTCCGTGTAAGCTGGGTAAAGTCATGGACCCAGATACCGACCTCGGCAAGCTGCGGCAACAATACGTTGTGCAGGTAGTGATGCTGCTCGCCGAGCAGAGCAGCGATGAGCGGGCGCAACGCTTCGATTTGCTGCCCTGGTAACATACCGTCCGGCCCAACGTCCTTGACCTGCGCGATCTGTTGATCCTGCAAGCCCGCGAAGCGGACCATGTAAAACTCGTCTATCTGTGAGCTGACAAAACTGAGAAACTTGACACGTTCCAGCAAGGGATGCCGCAGTGACTGCGCCTCCTCGAAGACGCGGCGGATGAACGCCAGCAACGATATCTCGCGGTTGAGATACAGCTCTGGACGGATCAGATCCCGCTCATGCGCTTTTACAGCCATTCGCCACCGCTCCTCCAGCGACTGTCCGCAAGCGCCGCTGCCCGTATCCCTTCCAAACGCCACCCATTTTCTCTCAATACTACGCCAGATAGGCGCGAATTGCATCAGACAGGCAGTTGATTCCTGGTTGAGACTTGACGAAATGCGCGCGAATCGCTACAGTGCAGAGGCGGGAACGAAGCCGCTCGTGGCCGCCATCGCGGCAGAAAGCAGTGCGAATGAGATGATGCCGTCTTCAAGGGATTCAGGGCAGCTTCTGCGGACGAGCCAGCCGAGCGTGCCCGCCAGCGCTGTCGCGGAGCTAGCGGACCGCGCCGAGGCTCTTTGGCGTCGTCTCAAGGACATCGAGCGCGCCCTCGCCGTGCAAGAGTGGTGGATGCTTGGCCGCGCCCTTCCCGAAGCGCGCCTGCTCGCCGAAATCAGTAGCCTGTTCGCCGTCGCCAGTGGCGAGCTGGAGAACACGCTCACTCAATCATTCCAACGGCAGCTCCAGCGCTATGAGCTGACCGATCCCCAAGTGGCCGCCTACGCCGATCCGTCCAGCTCGTCCAACGATCCCGCGTGGCTGGCGGCGAGCCGTGACCAGGCGCTCGGACTCCTCCGCATGATCGCGCCGATGCTCGCGCCGATGCGCCAGTATGCTGAGATGCTAACACTCTATACCGAGCGATTGGGGCTGCCAGCCGCCGTCCTGGATGCCTTCGGTATCGTCAGCAGCCGGCTCGCCGAAGTGGATGAAGCCCTGCGCCAGCCGCCGCGATAACCCGCGTCTGAAGGCGCACCAACCCCCTACTCTATAATGCCCTCCCTTCACGAGAAGAAGCGAGACAGCACCCGCGCGCGGGTGACGCATGGCGGGCGCCGCACCACGAATCATCCCCACGTGTTCGTGTGCAACCTTCGTGACTCTTGACACGTAATACTGTCCAAGATATAACAAGATATATCTTATTGTTGCGATGGAGCGTGCGAATAGTCGTGCGCCACGCGACGAGAAGCGGGACCATATACCGGTCCCGAGAGAGGAGACACCAACAATGTTTGGTGGTGATGAATTTGGCCCCGGTCCGGCTTTCGCCGGATATGGACATGGACACGGACGTGGGCCACGTCGCGATGATGACTGGCAGCCCTGGGCACGCCAGGAGCGTCCGTTCGGGCCGCCGTTCCGTCCGTTCTTTGAGCCGCCGATCTTACGCATGGCGCGCCGCTTCTTCTTCGGCCCTGGCGGCCCCGGCGGCCCTGGCATGGGACCGCGCATGTTCGGGCGCGGTGACTTGAAGTATGCCTTGCTGGAGGCGCTGCGTGAGCGGCCCAAGCACGGCTATGAGATGATGAAAGAGCTGGAGGAGCGCGCAGGCGGCTTTTACATGCCGAGCGCGGGCGCGGTCTATCCCACGTTGCAGCTGCTCGAAGATCGGGGCTGGGTGACGAGCGAGTCCGTCGAGGGCAAGCGCGTCTACACGATCACGGATGCCGGTAAGCAGGCGCTGGTAGAGTTCCATGAGCGGCGTGAGAGCTTCGGCCCGCGCGGCCCCTGGGAGCATCACGGGCACGGGCACCATCACGAGCATGGCCCGTTTGGACAGGCCCGGCCAGAGCTGCGGGCGCTGCGCCACGAGACAATGGAAGTCGCGCGGCTGATGCGGGCGGCAGTGCTGGCTTCGGATGGCGACCCCGCGCGGCTGGAACGACTACGAGCCATCGTGCAGCGGACACGCGGCGATTTGGATGAATTCCTTGGCCAGCGGCGCAGCGAGTCCGCTCCGAGTGAGTCAGGCGAAGGTCAATCTACGGGCGAAACCGGCCCCGTCCAGCAGGTGTAGCACGGCGCCCGCGAGGTGACGAGCGCACAGCGACAGCACGGTGGTTTGCCGCTGGAGATTCGCCGGCACGTATCACGCTTCCTCGTGCGGGGACCAGGCCCGCTGAAACCCCAGCACGAGGAACGACGCCGTCACCCGCGCCGCTTCATGCGCCGCTTCCTCCCATCCCTGGCGCTCGCGGTGGCGTGCGTTGGGCGTCATCCTGAGAAGCTGGCGCACATCCTCGCCGCTGAGATCCATCATGTATTCCAACGGCGAGGACTCCGTTTGCGCGAATTCCCGCGCAAGCTGAGCCGCGATGTGCCGCTCCTTTTCCGGTTCGATGCCGAGCAGACCGTACCGCTCGCGCAGCTCTGCAAGGTGGTGCGGACCGGGGATCACGACCAGGAGCGTCCCGCTCGGCGCCACGACGCGTGCGAGCTCGGCGGAATTGCGTGGCGCGAAGATGTTCAGCGACAGTGTGACGGAGCCGGTTGCCAGCGGTATGCGGCGCTTCACATCCGCGACGGCGAAGCGAATGGCGGGATAGCGCTTCGCCGCCAGCCGTGCCGCCTCCTTCGCGATATCAACACCCACGCATGAAAACGCGCCCGCGCCGAATCTCACTTCCAGCGCTTCACGCAGGCGCCCAAGATAGTATCCCTCGCCACACCCAGCATCCAGCGCAACCGGCTGCTCAGCAGCCATCGCTTCATCATGATGTGCGGTCCCTCTCCCCACACATGGAGAAGAGTGGGAGGTGAGGTAATTCAGCGCCATCGTGTCCACGTGCTCCGACAGAGGCGCATAGAATCCGTGCTCCAGAAACGCGCGACGGGCGCGCAGCATCTCTTTCGTGTCGCCCGCCATGCCTCGGGCTCCGCCCACCAGCAGATTGATATAGCCTTCGCGCGCCACATCGAACGTGTGGTGACGCGGACACGAGCATGTCGCGCCTATGAGCGTCAGTGGCTCGGAGCAGACGGGGCAGAGAAGCATACAAACCACCTATTCAACGCCACACCATCTGAAGTGGATGCGGCGTGTAGCTGGCCGATCGTCCAGGGCGGCGCTACACTTCCCGATGGTAGCATGTCCACAGATAGTTTGTAGTATGTTCGGGAGACACCTCGCGGCTTGTTTGCGCTCTCTGCGCGTTTCGCGATAGTTCATTTCTGTCTCCATGGAATATGGAATGAGGTTCTCTTTTTATGATGATGCATGGGGCAGCGGCGGGTGCGGGTCGCGGGCGGATCAACCGCCTGATACCGAATGCCGGCGCGCCCACGAAAAAGGCCGACGCGCAGACGGTTCGCCGTGTCGCCAGATCCTTCAAGCCGTACTGGCGGCAGGTGCTCGTCGTTTTGCTCGCGATACTGCTCACCGGCGTGCTGGGTGTCGTCAACCCCTACATGCTCAAATTCTCGATCTCCATCGGCTTCGCGCAGCAAAACTTCCATTTGCTCGCCATCTTCGTCGGCGTTATGATTCTCACGCCGATTATCAGCAGCTTGATCGGTATCGGGCAGACATACCTCAATACCGTCATCGGGCAGCGCGTGATGCGGGACCTGCGCGACCAGCTCTACGCGCACCTACAGTACATGCCGCTCAAGTTCTTCACCGATACCCGCACCGGCGAGATCCAGTCGCGGCTCTCCAACGACATTGGTGGCGTCCAGAGCGTCGTCACGAATACAGCCACCTCCGTCGTCTCGAACATCACCATCGCCGTCTCGACGATCATTGGCATGCTCGTGCTCTCGTGGCAGCTCACATTGCTTTCGCTTGGCCTGCTGCCGCTCTTCCTCTTCCTCACATATCGCGTCGGCAATGTCCGCCGCGAGCTGAGCAAGAGCACGCAAATCTCGCTGGCCGACCTTTCCGCCATGACCGAAGAGACACTCTCCGTGAGCGGTGTGCTGCTGACCAAGACATTCGGGCGCCAGCGTCACCAGATCGGCAAGTTCCATGACGAGAACGAGCGCCTGGTGAATCTGGAGATTCGCCAGCAGATGATCGGGCGGTGGTTCTTCAGCTTCATCTCGACATTTTTCTCGATCATGCCCGCCCTCATCTATCTGCTCGAAGGCTATCTCACCTTTGGCGCCGGCCACCACCTGACGCCACAGCAGCTCGGTGATGTGGTCGGCACACTCGTCGCCTTCACCACCCTCCAGAGCCGGCTTTTCTTCCCAATTGGCCAGCTGCTCTCAGTTCAGGTGGAGATGCAGGGCGCGCTGGCCCTGTTCGAGCGCATCTACGAATACCTCGATTTGCCGCACGAGATCGAAAATAAATCCGGCGCTCTGGCGCTGGATCCGGCGCGCCTGCGCGGCGAGGTCGCATTTGATCATGTCACGTTCCGCTACGATCCAGCCCAGGAGCGACCGACGCTCGACGACGTAACCTTCGAGGTGCGTCCCGGCCAGCTTGCCGCGCTCGTTGGCCCGAGCG
This sequence comes from Ktedonobacterales bacterium, assembly GCA_035310125.1. Taxonomy (GTDB): domain Bacteria; phylum Chloroflexota; class Ktedonobacteria; order Ktedonobacterales; family JADMIN01; genus DATGEP01. The sequence goes on from DATGEP010000386.1 coordinate 6,410, forward strand.
GCGCCGGCAAGACGACCATGACCTATCTCATCCCCCGGCTCTACGACGTGCAGGATGGCGCTGTCACAATTGACGGTCACGACGTGCGCGATGTGACGCTGGAAAGCCTGGGCGAGTCCATCGGCGTCGTCACACAGGAAACGTACCTGTTCCACTCCACCGTGCGCGAGAATCTGCGCTACGCCAAGCCCGACGCCACCGATGCTGAGCTGGAGGCGGCGGGCCGTGCGGCCGCCATCCACGACCGCATCATGGAGCTGCCCGACGGCTACGATACCGTTGTTGGCGAGCGGGGCTACAAGCTCTCCGGCGGTGAGAAGCAGCGCATCGCCATTGCGCGTGTCATCCTCAAAGACCCGCGCATCCTGATCCTGGACGAGGCCACCAGCGCCCTCGATACGCACTCCGAGCGGCTGATCCAGGCCGCGCTCGAAAAGGCCATGCGCAACCGGACCACCATTGCCATCGCCCACCGCCTCTCAACCATCCTGAGCGCCGATCAGATACTGGTGGTGGACGGCGGCCGTATCGTCGAGCGCGGCACCCACGCCGAGCTGCTAGAGCAAGGTGGCCTCTACGCGCGGCTCTACAACGAGCAGTTCCGCGACGCCGAGCTGGTGCAGCCAGATGAGATCGCGGAGGAGGCGGTGATGGGTCTGTCGTAAACGCCTACCCGCCTGCGCTGGCGTGGCCTAGAATGGGCGTCTGTGTCTTGCCCTGGCCGGCGATGCCCGGCTCCGTCATCGCCTCCGGCTTGAGGATTTCGAGCAGGTCGGCCTCCGGCAGCAGCTTGCGCTCGCGGACGATGTCGCGAATGTCGCGTCCCGTCTGTATCTGCTCCTTCGCAATCTTGGCGGACTCTTCGTAGCCAATGTAGGGCGCCAGCGCCGTCACCAGGCTCGCGCTCTTGAAGGCGTACTCCTCGCAGCGCTCCCGGTTTGCCACGATGCCCTCCACGCAGCGCGTCGTGAACGTATCCATGCCGTTCTTGAGGATCGTCAGCGAGAACAGCAGATTGTGAATGATGACCGGCATCATCACATTTAATTCGAGCTGCCCGGCTTGCGCCGCGAACGTGACGGTCGTGTCATTGCCGAGGATCTGGAAGCAGATCATGTTCAGCATCTCGGCCATCGAGGGATTGACCTTGCCCGGCATAATCGAGGATCCTGGCTGCACCGCCGGCAGCACGATCTCATACAAGCCCGTGCTCGGTCCCGACGCCAGCAGTCGCAAATCATTGGCAATCTTCGTCAGGTCCGTTGCCAGCACCCGCACCGCCCCTGACACTTCCACGAACGATCCCATATTCGGGGCAATCTCCACCAGCATCTCCGCGCGACGCAATGGGAAGCCTGTTAGCTGGCTCAGGTGCTTCACCATGCCATTGATGTAGCCCTCTTCCGCGTTTAACCCTGTGCCCACCGCCGTGCCGCCGATGTTTAGCTCATGGAGCGTCTCCATGCTGTGCCGCAGACGTTCCACGTCGCGGCGCAGCGTCAGCCCATACGCCGCGAATTCCTGGCCCAGCCGCACCGGCGTGGCGTCCTGCAAGTGAGTTCGGCCGGATTTCACGATGGAATCGAACTCGCGGCCCTTGGCCGCGAAGGCATTGCTCAGGCGATCCAGCGCGGGCAGCGTCTCGCGCAGCGTCAAGAGTGTCGCGATACGCATCTCCGTCGGGAAGGTGTCGTTGGTGGACTGCGCCATATTCACGTGGTCATTCGGGTGGACCATCTTGTAGTCGCCGCGCTGGCCACCCAGCAGCTCAATCGCGCGGTTCGCCAGCACCTCATTCGCGTTCATGTTGTGCGAGGTGCCCGCGCCAGCCTGGTACACATCCACGACGAAGTGCTCGCGCCACTGGCCCGCGAGCACTTCATCCGCCGCCCGCACAATCGCGTTGCCGATGCGCTTGTCCAGCCGCCCCGTCTCCATATTCGAGAGCGCCGCCGCCTTCTTCACCAGCATCGTCGCCTCGATCAGCGCCGGGTGCGCATGCAGCCCGCTGATGGGGAAGTTCTCTACCGCTCGCTGCGTCTGCACACCGTACAGCGCCGCCGCCGGCACCGCGATATCGCCGAGCGAGTCGTGCTCCATGCGCGCGGCTGGCTGCGCTCCGTTTGTTTCCGCCATGACCATACTCTCCCGCGACCACTCTGTCGCCACTGAATGCCAATGCCTCGGAGATGTCCTCAAACCATTTGGATTGTAGCACGCTGCCGATTTTGCCGGGATACGACCTCACCCCCGACCCCTCTCCCCGTGGGAGAGGGGAGCCATACGGCAAGGCGAAGCGACGATGGTAACGGGATCGGTGGGCGAGATTGGCGGGCGCGGGCGCACGCGGTGCGCCCCTTACGAATTCTGACATGCCGTCGAGCCGGTTGCCGAGGTTGCCGCACATCGTGAATCGGTTGCCGTTTTTGCCGGAAATCACGATTCGTGGCTGCGTCAGTTGCCGATTCTGCCGGAAAGGGAACCTCTCCCCCTGCCCCCTCTCCCGCGAGGCGAGGAGGAATGTGGGTGCCGATTCTGCCGGAATTTGAGATTTCACCATGGAGCGGCATGGAGCGGCATGGTGAGATCAACGCGAAGGTCGTGGAGCAAGAGAAGGATATTGCCGATTCTGCCGGAATCTCAAAATTGGTTGCCGATTCTGCCGGAATTTGAGATTCACCGCTGCGTTTACGGAGCGCGAGGAGGTTGCCGATTCTGCCGCGAATCCAGGTGTCGCTATTCGGTTGGGAAGGTGCGTGGGACGGTGCGGGTGCTGCGGGTGCTGCCGCTGGGACGAGTGTAGCATGTGAGAAGCGGGATGTCGCCGGGCAAGGACGGGCAGATGCGGTCAGGGATGGACAGGAGTTTGCGGGGGCAGTTTTCCTAGGCAACCGTGCGCTGGCGCTTGAACGTGCCTCTGCCGTGTGTTACACTGCCGGTGCAGTCGGCCGCCGTCTCACGTTGCTCGCCAGGAGGCGCTGATATGACCACACCTTCCCCCGCCTCCGTGCCGCGCATCTTCGTCAGCCACAGCCACGCCGACAACGATTTCGGCGTCCGCCTTGTCACCACGTTACGTACCGCGCTGGGCGGCGACGAGGATAGCGTCTGGTTCGACATTTCCGGCGGCGCCCATGGCGGCGATACCCTCTGGCGCAAGATCGTGCAGGAGATTACCGACCGGCCCATTTTCATCGTAGTGGCCTCGCCGCACGCGCTCGCCTCGCCGTGGGTGATGAACGAGATCAACATCGCCTGGACGCTCAAGAATACCCGCCCCAACCGGCACATCGTCCCCGTCCTCTATGAAGTGTGCGACCTGCCTGCTGACCTGCTCATGCAGTTATATGTGTCGTTTCTGCCGCCGCAGACCTTTGAGGCCGGCCTGGCGTCCCTCGTCACCGCCATCCACGCCCTCGCCGGCACCCGCCCCACGCCACCTCCCGCCGCTCCCGTAGGGGCGTCCGGTGGACGCCCACCCGCGCCTGCCGAAGACCCCGCCACGGCCCGCGTGCGCCAGGCAACGCCGCTGATCGAGGCCGCGTTCGCCGCCAGGGAT
>DATGEP010000387.1:0-25945 GCA_035310125.1 Ktedonobacterales bacterium
CGACTCAGCCGATCTACACGAGCATTCGCGCCGCCCATATCACATCACATTGTACCCGCTCATGGCGCGGATCCGCACTGGCCAGCACCTCGAGCACACTCGTTGTCATCGTATCATGCCCGCTCACTGACGGCAAGGTTCGTAGGAGCGCGGTTTGCTCCGACGAGAAGGCGGGATGGGACGCCGCGCCAGCGTGGGGTGGTCCCCAGTTTGTGATGGAACCGGCGGGAGGTTTTTTCCGCTTTTTTTCGGCACGTGTGTACTCCTCAAGCACACAGCCACAAGTTGCGTCGGAGGCATCCATTGTATATAATAGAACAGATGTTCACAATTACTTGTACCATGACCGGCTGGAGGGCGCATGAAAAGAATGGTATCCCAGACAGCATACGCTTCCCACTGATGTGGGTAGTGGAGCAGGCCGCAGCATGACGGCTGATCGAGGAGAAGAACACCTATGGCAGATGTTGATAGTTTTCAGCAGATTTCTCGTGAGCAGTGGGATGAGATTGCCCGCCAGCTCCGTGAGCCATTTGATCCGAAGGACGTAGATTTTCGCGTCCAGGGAAGGGCAAACGAGCAGACTGGGCGCGCGCAGGCCGTCGCATACATTGACGCGCGGGCGGTGCAGGATCGCCTGGATGTCGTCGTGGGGGCCGGCAACTGGTCTTTTGATTGGCAGCCGCTGGTGATTGATAAGGGCGAAGTCATGGTGGCCAAGGGCACGGTGACGATTTTTGGGGTCGCCAAATCTGACGCCGGCTCGGCCAGCAACTTTGAGCAGTCGCTCGGCGCGGTTTCACATTGCTTCAAGCGGGCCGCGGTGCATTGGGGAGTCGGGCGCTATCTCTATAACCTGCCGATGGCGTGGGTGTCCGTCGAGAAGGGTGGTCGCATCCCGGAGCCGGTGCTGCGCGAGCTGCGTGCGAAGCTGCCACGACCTAATGGGCGAGGCGTGGCGCAGACGATGGAGGAGCGCACACATATGGCGGATGCGTCAGATGAGCAGCGGAATACCACGCAGCGTGTACGCCCGTTGAGTTCCGCAGCAGCCACGAGCGAAGCAGCGGCGCCTCAGACGGCGCCGGCCAGCATCCAAGGCGTCAGCGAGCCAGAAGCCACTGAGAAGCAGCTCGCCAGCATTCGCAAACTCTGCGAGGTGCTTGGCAAGCCCGAACCCGCGACCACGATGAGCTACTCCCAGGCGCGCGAGCTTATCACGCAGCTCAGCGGCGAATTTCAGCGGATGCGCCGCGCCAGCTAACAGGGACTTCAGGCCGAGCCTCCCCGCAGTGGGCGCAGCAGGCAGCGCCCCTACGCGCGGGGAAGACGGGTCAACTACCAAGACCCCGCGCTCAGTCCGACTAGCGCCCCTACGCGCGCGGGGAAGACGGCATGTGGCTGATCCTCTCGGGCCAGCACCTCCCAGCGCCCCTACGCGCGCGGGGAGGGGAGCTGTGCGATAGACGATGAGCCGGATCGGGTGGATATTCCCGGTCCGGCTCGATTGATTGGCCGCCGCGCTACCAGTAGCGCTCTTCCTTCCAAGGATTCGCGCTGTTGCTGTAGCCACGAACCTCCCAGAATCCCGGCTGATCCTGCGCCAGGAACTCCAGCCCGTTCAGCCACTTGGCGCTCTTGTAGGCGTACAGTTTCGGTACGATCAAGCGCACCGGGCCACCGTGCTCCGGATCGATCTCCTGCCCATCGTGCTTAAACGCGATAAGCACGTCGTCGTCGTCCAGATTCGCCAGTGGGAGATTTGTCGTGTAGCCCGTGAAGGAATGTTCCATCACAAACTTCGCTTCTGGTTTGGGCCGCGCTCGCTTGAGAATTTCCTGAATGGAGACGCCTTCCCAGGCGTTGTCGTAGCGGCTCCAGGTGGTTACGCAATGGAAATCCGCAGTGAGCTGCACGCGCGGTAGAGCCTGTAGCTCATCCCAGGTTAGCTCAAACGGCTCCTCTACCAGACCCCAGACCTTGAATTGATACTTCGACGGATCAAATTTAGGGGTTGGCTCGTAGCTCAGTATCGGCCACTTTTTGGTCAGATATTGTCCAGACGGCAGCCGGTCCAACCCATCGGGGCGCTTCTCAACGGTGCCGCTCTCTCTATTGCGTCCAAAGACTCGTGAAAGATCCACGTGCCGCCTCCTCAGCGGGCATTCTGCCCATGCGCCTCGCGAGAGGCTACGTCAGTGTCATGCGTACTGTCATTATGAGCTTTCCACGGGACGGCACGCAACAGCCGCCCAGCCTACGCCGTGTGTCGCTGGCGGGCACAGGACGTATAAGTCGTGGTCCTTTTCCCGCGATGAATAGTCACCGCACGCGCCTTCAACGTTACATCAACCTCACGAGGCCGGCCAACGATGCCGTACGTGGGAGGGCGCATACTGTTGTCGCGGGTGTCCGCCGGACGCCGTATGATACAGTGCGCGTGATACATTATGAATCGAGTGAGCGAGAACGCCGCTTCTGCTTCGAGCGCCGCGCAAGCGACGACCGCGGCAAGCGAACCGGGCGCTGTGCGGGACCACGTCGAGCTATTCGATCGCGCCGATTGCCGTGGGCGTGGCCAGAGTGAGCGACGGGAAGGGCCACGGCAACACGCGCAATGCCGCGTACTACGACAGGGGAATGGGAGTCTGGCATGGATTTGGGCTTGAATGGTAAAACAGCGATCGTCACTGGAGCAAGCCGGGGAATCGGCCGCGAGATTGCTCGCGCGCTCCACACGGAAGGCGTGTCCCTCGTCCTCGTCGGTAAGACGGCTGAAACGCTGGAGAAAGCAGCGCGCGGCATCGCCGGCTCCGCTCGCTCAGCGAACAAGGCGGCAATTCACCCTGTTGCCGCCGATCTGAGCGTGCCCGCTGAGATCGAGCGCGTCACACAGGTATCTCTCTCCAAATTAGGGAATGTGGATATCCTCATCAACAACGCGGCACGCGCCCACACCGGCAAGTTTTTCCAAATGTCCGATAGCGACCTGCAAGATGTATGGAAGGTGAAGGCATTGGGCTACGTGCGGCTGGTGCGTGCGATTGCGCCACACATGATTGACCGCCGGCAGGGCTGTATCATCAACGTCACCGGCAGCACGGCACGAACTCCCGCCGAGGACTTCATCGTCGGGAGTATGGTCAATGCCGCTCTTGTCAGTTTTACGCGCGGCATCTCGCGGGAGCTGGCGCGCCATGACGTTCGTATCAACTCCATCAGCCCTGGCTGGACGCGGACCGAGCAGCAGACGCGCATCTTTGAGATGCAGGCGAACGCGCAGGGTTTGACGCCCGATGAGGTGGAGCGGCGTATGGCGCGGGCGATTCCGCTCAATCGGCTGGTGACGACGGAGGAGATCGCGACACTGGTGTTGCTGCTAGTTTCCGGTAAACTACCAGGTTTAACGGGCGAAGATATATTGATTGATGGCGGAGCGACAATGGCAATCTAGAAATACCACTTAACTCCTACTTGATTCCGTGCGGGCTTCCCCGTATAATGGCGCCGCTGACGCCTTACGGCGTGACAATTCGCATTGTGAAGTAGCGCGGGCCGCGGATCTCCTGGTTTGTGACAATTCGGCCTTGCGCTGAGATCACTCAAGATGAGGAAGGGAAACGTTACATCACATGGAACTGACAGGTACTCGAAAGCTTGCCGCTCCTCCCCAAAAAGTCTGGGACGCGCTGCACAACGGCGCAGTATTGAAGGCCTGTATTCCGGGCGCTGAGGACGTTACGTGGCAGGGTGATAGCGCTATCGCATTCCGAGGAAGCCTGCCGGTGGTGAACCGGTCCGTCGGAGTTGATGTGCAGGTCACTGAGCAGACGGCACCCAGTCACATGAAGGTGACGGGGAACAAGGCCGGCAGTAGCGGCGTGGTGACGATTGATCTGGCACCCGACGGCGCCGGCACGGCGCTTACCTACAATGCCAATGCTCAATTGACTGGCGCGGCGGCCATGATGGATAATTTCGCCACTCGCCCGATGGTGGATGGCGCCATCAATAAGTTCTTCGCGACGCTGGAAGGCCAGATCCAGTAATCAAGCCTGTTGTGGACTGGTTGTGTGGGGACGGCTCAATGTCGGGCCGTTCCCACTCGCTTTTTCCGGCGTAGTATTGCACATGGGTGTGTGCAGCGTCTGGCGCCCGCGAAAACAGGAGGCGGTCATGGTTCCTCGTCCGCAAACACGGGTTGGCATCGAGCTCGATGTGCCAGCGACCATGCGAGACGGCACGGTATTGCGTGCCAATATCTATCGCCCAGATGATGGCGGCGCGGGAACGTATCCAGTCTTGTTAACGCGGCTGCCCTACGGCAAAGACCTTCCGATGGGAGCCAGTGTGCTCGACCCAGTGCAGGCGGCGCGGCGTGGCTACATTGTGGTTGTGCAGGATGTGCGGGGAACATTCACGTCAGAGGGGACGTGGTTTCCCCTGATGAATGAGGGACCGGACGGCGCGGACACAGTCGCCTGGGCAGCCGCGCTCCCAGGCTCCAATGGCAGCGTCGGGATGTATGGCGCATCCTATTTCGGCTTTACGCAGTGGGCAGCCGCCGGCGAGCATCCACCCGCACTACGGGCGATGGCACCGATGATCGCATGGGATCACCCCGACAACGGCGTTACATCGCGTGGTGGCGTGCTGGAACTTGGCCTCCAGGGCAACTGGCATCTGCTGAAGGGCCTCGATCAGCTCGTGCGCCGATATCGGAATGAGCCCCAGGCGATTGGTCGTGCTTTCGCCACCCTGGTGAGCGAGCTGAACCGGCTTCCTGAGGCGGGGTACGCTGAATTGCCTTTAGAGCGGTTTGGTCCACTCGCGCGTTTGGGACTTGACGAGGCAGTGAATTACTCTATCGCGCGCGCCAACGACCCGGAGGCTGCGCTGCCGGGAGACGCGCTGCATGCCTATGAGCGAACGAACATTCCCGTATTGCATATCGGCGGCTGGTACGATGTCTTTCTCAACGGCACGCTGCATAATTTCCACGGCATGCGCGCGCTTGGGCGCGAGGGGCAGCATCTGCTGATCGGACCCTGGACGCACGGCAACGTCAGCGCGGTGCAGGGTGACCTGGATTTTGGGTTCGCGGCGTCGGGCATGCTGATTGATACACAGTTTGATCTCATGTCATATCAGCTTACCTTTTTTGACCGCTGGCTCAAGGACGCGCCGAATGGTTGGGACGCGACGCCTGTCGTGAAATACTTCGTGATGGGCACGAATCTCTGGAAGTCCGCCGACTCGTGGCCGCCCGTGGGCGTTACGGAACAGTGTTGGTATCTACACAGCGACGGCCGGGCGAACAGCGGCATCGGTGACGGGCGGCTCAGTCGCGAGCGGCCGGAGAGCGAGCCTGGCGACACCTATGTCTACGATCCAGAGCAGCCAGTGCCGACGATTGGCGGCGCCACCTTAATGCACGCGCTGTTCAAGGCCGGCCCGCGAGATCAGCAACCCATCGAGCAGCGCGATGATGTGCTGGTGTATACCTCCGCGCGGCTGGAAACACCGCTTGAGGTCACTGGGCCTGTCCGGGTGGTTCTATATGTGAGGACAGATGCGCCGGATACTGATTTTGTGGCGCGGCTGGTAGACGTCTATCCGGATGGACGAGCCATTACCGTCACCGACGGCATCACCCGTATGCGCTATCGCAACGGACGCTATACGCACGCCGAACCGCTCAGTCCAGATCGGTCCTATCAAATCGAGATTGATCTTTGGTCCACCTCGATTGTCTTCTTGCCCGGTCACTCCTTGCGGGTGGAGGTGACGAGCAGTAGCTTTCCGCGTTGGGAGCGCAATCTGAATACCGGTGCTGATAGCGCGACGACGACGGAGATGCGGGCGGCGCGGCAGACTATCCTGCATGACAGCACGCAACCATCGCATCTGGTTCTGTCGCTGCCAGCCAACGACGAGTAAGGATAGCGGAGTACATGCGTCCATCTACTCGCCGTCTGCGGCGCGGCCTTACAGACCTCGGTTCAGCTATCTACCGTGATACCATGCCGCTCGAACGGTTGCGTATGCTCCCGCTGGGTACGCGCATTGCCCCCGGCGAGATGCCAATGCCCGCGGATGACGCGCCCGGCTGGCGCCCGTCTCCCGTCGGCTCCCAGTGGGGAGGCGTAGACGAGAACGCCTGGTTTCGCGCGGAGGCACAGGTACCGGAAGCATGGCTCGGTGAGATTGGCACGGCGCGGGCGGTTGTGTTGCGACTGTTACTTGGCCGGGGCAGCAATGACTGGTTTGGCTGGCCGGAAGGATTGCTCTACGTCAACAGTCGTCTTCAGCAGGGGATCAATCGCCACCATACCGATGTACTTCTGCGTGAAGAGGATGTACGCACGGGCGCCTTGCGGTTTGATGTGCGCGCGTGGAGCGGCCTGTTGACGACCGATCACCATATCGAGCGTGCCGATATCGCGCTGCTCGACCGTGAGTGCGAGGCGCTGTACTACCTGCTAGGGATGGGTAGTGATGCGGTGGACGCCATACATGATAATGTGTCGCTTGCTGACGAGCTGGCAGCCGCGCTACGAGACGCGTTCGATAGGTTGACGATCGAGGCCGCCGGTACGCCGCAATTCGACGTGGACGTGCGAGAGAGCCTTGGGTGGCTGCGAACCCGTCTCGGTGAGCTTCGGGAGCAGCTCGCCTCACCATCGGGGCCGGTCGTCACGGCGGTTGGGCACGGACATCTCGATGTTGCCTGGCTCTGGCAAACCCGCCATACGCGCGAGAAGACGGCGCGAACCTTTGGGATTGCGACGGCGCTGATGGAGCATTACCCTGAGTACTGCTATCTGCACACGACGCCGCAAGTTTTTGCGTGGCTGGAACGCGACTATCCCACCCTCTTTGAGCGTGTGCAGGAGGAGGTGCGGGCGGGCCGGTTCGAGGCTGGCGGCGCGATGTGGCTGGAGTCCGATTGCAATCTGGTCTCTGGCGAGGCGCTGGTTCGCCAGATCGTGTACGGCCAGCGCTACCTGCGCGAGACATTTGGCCGCGAATACGATACGCTCTGGCTGCCCGATGCCTTCGGCTACAGCGCGGCGCTGCCGCAAATCATGCTGCGAGCGGGCATTCCCGTCTTTATGACGACGAAGATGAGCTGGAGCGACACCAACCGGATTCCCGCTGATACCTTCCGTTGGCGCGGCACCGATGGTAGCGAGGTGCTGGCGCATTTCATCACCACGCCGACGTTCTCAGTCAATCCGATTTTCCAAAAGATGGACACGTATAATGGCGCGCTCAACGTGCCAGCGGTGGTTGGAGTTTGGGAACGCTACCGCCAGAAGGATCTCAACCGTGAGGTGCTGCTCGCGTTCGGCCACGGCGATGGTGGCGCCGGCCCCACGCGGCAGTATCTGGAGCAGGCGCGCGCGATACGTGAGCTGCCGGGACTGCCGGAGCTACGTCTGGGCCGGGCGGATGCGTTCTTCGCGCGGCTGCGGGAGCGAGTGTGGACTCACCCCGACCTGCCGGTATGGGACGGCGAGATGTATCTCGAATATCACCGGGGCACGTACACGACGCAGGCATGGCTGAAACGCACTCACCGGCAGAACGAGGCGCGTCTGCTGGCCGCGGAGACGCTCGACGCCTGGCGCTGGTCGCTCACTGGCGACCACGCGCCGGATACTCGCGCCGCGCTGGATGACGCCTGGCGCACGCTGCTGCTGCACGAGTTCCACGATATTCTGCCAGGGTCGTCTATTGGCGCCGTTTATGATGATGCGCGCCGAGATCTGAGCGCGCTCGCCGCGAATCTCGATGACGCTATCGCGGAGTCGCTGCGGGCGGTACTCGAATACCTTCGTGTGCGAGCGGGCAGCCTCGCCGTGTTCAATTCTTCACCGTTTCCAGCGCCTGCTCTCCTGGAAGTGCCAGAGCCGAACGCGGGCCAGTGGTATACAGCAAACGTCGCCGGGAAGCGCCAGCCACTGCGCACGCAGCCATTGTCCGACGCGAGCGGAAATGTGCTGCTGGAGGTGTTGGGGCTGCCCGCGCTGGGAGTCATCGTGCTGGAGCAGGCGGATGCCGACACGCCTGTCGCGGAGAGCGACGGCGCGCGGGCTGACGGGCGAACGCTGGAGAGCGCCTGCTTTCGTGTGGAGCTGAACGATACGGGAGAAATTATCTCTTGCGTGGACAAGCGTGTGCACGGTGGGCGTGAGCTTGTGACGGCAGGACACACATTGAATCACTTGCAGGCATTCGACGACCGGCCCGCCAATTTCGACGCCTGGGATATTGATGCGACATACGAGCAGCGGCCGCTACCGCTCGGCGACGCCACTGTGGAGGTGCTTGAGCGCGGACCGGTGCGGGCAACGATGCTTGTCACGCGGCGCTTTCGGTTCAGCACGATCAAGCAGCGAATCTCAGTCTACGACGCCATCCCGCGCATTGACTGCAACATGCGCATCGAGTGGCACGAGCATCATGTGCTGCTCAAGGCGGCGTTTCCACTCGATCTGCGCAGCCGCGTGGCAACCTCGGAGATTCAGTACGGCGCTATCGAGCGGCCCACGCATCGCAACACTAGCTGGGATGCGGCCCGTTTCGAGACTGTGGCGCACCGATGGATTGATTTTTCTGAAGCGAGCTACGGGGTGAGCCTGCTGAACGACGGACGATATGGGCACGATGTCCACGATAACGTCGTGCGGATAACGCTGCTGCGTTCCCCAACCGATCCAGATCCTGAGGCCGATCAGGGAATGCATGAGGTGACGTACAGCCTGTACCCACACCTCGGCGACTGGCGTACTGGCGGCACCGTGGCCGCCGCATATGCCCTCAACCGCCAGCCCTATGTAGCACCTGTGCCGCAGTCTGTTGATACAGCGGAGAGCGTGCAGACGGAGCGAGCCGCATTGTTTTCCACGGGTGTAGATGGCGTCGTCATCGAGGCTGTGAAGCGGCACGAGCGCGACGACGGAGTCATCATTCGGGTGTATGAAGCGCACGGCGCTCGCCGCCGCGCGGACTTTCATGCCGCCCGCCCCATCCGCGAGGTGATTGAGTGCGATCTGCTAGAACGGCCGCTTCGGGCTGATAGAAGCGCGGCGTATCAATTGTGGGCAGAGTCCGCCGTGGCCTCACACGATGTACCCACCGTCGAAGGGGCCGCATGGTCATGTGACATGCGGCCGTATGAGGTCCGAACGTTCCACGTACGCTGGGCATAGGCATAGGTAGGGCGCTGTGCGGGGTGCTAGCGAACGACGACGCTCACGGCATCGTAGCCTGAGGAGCCGTCGGGCAATGGTGGCGTGTACGCGGGTATCTGCACGTTCCCTTGCAGATCAATCGCGCGAGCGGCAATTACGTACCTTCCGCTTGTGGCGTTCCAGGGGTATTCCCAGAGCACCCAGGTGAGATTCCCCAACGGCCGGCGCAGTGTAGCCGGCCGCCAGGTCGCACCGCCATCGGTACTTACATCCACGCGTGCGATCCCGCGATCAGCCGCATAGGCGACCCCAGCAACGTACCGGGTGCCCGCCACCAGTAAATCGCCATCGCGTGGCACATCCACGCGCGAGGTCATTTTGACGCGCGCTTCGTTCGTCCAGCCTTGCTGCTCCCAGTAGCCCGTGTAGCTGCCGGAAGCGAGCTCCAGAGCGGTCAGCCACTTGCCATTCTTCATGCCGTAGACGCCGGGAATGAGCAGGCGCGCCGGGAAGCCGTGCGCTTGCGGGAGGGGCTGACCATTGATGAGATATGCGATAAGGGCATCTGGATGCAACGCCTGGCTAAGATGAAGGCTGTCGCTGTATCCGTCGGCGCCGCGAAAAATCACTGTGGACGCGCCGGTCTGGATGCCTGCCGTGTTTATTACGTCGGCGAGCCGGACCCCGGTGAAGGAGGCGTTGCTCATGAGATTGCCGCCCACCTCATTGCTGATGCACTCCAGCGTATGGTAGCGCTCGACCTTTGGGAGCAGCTGAAGATCGGCGTACGAGAGCGTGTACGGCGCATTCACAAGGCCGGTGATGGAAAGTTTCCATGATGCCTGGCCGACCTGCGGATCGCCTGCCAGATTTTTGGAGACGTAATAGAAGCTGGATGTAGGAGTCACTTCGGCTGTTTGGCCATCTACGGGAGCCCAAGAACCGTAGGATGGCACAGGCGGTGGAACGATTTTCCCTGGAGCGCCGTTCACCGTAATCCGTGGCGGGCGGGGTCCACCGATGCCAAGAATGGAGGCCATACCTGACGAAACCAACTCCCACGCGAGGCCGCCGCCCGCTAAGATCGTGACCGTCACACCCGCTTGCCGGAGTAACCGCCGGCGCGCTAGCCGTCCGCCAGTTTGTGTTTCCACAGCGGTGGATGTGGTGTCGAACCGCCGTCGTAGCGCGACAAAGGAGAGCGCGAACGCCACGTTTGGCCCCACTTCGGATACGAAGAGTTCCCCCGCGCCGCCGGTAAGTGTCGCGCCAAAGAGACCGCCGCCCAGAACCGGAGCCAGCACGCCGGCTGAGAGCGCCCACACCCAGAGCGCGAGCAATGGCGCATCGTACCAGCCGATTTCGCGGAACTGGCGCGGCGGCTCGCGCCGCAGGAGCCACACTTCGACCTCGGCACGAAGACGGACGTATAACGCGCCCGTCAGCGCGGTTAGCAGCACGTCCAGGACAAGCAGAGTCCCGTAAAAGAGGTGTTTCGCATTCGGCCCGAAGAGACTCAGAAGCTGCGAGAAAACGGGCAACGGGATGAATATGGTAAGCCGGTCGCCGAACAACTCAGCGGGCGTGAGGATACCGAAAAACAGGCGCGCTAACAGGCTGATTACGACTCCAAGCGCGGCGGCGACAAGCCCGTGCCCGTACACTGCCGAAAGGGCGGCGGTGTTGAATATGCGTGCCGTTGGGCGCGAGGCGGGGGCATTTGTGCCGGAAGGCGGAACGGTTGCGGGCCGAGTCCGCCGGTTGCGTGGGAGCCTGAGCATGTGGGTCTTTCCCGTTCTGTGCGCTTAGGAAGAGTCCTTCACATTGCCGATGATTTGTGACGGCGGCGAACTATGTGAGCGCCTGGCACGGGCGGGTACTTCGGCAAGGAGCGCCGCCGCGAGCACGAGCGCATCGCCGGGGCGAGTGATACCCACTCGCGTCTCAAAGTCAGCAGCGCACTCATATGAGACAGGCCCGCCTGAGTACGTGGGTGGGCGCTTGCGTAGGACGCGCATCTCGGTAAGTCGCTTCAGCACTGGCTCAATCGCGGCGCGCTCGCGCCCCACGGCGCGCGCGATGACAATTGACGTGATTGGCTGCATGACCGCCGCGTGATCCAGCGTCACGATAGCCACGACAAGCTCCAGCTCAGGCCAGCCCAACGCAATGGGTGGCTCGCGGTCAGGCGGCTCAAGAGGCGACCTGAGTCGCGTTACCTCGCCACCAGCCGGCCGCATAGCCACGGGGCCGACATCGGCGACGGGACCGAGCGAGTGGGCAATGGGCCCGAAGCTTGGCAATGCCTGTGCCAATGACGCCAGCGTTGCGCGCGATGGATTCAGAGCCGTTGTATGGCCAGACTCCAGTTTGGAGAGGTAGCCCTTGGAGAGACCAGTAGTGGCGGCAAGCTCAGTCAAGCTCAGGCCCGCTATCTGTCGCGCGGTGCGCAGGAGGCGCCCCCAATGCACCTGCCAGGTTACCGTCTGGTTCATGTCGTCTCGCTGATTCATCGAATCCCCCAGTGGTAACGCGGATTGGTTGGACAGCGCCTACCCTTGTATCTACACATATATCTTGAAGATGTTACGCCCTCATAACGAATGGTGCGTGGAATCTCAACCCCTCGCCGTTTGTCCGTCTACTACCCCTCATCAGCGAGTCAGAAAATCCAGCACGTGGCGGGTGAATAGCTCGGGCTGTTCCAAGTTGGAGAGATGGGCAGTATCAGCGAACATCACAAGCTCGCTGCCAGCAATCGCGGCGTGCAGCTCACGTGCCTGCGCGGGTGGCGTGGACTCATCGAGCGCGCTCGCGATTATCAGAGATGGCACGGCGATGCGTGCAACGTCCACACGCAGATCGGCGTCGCGCAGGGCGATGCACGTCGCGATGTAGCCCATGGGCGGCGTCGCCGCGACCATTTCACCGACCTGCGTCGTCACGTCGGGATGAGCGCCGCGGAACCGCTCTGAGAGAAAACGCGCGACGACCGCATCCCGTATCGCGCTCATGCCACCGGCGCTGACGGCCTCGATACGCGCCGCCCATGAAGCATCCGTCCCGATGCGCGCGGCCGTATTCGCGAATACCGCGCGATCAACGCGCTCAGGATGGTTCGCCGCTATCCACAACGCCACCATACCGCCGAGCGAGAGGCCGCAGATGTGGGCATGTTCGATGGCTTGCGCATCGAGGAGCGCGAGCATATCATGGCCGAGCTGATCAAGGGTGAAGGTTCCGGCGGATGCGCTGGAGCGGCCATGTCCACGGCTATCGTACCGAAGCACGCGAAACCGCTCAATAAACGCCGGCATCTGCGGCTCCCACATTCGTAGATCTGTTCCGAGCGAATTCGAGAACACGACGACGGGCGCATGCTGGGGTCCATCAATGCTATAGAAGAGCCGGGCGTCCTCTACTTCGATATCGCCGGTTTCAGTCATGCGGTATTCCTTGCGTCTGAAGTATGTGAAAGTCTTTCAGCGCCCGATCAATGAAAACGTCGCTACTGCCCAAGTACGCGGCGGGATCAAGAACGCGGGCGAGCGCATCAGGTGCTAAGATGGTGCGCACGCGCTCATCGTCAAGAGCTGCCTGTTGAAGGGTAACGCTCGTAGAGGTCGCACGCGCGACGGCTTCACGCGCAATTTGCTGCGCCTGTGGCTTGCCAACGTGCGCGGCCAGCGCCATCGTGAGCGACTCGGCCATGATGAGGCCACCCGATATGTCCAGGTTGGCGCGCATGCGCTCGGCGTCCACGTCGAGCCCCGCCAGCGCGGCGTGGACTCTCTCGACAGCGCCAGAGGTGAAACAGAAGAGGCTCGGTAGCGCTTCCCATTCCGTCTGCCAGCCCCCGGCGGCGCGCTCATGCTCCTGAATCATCGAGACGAGCATAACTGGTACGCCCCCAATCGCGAGCCGCGCCGCCGCCAGCGCCATGACGGCATCCACGGGGTTGTGCTTTTGCGGAAGCGAGGAGGAGCCGCCTTTGCCTGGCACGCGAGCCTCTGCGACCTCGCCAATCTCGGTTTGCGCGAGCAGTACCAGATCGCCGGCAATCTTTGCCATCGCCCCGGCGAGGACACCTACTCCGGCGGCAACCTCGGCCACGCGGTCGCGCTCGGTGTGCCAGGGCAGGTCTGGGACCGCCAGCCCTAGCTCAGCGGCGATCAACTCGGTCACGCGCGTGCCGTCCGGCCCTAACGCAGCGAGCGTACCCGCGGCGCCGCCGAACTGCACCACGGAGATGCGTGCGCGCAGCTCAGCAAGATGTCGTGCCTGGCGCGTCGAGAGTGCCAGCCAACGCGCCGCCTTCAGACCGAACGGAATGGGCAGCGCCTGCTGGAGCAACGTACGGCCAGCCATAAGTGTGCGGCGGTGGCGCTCCGCAAGGGACGCGCACACGGTACCGATGTCAATCAGGCGCTGCACCAGCCCATCCAGACCGGCACGCATCTGAAGCACCAGGGCGGTATCCACTACGTCCTGACTCGTGGCGCCCCAGTGGACGTAGGCGCCATGTTCGCCCGCGACGCGCTCCGTAAGCAGCCGTACGAGGGGAATAGCAGGAGTACCGGCGATGGCGGCCTCGTGGAAGATAGCCGGCGCATCGAATGACGCGACCGAGCAAGCGGCAGAAATCGCGGCGGCGGCATCGGGCGGGATAACGTGCGCCGCGGCCTCCGCACGCGCGAGCGCGGCCTCGAACGCCAGCATCGCACGCACGAACGCCGCGCCGGACCAGATCTCCGCCATCCGCGGGGCTACGAACAACTCATCACCCAGATGCATCGCGGTCAGCTCCCGCGCCGTGTGCCAGGGACGTGCGGGCGTACAAATCGCGCAACGTCGCAAGCTCGGCGCCGCTAGGCGGTGGCGTCTGCTCCACTGCGTCCGTGAACCGGACCGGCCAGCCAGTCGCTTCGGTGACCTGCTCGCGTGTGATGCCCTCGTGTAGCGACACTACCCTCAGCTCTTTCGTCACTGGGTTAGGCTGTAACTGGCACAGGTCAGTCACTACCAGGCTGGGACCGGTTGTATGCAGCCCTAGGCGCTGCCTGGAATCACCGCCGCTGCCGTGGCCAAACGAGGTAATGAAGTCTACTTTTGGAACGAAGGACCGGCGATTCTGGCGCATGATGACGAAAATCTGGCCGCAATCGCTCGCGATCTCCGGTGCGCCCCCCGCGCCAGGGAGGCGCACTTTCGGGTGTTCGTAGCTACCGATGACGGTGGAGTTGATGTTGGCGAAGCGGTCTATCTGCGCGCCACCGAGGAATCCAACGGTAACACGGCCCCCTTGCAGCCAGTACGCGAACATTTCAGGAACCGAGACAGTCGTCAGCGCGGTCTCACTCAGCTCTGGATCACCGATGGAGAGGGGAAGCACATTCGGCTTCGTCGCAATCGTCCCGGATTCGTAGATGAGGGTGATATCAGGAGCGTGAGTGAGGCGCGCGAGGTTGCAGGCAGCCGAGGGTGCGCCGATGCCCACGAAACACACATCGGTATTGCGCAAGGCACGTGACGCCGCTATCGTCATCATCTCAGAGGCGGTGTACTCCACTCGCTGCCCTCCATTCATGGCTGCATGCCGTTGACCGGCTCGGCAGTGAGGACATTGTCCCGCATCCAGGCGAGGAACGTCTCACGGTCGCGCGCGATGCCGTCCCAGGCAGTGTAAAACGCATTATCCCGTGCATAGTACCCGTGAGCGTACGATGGCCGGGCGCCCCCAGGAGCCAGCACGACCGCGGATATGGTCCAGTGCGGCAAAACTACAGAGTTCGGGCTTGGCGGTCGCAGGTCGTCAACGATCTCTTCGACGGTTACGAGAGCTCGTGACGATGACAGCACGACTTCTTTCTGTACGCCGACGATGCCTTCGAGCAAGACATTTCCTGCTCGATCTGCTCGTTGCGCGTGAATGATCCCGACATCGGGCCGGATCGCGGGAACCGCGGCCAGCTGTTCGCCCGTGAACGGGCATGCGATGAAGCGGATGTCTGGGTTTTTGTCGACCAGGTCGGAGCCAGCGTAACCGCGAAAGATCGCGCAGGGAAGGCCGGATGCGCCCGCCGCGTACGCATTCGCCATCGCGGCGTGGCTATGCTCCGAAAGCACAAGATCCTCCGGCCAGCCGTGCTCCACCGCGTCTCGCAGGCGGTGGAGGGAGCCCACGCCGGGATTGCCGCCCCAGGAGAATACAAGCTTCCGCGCACACCCCATACCAATCATCTGGTCATAGATGAGATCGGGTGTCATGCGCACCAGTGTGAGATTGCGCCTACCCTGCCGGATAATCTCATGGCCAGCGGCGAAAGGGATCAGATGTGTGAAGCCCTCCAGCGCAAGGGTGTCGCCGTCGTGGACATATTCCCCGATGGCGGCGGGTAGCGAGAGAAAGGCGGTCATCCACGATACCTCACGACGAACTACAAATTGAAGAAGACGGTTTCGTCTCCACCCTGCAAAACAATGTTGAAATGATAGGTGGGTATTGCGCTGGCGGGCTCACGCTGCGCCAGCAACGTCACACGCCGCTCGGTGGGCACGAGATGTAGGATTGGGTCATGCTCGTTCGCCGGCTCGTCCGCGAAATAGAGCCGGGTAAACAGGTGATTGAGCAGGCCGCGTGAGAACACCGTAAACACGATATGGGGCGCCTGCATGCGCTCCTCATCAAAGGGAACCGCACCAGGCTTGACCGTCTCGAACCAATAGTTACCATCGTCGTCCGTGCCTGATCGCCCAAATCCCGTGAACGCGGAATCGAGCAGCGCCGGCTGAGTATCAGCATGATGGTTGTAGCGCCCGAAACTGTTGGCCTGCCAGATCTCGACCATCGCGTCTGACACCGGGGAGTGGTCCCCATCCAGGACACGCCCTTCGATGCGAATATGCTCGCCGAGTGTCTGCGCACCGACGAGCACGTTACGGGCCGCATCTTCCCGCAGCAGCGCGTTGCGGAAGAATGGTCCTATCGTTTGCGTGGTCGTGAGCTTCGGCGTCATCATCGCACACCCTCCCGCTGCACCGGCGCTTCGAACGGCGTGGAGCGCTCACCACGGAGCACGATATCCCAGCGCCAGCCGAGCGCCCATTCTGGCTCAGTGACATCATGCGCGTACGAGGCGATGAGGCTGCGACGAGCCTCTTCGGTTGGTACTGAGTTGAAGATGGGGTCGAGTGCGTGAAGTGGGTCGTCGGGAAAGTACATCTGCGTAATGAGACGTGACACGACGGAAGGACCGAGGAGCGAGAAATGGATGTGGGCTGGCCGCCATGCATTCGGGTGATTCTTCCAGGGATAGGCGCCGGGCCGGATCGTGAGGAAACGATAGACCCCAGCCTCATCCGTAAGACAGCGACCAATGCCGAGGAAGTTGGGGTCCAGCGGTCCCGGCCACTGATCGCGCTTATGAAGGTAGCGGCCTGCCGCGTTGGCCTGCCAGACCTCGATCAACATTTTGGGCACTGGTGCTCCGCGCTCATCGAGAACGCGCCCCGTGACGATGATACGCTGTCCGATAGCTTCGCCGCCGGTGCCCGCATTTGTGGTCAGGTCGGCGTCTTCCGGCGTCACCGCACTGATACCCGGCCCAGGACCGGTAAGCTCTGAGAGGGTGAGGGGGACGTCAACGAGCGGCATCTTCGGTGCGCGCTTGACCGTCGAGCGATACGCTTCGTAGAGATACGGCGGGAACACTTCCCGATCCCCGCGAATGATTGAGCCAATCGTCGTGACCGACATCGTTGCCTCCTCTACTACTCTACATGATCCTGCCCGGTCTGTTCTCCGGTGGATGCCAGCTCCGCTTTGGCAAGAGCGAACGCGGTATTGGCGGCGGGAATGCCAGCGTAGACTGCGACGTGGAGCAGCGCCTCCGCAATCTCGCGCTGATCTACGCCCGTGTTGCGTGTCGCCCGCAGATGCAGCGCCAGCTCATCGTGACGGCCCAACGCCGCGAGAATGGCAATGGTAATAAGGCTGCGTGTGCGGCGGTCTAGATCTGGGCGCGCCCAGATCGAGCCCCACGCGACCTCAGTGATAAGCCGCTGGAAGTCGGCATCGAACGCGGTCGTGCGTGACTGGGCACGCTCGACATGCTCGGAGCCGAGGACTTCGCGTCGCACGCGCATTCCAGTCTCAAATTGAGCGTCACTCACGGTATTTCACCCCTTGCCGCGTAGTTACAGACCTGCGACACCGACGTAGTTTTCCGCCAGCGAGGTTGCCGCAGCACGCGAGCTACAGACGTAGCGCAACTGGGCAAGCTGGAGCCGGCGCTCGAATCCACCTGGATCGTCTTCGTGGAGATGGAGCATTTCCGTCATCCACCAGGCAAAGTGCTCGGCGCGCCAGACGCGGTGAAGACAATTGGCGGAATACTGCTCCAGGAGATCGCCGTTGCCAGTGGTATACCAGGCGATGAGCGCCTCGGCGAGCGTGCGCGCGTCGGCCATAGCAAGGTTAAGCCCCTTCGCGCCAGTGGGAGGCACGATGTGCGCGGCATCACCGGCAAGGAAGAGGCGTCCGTACTGCATGGGCTCGACGACGAAGCTGCGCATGGGTGTGATGCTCTTCTCCAGCACTGGGCCTTCTTTGAGCGTCCAGGCGTCATCAGTGGCGAAACGGAGCCGTAGCTCGTCCCAGATGCGCTCGTCCGGCCAGCGTTCAATGGCATCGTCCGGCGGGCACTGGATGTACAGGCGGCTTATCTCCGGCGAGCGGAGGCTATGCAGCGCGAAGCCGCGCTCTGAGTAGGCGTAGATCAACTCGTCGGTGGACGGGGAAACCGCGGCAAGGATGCCGAGCCAGGCGAAGGGATATTCGCGATCAAAGACGCTGAGCGCGCTGGCTGGTATCGCGGCACGAGCGACGCCATGGAAGCCATCGCAGCCTACGACTACGTCGCATCGCAGCTCATGGCGATCACCGCTCTGCCGAAAATACACGGTGGGCGAGGAAGTCTCGGCGCCGTCCAGACCAAGAACTTCAGCTTCGAATAGGATCTGTCCCCCCGCATTCAGGCGGGCGCCGATGAGATCCTTTACGACCTCTTGCTGGCCATAGATCATGACGGTTCGGCCACCAGTCAGCTCGCTCATTGGTATACGGTGGGCCTGCCGATCAAAGCGCAGCTCAATGCCGTGGTGCGTCAACCCCTCGCGGTCCATACGCTCGGCTACGCCCGCGGCGCGCAGCATGTCTACAGTGCCCTGCTCGAGCACACCCGCGCGCACGCGCTTTTCCACATACGCACGGTCTCGATTCTCGAACACGATTGAGTCTATCCCGCGCAACGCCAGGAGGTGCGAGAGGGTCAGTCCAGCGGGACCGGCACCGATGATGGCAACCTGGGTACGCATCGCGTGTTCTCCTCGTTTCGCACGAGAGATATGTGTGGCGGGCCGCAAAAACCGCTGAGTGGGAATGTCTGGCGGTTGTTCAACTCATCGAAACGATTACGAGGCGCCCCAGACTTCACGTGCGACACGGGCGACAAGCTCCAGCTTGCGGCGCTGATCGTCGGGCGAGATGCGGTTGCCTTCCATTGTTGAGGCGAAACCGCATTGTGGGCTGAGCGCGAGACGCTCCAGCGGGAGGTATTGGGACGCCTCTTCGATGCGCCGTTTCAGCGCCTCCTCCGTCTCGATCTCGGGCTTCTTTGTCGTGACGAGGCCAAGTACCACCACGCGGTCCTCGGGCACGTGCCGTAACGGTTCGAAGCCACCCGACCTCGCATCGTCGTATTCCAACAGGAAGCGTTGGAAGTGGGTGCGCGAGAAGATGCGTGAGATGGGTTCGTAGTCGCCGCTTGCGTAGAACTTGCTCTGGTTGTTACCGCGACAGATATGGATGCCGAATATGACGCCCGGATGGTCGTCTATGATGGCGTTGTCCAGCTCGATACAGTGGTCAATGAGCTGGTCGGGGTCGTTGCCGCGATCCCGGTACCCCGCGCGCATCTGTGGATCAAGGAGCGCGGCGTACTGAGGCGCATCAATCTGGATGTACTCACAACCCAGCCGGATCAACTCCTCTACCTCGCGGCGCGAGAAGTCTACGATATCGGCAAGGTAGGCATCGCGGCTTGCATACGCGGCCCGCGATTTCGCGGGATCGTAGTAGGCCGCGGCCTGCTGTGCGCTGATCATGGTAACTTTGCCCGCGCGTGGTCTATGTGCGCGGAGGTAGACCCACTCCTCCGCGCACATGCTCCGCCGCCAGCGCAGCCGCTCGACCACGACAGGGCGCTTGAAGACTAGCTGCTCGCCAGCTTCATCGTGAAAAGGAATTGCCCAGCCGCCGAACTGGTCGAAGCCCTCCAGAGCCTCGACGAGATGGCCGAAGAAGGCATAGCGGCGCTGCTCGCCGTCCGTGATGATCTCGATGCCAGCGGCGTTTTGGAGGGAAACCGCCTCATCTACCGCGCGATCCTCGGTGGCCTTGAACGCTGCCGCGGATAGGTCACCGGCTTCCACCTGTCGCCGCGCCTCAACCAGATATGAGGGTCTAAGCAGGCTGCCCACTACCTCGCTGTGAAAGGTCGTGTCCATGGTGCATCGTTCCTTTCGTGATCGCGCCACGTCGCGCAAAAGAGAACGTTCGGTGCTAGCCTCCCGGTTTCTTAGAAGTGTACAGGTCTACAGTGTAGCGTGCAAGTGACATTGCCCTGGCTCGATAGCAGGTTGTATGACCGCACAACTCATACCTGCCCACCAAGCGAGGGCAATGTGTCGCCCGGCAAAATGAGAGCACATGCGGGAGGAGATCACGGGCGTATCACATGACCCGCGCGCTTCCCGATAGCCTCCGCAGCGTCAGCGGGTCGCGCGTCCAAGGGTTCCTATCTCGTGGAAACGCAGGAGCCGCGCTTCCACACGCGAGGTAATTTCCGTCGTGGAGAAGCCGGTCAGGATCGTAAGCGCCTCGTCTACGGTATTGATTGGCCAGACGTGAAACCAGCCCTCGGTAGCAATCGCCTCGGCCACCTCGTCACGCAGCATGAGGTCGCGGGCGTTGACGGCAGGAATGAGGACCCCGTACCCACCCTCTGCCAGCTCACCGTGCGCACGGCGCAGCTGGCAGAGCTCCCAGAAGCCTTCGATCTTCGTATTTACGCCGCCGATGGGTTGCATCTCGCCATACTGCCCGACAGCACCAGTGACAGCATATGAGAGACGAATGGGTGCCTGGGCGAGCGCGGAAAGCAGGGCAAATAAGATTGCCCCGGAGGCACTGTCACCGCCGGTCGTGCCATGTTCCTGCTCAAAGCGGATACGCCCGACGAGATTGATGGGGTGACGCTGCCCAAAGCGGTGAGCGAGATAGCCTTCGATTGTCATCTCGCCGCGGACGTGATCGGCATCCACTTGATCGGCCTCTCGCTCAATGTCCAGCACGCGCTCATCTCGGCCCGGACTGACAGTGGCGCTGATGCGGATTGGGACGCTAAATGCGCCCTCTGGCGGATGATACTCATAGATTCCCAGCCCATTGATTTGCCCGATGGCAGCGCCGGAGGTCGGCGTAATCGCCTGGCCGGATAGGATGGCCTCGTGTACACGGCGTGCGTTTGCCCGTTGGAGTGTGCGCCGCCGCTGGAGAGCGGTCGCGACATCGCTCCCACTCGTGGTAATAGCCTCGCGTGCGCGTGCGGTGCGTCCCGCTTCATGAGCCAAGTCATGCAGCAGGACCAGATCAGTGGTCAGGTAGGTGCGATTGAGGCCGTTCCCGCGTCGAGCCCCCTCTTCTATGAGGCGGGCTACAGCCGAGGGATCAAAGGCTGGAAGGTGATGCCGCTGCGCGACGCCGTCGGCGAGTGTCGCGTAGGCGGCCTCAGTATTTGGGGACCATGTTGTGGCTGAAGCGCACCACGTTTCGTACCGGAAGAGGCGATTGAAATCACCTGGAGCACTGGCAAGCCCGTTGTAAGCGCTGCTATCACCGACCAGTATCACGCGAGCAGTGAGTGGCAGGAGCGGCCAGCTGGCCTTGACTTGCAACGTACGACTGGTCAGGGCGGCGCTTAACGCGAGCCACGAGCCGTCAACGACCAGCAGATCCGCAGCGGGAAGTACAAGCACGCCGCCGTTGGCGCGAATCAAGAGGTCATCCAACTTGTCGCGAATAAGCGTCCCATTCACCACGGGTGCGCTTGGCACTGGCGAATAGTCTACCGCGCTCGCGGAATCCCCAGATGGCGCACGCACTAACCAAGTGGGCATCTCGTCGTAGCTTACGGGCAGATCGGCGTCTGAGGCTGCCAGCGCATCAAATGTGGCCCGCAGTTGCTCCACATATGCGCCGGCGCTCGCGAAGGCGGGCTGTTCCAGCGGGGCGAATGCCTGAGAGATGCCGCGCACGCGCTTCGGGCTTGGTGTCTGCTGTGTCTCTTCGGATGGCGCGGGCGGCGTGGCGCTATCCGTGGGAGCGGGAGCGCTGTTCCATCCGCCCGAAAGTATGCGTAGCGCCTGATCAAGAGTCTTGGTGAAGGCGTCGCCTGTTCCATTGGGAAGAGCTAGCAGGTACGCGCGGTCCAGCGCGGACGGCACAGGCACGTAGCAGAAATCAGGCGGTATGGGTTGTTTGGTCATGGCTTGCCGCGCGAGAGCAGTCGCAAGACTGCGCCGGCCCTGCCCGGAGCTGCCGCCAATGAAGAGGTGAACATCAGGGGCCGTCTCGTCGAGCCAAACGCGAATAAGCTGAGCGGCGTCTGTTTGGAAGCCAGGAGCCACCAGCGCGGCCACCCACTGTTGAATGGCGCTGCTCATGCCGGTGGAGACCGAGCCTTCTGAGGACGTGCGGTCGCTTTCTGGGAACGGCGCAAATACGCTGCGCAGCGCGGCGCGGTCAGTATCGCTCATGCGCTCCCAGTCGGCGCTCCTGCACAGCTCCCCGGCTGTGCTGAGCGCACGCGGATATTCCGCTGGCTTTGCGTACTGTTCCGATCCAGTAGCCCCCGTGGTCTGTCGTTTTCCCCACATATACGTTCTCCCTATCCACTCGGTCCGCTGGCCATCCCAGTGGGATCGTCTCAGCAGCAGTATGCGGCGCGTTTACTTTAGCGCATCTATGGCGAGCCGACTGTTGTCAATTTCACAGTCGCGATACGTCCCAATCGGTCCCATAATGGCTGGCTGGTTCTCATGCGCGGGGGATGGGGTTGATGAGCAAGCGGAGCCGAGCGAGGACTACTCGTTACGTATTGTACAGGGTATTATACGTGTACTGCTGTGTTAGCTCATCCTCCGACACCAATGCGGTCGAAAACACACATTGAGTAGGAGGACTGCGAGGGTATCTCATTCATATGGCCGAACTCGTGCTGTCGCTGCTCGGCGCGCCTCGTATTGAGCGAGACAGCTCGCCGCTTACTGTGGACACCCGGAAAGCGGTTGCACTCCTGGCGTATGGCGTTATCACGCGCCGACCTAGCAGCCGGGACGCGCTGGCTACTCTGCTGTGGCCGGAGTACGATCAGATACACGCGCGCGCGACCTTGCGTCGCACCCTCTCAGCGCTGGGGAAAGCGCTCGGCAGTGGTTATCTTGACATAGGACGCGACACGATTGGCATACAGTCCAGCGCCGACATTCGCCTGGATGTGGAGGATTTCCAGCGCCAACTTGCCGAGTGCCAAACCCACGGCCACCCCGCAACCGATGTTTGTGCCGCATGTCTCGAACCGCTGGAAACCGCGGCAAGGTTGTATCGCGACGACTTTATGGCTGGCTTCGCATTGCGCGACAGCCCAGCATTCGACGATTGGCAGTTCTTCCAACGAGAGACGCTCCGGCGCCAGCTCGGAAGTGCGCTCGAGCGCCTCACCCGTGGCTACATCGCGACCGGTCAGTATGACGCAGCGATTGACTGTGCGCGGCGCTGGCTGGCTCTGGATCGTCTGCATGAGCCAGCGCACCGTTATCTGATGCGCCTGTACGCATGGTCGGGCCAACGCACTGCCGCTCTGCGACAGTACCACGAATGTGTCCACGCATTGGAGCAAGAGCTGGGGGTAAGCCCGCTCGAAGCAACGACCAGGCTGTACGAAGCTATCAAAGACAAGCGCCCGCCCGCGCCACCCGCGCGTACGACTTCGGCGGCCAGTCACGCGCCGACGCCATCAACCGCCCCAGAGGGAGCGATACATACCAGTCCAACGCGCTCCACGGATACCTTGGTATCCATGGCAGCCAGCGAATCGTATCCACTCGCCGGCCGAGCCGATGAATGGGCTGAGCTTGAACGAACGTATGCGAGTATTCGCGAGAGTGGACGGGTAATCGTGCTCGAAGGTGAGGCTGGTATCGGCAAGACCCGGCTCGCCGAGGATTTTGCGTTGCGCGCGCGTCAGGACGGTGCCACTGTCGTCGCGGCGCGCTGCTACGATGGGGAGGCGAGCCTGGCCTATGCTCCTGTGGCTGCCGCACTTCGCACGGCGCTCGCAGACCAGAGTGCCGCCCGCCAGCTCAGTAAGCTGCCGGAGCGCTGGCTCGTAGAAGCGTCACGCCTTGTGCCAGAGGTTGGTGGCCTGCATCCCGGTTTGCCACCTGCGCCACCGCTCGATAGCCCTGGAGCGCAGAGTCAATTCTTCGAGGGTCTCAGGCAGGTGCTGGTGACAGCTTGCCAGGGAAGTAAACCGGGCATCCTCTTTTTCGATGACGTGCAGTGGGCAGACAGCGCTTCACTCGATGTGCTGACCTATGTCGTGCGACGGCTACGTGATGTACCCACATGCGTGTTACTGACATGGCGCGATTCTGAAGCGTCAATTACCCCGCAGCTACGGTTCCTGCTTGCGGGGGCGGAACGAGCCGGTGTCGCAACGCTCATTCATCTGTCGCGGCTAAGCGAAGATGCGGTGGTTGACTTGCTGCGAACGGCCGCGGGTGTGCCTGCGTTGCCTGAAACGGCCAAGCGTCTCCATGAGGAAACCGAAGGCGTGCCGTTCTTCCTTGTGGAGTATTTGCGGGTGCTGGCAAAAGACGTCGTGACCCCCGAACAGCAGAACTGGGCGGTGACCGGTGGAATCCAGCAACTACTTCGCTCGCGCCTTGGTGCGGTAGATGGTACCAGCGCCCAGGTACTCACGGCAGCCGCAGTGATTGGCAGATGGTTCGACTTCGAAACAGTGCGTGAGGTCAGTGGTCGAAGTGAGGAGGAGACCGTTGGTGCGCTAGAGGAGCTGCTCGGGCGCGGACTGATTCGTGAGCTTCGTGGGATGTCTGGCCCCGTTCCGACCTATGATTTTAGCCACGAGAAGCTGCGTTCACTTTACTATGATGAGGTGAGTTTGGCTCGCCGCCGTCTTCTTCACCGCCGCGTTGCCGAGGCGCTGGTCTCGGCGCGTCGTCGAGACCATGAGGGCACCGGATCGTTAGGTCAGATTGCGCATCATTACTTGATGGGAGGCGATCGAGCCACAGCAGCAAACTATTATAGACAGGCCGGGGAACGAGCGAGAAGCCTGTACGCGAACGCCGAGGCGCTTGCTCACCTGCGTACGGCGCTGGCGCTCGGCTCTCCGCACGTGGCGGAGCTGCACGAGGTTATTGGTGATCTGCACACGTTCCTTGGAGAATACGCCCTGGCGCTTGCGAGCTACGCGGAAGCCGCTGCGACGACCGAGTCAGAGGCCGGCGCGCGCCTGGAGCATAAGATTGGTAATGTGTATGCGCGCCGTGGGGAATGGGAGCAGGCGCAGACGCACTTTGATAGCGCCGTGGCCGCGCTTGGCCGGTCCGACGGACCGGCAACTACGGGCGCGCTCGCCCGCATTTATGCGGACTGGAGCCTTGTCGCTCATCGCCGAGGTCTGCTCGACCAGGCCTGGCAGTTGGCACATCACGCACGGGAGCTGGTAGCGGACGCGACAGATACAGAAGGCCTGCGGGCGCTGGCTCAGGCGCATAACATTTTGGGTGTGCTGGCGAGCAGCCGTGGTGACGTGGATGATGCCATCAGCCATCTGGAGCGCAGTCTGGCGCTGGCAGAGACCGCAGACGACGCGAGCGCACGCGCCGCTGCCCTGAACAATCTGGCGCTAGCTCTCGCCTCGCGCGGCGATGTAGAGCGGGCGATCCCGCACGCGGAGGCCGCGCTGGCGCTCAGTGTGGCGCAAGGTGATCGGCACCACGAGGCCGCGCTCCATAACAACATCGCCGATCTGCTACATGCCGTGGGACGACCAACTGACGCGATGACACATCTGAAACAAGCAGTAAGCATTTACGCTGAGATCGGTGTGGAGGCGGGCGCGGTGCAGCCGGAGATCTGGAAGCTCACGGAATGGTAGAGGCACGCTGGCCGCTACGCGCCCCGATCGCGCGGCGCTTCCTGCGAGCGGGAAGTGCTCAGCCAGAGCGACACCTGCGCGGGTTGCATCGTGTCTGTCACGACACTCACAAGGTGCTCCGTGAGGTGTGCCAGATCCGTCTCCGTGCGCAGCGTCGCACCGAAGCCCGCGAGGGTCTTGGCGGCATCATACTTGCGGCGATAGAAGCGCCGGTCAATTAGGCGCTGGATACGACGGCGCAATGGATTGAACAAGGCCGCAATGAGTAAGGTGGAGGCGACGATGACAAAGGCCGGTAGCGATGTTGCGCCGGTGAGCGCCTGTGCGAGCGCCTGGAAGCCAGCGACACAGGCGAAGTAGACCAGCGCCAAGACTGCCGTGAGCGAGCCATAGACGAGCGTGCGGTTGATGAGACGGTCCATCTCCCACAATCCAGAG
>DATGEP010000388.1:0-3715 GCA_035310125.1 Ktedonobacterales bacterium
AAGCCGGGAATGGAGCGGGTTGGTGAGACATGCGGGGCGGTGGTGGAATGGCAGACACAGCGGACTTAAAATTCGCGGTGTCGTGTCGTAGTCCATCGCGCTCAGTGCCTCTCCCCGCATCCATCCCCCATTTCTAGCCTCCTCACGGCGCACGGCGTCGCACTCACCACGCGCCACGCTGCTGTCAGTTTTGCAACACTCCTATCGGGCAATCCACACCGGGGTATCCGTGCGCTCCGTGCGCCAGTAGAGGCGCGAGACTGGCACGTGCTGGTGTGCCGGGCATCGTAAAGAGACAAACGTAGAGGCGAGGGCCGGGAGTGGAGGTCATGGTATGGCACTGCCAGCATACGAGCCGGATAGGTGGAATGGCGGCCAGAGAATGAGTGAGACGCGCGGAGAGTATCACACTGGCGCCGCCGAAAGCGAGAGCGAGACGGCGCCCACGCCTGACGAGTGGTACACACAGGTCGCCAACCGCTTCATGGAAGTGGCGTATAGCGAGTTCGGGCTTGGGGCCACACGGTGCTTCCTGTACCTCATCCGTCTCACGAAGGGCTTTCACCAGGAGTGTGTGACGCTCACGGTAGACGAGTTCTGCAACGGGAAGCGCACGAATGCCGGACGACTCGATAGCGGGACGAAACTTACCCGCGTGACCGTGCTGGCTGGCCTTGCCGAGCTACGCGAGAAGCACGTGATCGAGGTCGCGCAAGAGGGGCGCGGGCGCGGCATTGTGAGCGCATATCGTATCAATCCCTCGCACCTCTGGCAACTCTGTGATGAAAGTATTGGTAAAGAAACTATACCAATACGTAATGGTATAGATGCTTTACCAATAGAGGCACTTATTGGTAAAGAAACTATACCAATAACCGGCAACATTGGTAAAGAAACTATACCAATACAGGTGCCGTCAGCCCAGGCGGGAAGCGGCGCGACGGGCACCGGAAAGAAATATCTCTTAAATAAACTCTCTAAAGAAAAACTTCTTTGTCCGACGCCTGACGGCGCGGACGGTGGATCGCTGGCGGCGCCCTCATCCTCTGAGCTATCCAAGCCCACTCAAAAGCGTGCTTCCACCGTGCTGCCAGAGGACGGCGACGCGGTGCGGCTGGCGGCGTATCTGCGCGATGCCATCCTGGCGCACAGTCCGAATGCCCGCGACGCCAAGGCCGCGCTCCAACCCGACAAACTGCAAAACTGGGCGCGCCCGATAGACCTGATGCTGCGCAGAGACGAGCGCACCCCGGACGGCATTCACGCCGTGATTGACTTCGCCACCCATGACGCCTTCTGGCAATCCAACATCCTCAGTCCCGGCAAGCTCCGTGAGCAATACGACCGCCTCGCGGGCCGCATGCGCCAGAAACACACGACGGCGCCCCCGGCACGCGCCGCGCCCCCTCGTGAACCGCCCCCGATGCGATTGGACCGCGACCGGCCCATCAACGCCAAGCCCGCACGTATCGAGTAACACGCCAACCCAGCACAGCACAGGAGGTATCCCGCATGACCGTACATGCCCTGCCCGGCTCCGGCTCCGCACCGGACGAGTCAACCGAAAAGCTGCTGCCATGCAACACGGACGCTGAACGCAACATCCTTGACAGCATGCTCATCAATCCGTCACTCGTTGCCAGCATCGCGGGACTCCTTGAGCCGGGGGACTTCTACCGCAACGACTACCGGACGATCTACGCGGCCATGCTGGCGCTGCACGCCGCTCAGGAGCCGGTAGACGCTACGACGCTCTTTGACCAGCTTGACCGCACCGGCACGCTCGAAGACGCGGGCGGTATCGGCGCCATCTTCGCGCTCGGTACGCATGTGCCAACGAGCATGCATGCGCTCTCCTATGCGCGCATCGTCCGGCGCTGCGCTCGCAACCGGGCGCTTATCGAGGCTGCCGGGAAAATCGCCGCATTGGCCTACAACGGAGCCGATGATGATATGGCGTGCGAGTTGGCGCTGCGTGAGGTGATGCGTGTGGCCCAACGCGGCAGCACATCGGGGCAGAGCCGCACGAAGTCGTTTGCGGATGTGCTGGACGATCTGGCGAACGAGGTGCTCGACCGCATTGACTCGGACGCCGCTATCGGGCTGCCCACCGGCTTTGCGGAGATAGACCGGCATGTGGTGAGTATGGAGCCGGGCGACCTGATCTATCTAGCGGGCCGCCCCGGTTCCGGCAAAAGCGCCCTGGGCCTCAAAATCGCGCTCATGACGGCATTGCATTTCCATGCGACGGACCGCGTGGGCACGGTGGATGTGGTGACGCTGGAGATGAGCGCGAAGCAACAAGCGCGGCGGGTCGTCGCGGACCGCGCGGAACTGAACACCCGCTACATCCGTTCTGGCTTCCGGCAGAAGGGGCGCGACCCCGATCTGGACGCCTGGAACACCTTCGAGGCACACCGCGCATGGCTCCGTGAGCGGGTAGGCGACCGGCTCTTTGTCACCGATGGGGTGGTGTCGCTCCTCGCCCTGCGCTCGCTCATTCAGCGGGCCGTCACCGAGCGCCATTGCCAGCTCGTGGTGATAGACCAACTGGACCTGTTCGCGGACGGCGCCGACCGCGACGAATACGACCGCATTACGAAGATGAGCCGCCAACTCAAGCAGATTGCCAAATCCTGCGGCGTCACCATCCTGTGCCTCGTGCAACTCAACCGCAAGTGTGAGGACCGCCGCAACAAGCGCCCCATGCTTTCGGATCTCCGGCAAAGCGGCCAGTTGGAACAGGACGCCGATATGGTGTGGGCGCTGTACCGTCCCGCCTACTACGACAAGACCAACACGGACGCCAGATTCCAGCAATTCGCGGAACTACTCATCCTCAAGGGCCGCGACGTGGGCGACGGCACGATGGTGCCCCTGCGGTTCGAGGCGGAATATACCCGGTTCCGTGACTGGCCGTTCGACAGCATTCCCGACGACCCTACCCGCGACACGGGCAACCCGACAGAGAGAAAGGCAGACTGACGTGAACAGCACAAAAGCACAGCGCCTCTGGCGCAAGGCCGGTAAGGCGCTCGGATTGGGAGACCGGCAGGCATACTATCGCCTGGGCGTCGCGGCAGTGGACGCAGAGAATGCGTGGCGCCGCGCAATGGGCTGGCAGGCCATCGCCGTGTCGCCCGCCTCACGAGCTATCGCGGAAGGGCGGGTGGCATAACATGCCGAGTATCAGTCATTCGCAGCTCGAAACGTGGGGACAATGCGCGCGTAAGTGGCGCTTGCAGAAGATTGACCGTGTGCCACAAGCGCCCTCAGAACACCTCATCTTCGGTGATGCTATCCATCAGGCTATCGAGATGGACGGCAAGCGCCTGATGGATGGCAAGCCGGGAATGTCCATAACCGCGCTGGTGGGCGTCTTTGAGGCGGCGCTCGAATATCGCGCGGCGAAGGACGACCCGACCGGGTTGCTAGCCGATACGCTGCCTGATCTGCGTCTGCGGGCGCTGGCGACGCTCCGCGCGTATGTCGAGCGCGTGCAGCCGCACTACCGCCCGGTCGCGGTGGAGTTGCCGTTCACGCTGCCTATCCCCGATCTCGACGACTGGCAATTCACCGGACGCATTGACGCCATCACCGAGCGTGACGGCAAGACCACGATTGTTGACCTCAAAACCGCCTCAAAGCCGTGGGAACGCGGTATCGAGCATACGAAAGAGCAGGCGACGGCGTACCAGTGGGCGAGCGGCCTGGC
>DATGEP010000389.1:0-1459 GCA_035310125.1 Ktedonobacterales bacterium
GCGCGTACCAGGCACGGCGTACTCGATGGGCAGGTAGCCATAGGCGATACTCTGGCGCACCGTGTAGCCATAGCCCGCGCTGGTCACGTGTCCAGTCACGCGCTCGCCGTCCAGCAGTGGTTCTCCGCCCAGCCCGACGGCGGCGGGATCGTCCAGCACGAGGCAGCACAGTTTGCGCGTCACGCCCTGCGCCTTGATGCGCTCAAGTGCGGTTCTGCCAATGAAGTCGCCTTTTTGCAACTTCGCGGCGAAGCCCAGGCCCGCCTCGTAGGGGTTGTATTCGGAGTGAATATCGGCGCTCCAGTAGCGATAGCCTTTTTCCAGGCGCAGCGAGTCGATGGCGCGGTAGCCTGCCGCCAGCATTCCCAGAGGCTGCCCGGCTTCCCACAGCGTATCCCACAGTTTGAGTCCATATTCCATCGGCGCGTACAGCTCCCAGCCCAGTTCGCCCACGTAGGTGACGCGCAGCGCCAGCGCGGGAATATCGCCGATGGTGATAGATTGTGCCGTTAGATAGGGAAAGGCCGCGTTCGAGAAGTCGTTGTCGCTGACCTGCTGCATGAGATCGCGCGCAAGCGGCCCCCAGACGCCGATGCAGCAGCGACTGGAGGTGATGTCGTTGAAGTACACCGAGCCATCAGTGGGAGCATGGGCGCGAATCCAGGCCAGGTCGTGATTGCCGAAGGCCGTGCCGGTGACGATCTGGAAGCGGTCGCGGGCGAGTCTTGTCACGGTCAGGTCGCATTCGATGCCGCCGCGCTCGTTGGGCATCTGGGTATAGGTGATGGTTCCCACCGGCTGATCCATCTGGTTATCGGTAATGCGTTGCAGGAAGGCCAGCGAGCCGGGGCCGAGAATTTCTATTTTGCTGAACGAGGTTTCGTCGAACATGGCGACGCGCTCGCGAGTAGCCTGGTGTTCCGCGCCAATGGCGGGCGACCAGTAGCGAGCGGCCCATCCGCGCGGGACCGGCCAGTTCTGTCCCTCGGCCAGCGCCTCGTTGCGCGCGAACCAGTTGGGGCGTTCCCAGCCCGACTTTTCGCCGAAGACGGCCCCCAGTTCTTCCAGGCGCGTGTAGACGGGGCTGAGGCGCAGCTTGCGCGCGCTGCTGCGTTCCCGCATGGGATAGCTGATATCGTAGTAGGTGCTGTAGACTTCGTTGACGCGCGTAGCAATGTAGCGTCGGCTGGCAGTGTAGGCCCCGAAGCGGCGAATATCCATCTCCCATAGATCAAGGCCCGGCTCGCCATCGATGATCCATTCCGCCATCATCTTGCCCACGCCGCCCGCGCCTGAGACGCCATGCGCGCAGAATCCGCAGGCCGCCCAGAATCCTTTCACCTCCGGCGACTCGCCCAGGATAAACTCGCCATCGGGCGTAAACGACTCCAGACCGTTGACGCGCCGGACCAGTTCCACGTCGCGCAGGGTGGGAACGCGCTCGATGGAGCCGCGCAGC
>DATGEP010000390.1:0-1209 GCA_035310125.1 Ktedonobacterales bacterium
ATGAACTTTGACAAGCAAAATCGGTAATGGTTTACTTGAGCCAAATCGGGACGATGAGGTGCGATCATGGCTCAACGTCGAACCCTGGAGTTAAGCGAGACGCAGCGTCACGAGTTGATCCGCTGTCGCGATCACGATCCACGGCCCGATATCCGGGAGCGCTGCGCGGCGGTCCTGAAGATCGCGGCGGGGACCACGGCCCACGCCGTGGCACGTCAGGGTCTGTTGAAAGAACGCGACCCCGATACGGTCTACGGGTGGCTGAACGCCTATGAGAAGGGCGGGTTGGCGGGCCTGCTGGCGCGGCGGCACGGTGGCCCGCATCGGCGGTGCCTTTGATTGGCGGGACGAGATTCTGCCACGCTTGCGGCACGGGCCGGGCGTTGAAGCCCAGCGAGAGGTTGCCGCGACGGGATCTGGTCCGCCACCCAGTCGCTGGATCCTGCGCAGCATCCGCGTGACGTTCGCCGAGCTGGCTGACTACAGTTTGAGCGGGGTCTGGCGGGTGTTGGACCGTCTGGGTTTGCGCTTGCGGTCGGCGCGAGTCCAGCAGTACAGTCCCGATCCCACCTATGACGAGAAGGAAAGGCATCTGCTGGCCTGCTTGGAGGAAGCGGCACGGTTCCCCGATGAGGTCGTGGTGCTCTTCATCGATGAGATGGGCTATTATCGCTGGCCGGTTCCGGCCCACGATTGGGCACCGGCCGCGCCGATTGCCCCTCCGGTCGCCGAGCGTGCGGGAGCGACCAATCGCCAATGGCGCATCATCGCGGCGCTCAACGCGCTGACCGGACGGGTTGATTATCGCGAGAACTACATTGTGGGACGCGACCAAGTCATCCGCTTTCACGACCAACTCGCTCGGGCCTACCCGGCAGCGCGACGGATCTACCTGGTGGAGGATAATTGGTCGATCCACCAACATCCTGACGTTGTGGCCGCCCGGGCCGTGCTGCCGCGGTTGGAGCCGGTTTGGTTGCCCACCTATGCGCCGTGGCTCAACCCCATCGAAAAACTGTGGCGCTGGCTGCGTCAGGGCGTCCTGAAGATGCACCGCTTGGCGAGTGAGTGGACGGAATTGAGGACCCGCGTGAACGCCTTCCTGACCCAGTTCGCGTCCGGTTCGCATGCTCTTCTCCGCTACGTCGGACTACTCGGCGAGGGCAAACTCGCCCGGGCTCTTCGCTAGGGATGCTTACCGATCTTGGT
>DATGEP010000391.1:0-40863 GCA_035310125.1 Ktedonobacterales bacterium
AGTATTGCGTTCGCGCTTGTTGCGTCGCTCGCGGCTTCTCGTGGTACAGGAACCAATACTGCCCGCAACATATAGGGGGCCACTGAAGCTACGTGGACGAGACCTCACCGAGCTCGCACGGTTGCGGCGGCAGTTCGCCACTGCGCGCGCGGTAGGTGTGGGCTTGGATCTGCATGACCAAGCGCGGCGCTGGATGACGGCGGCCACCCGCTGGCACTACCACTCCTGGCCACGGAATCCGTATGCCACCGTATGCCTCGGCCCCGCGCACAGGGCGGCCAGGTGGGTCGAGACTGCTCGGTGTTCATGGGCGCAGCGTCTCATCGTTGAACTATCTGTGCAAAGATCAGTCATCGCCCGTTCTCAACGACACAGAGAGAATACTATCAGCGTCGTGGATACTACGGCACCCAGCCAATCACATACGCAGCATACGGTATCCGCGTCGGCTGTCACACGTTCGTTCTCCGCAAAGCCTCGTGAATTCCCGGTTTGGCCGGTACAATGTATGACCGCCCTCGCGAAGTTGATATCAGGAAATCGCCGTGAGCATCATCGCACACTATCTTCGCTGGCCGGATCATAACGCTGGCGGCGTCCTCCCTCCCGAGGACGTGCTCGTCGGCGTCCTCACTGACGGCGTCTGGCCGCTACCCGAATGCTGGCCGTCCCTCGAACCCGGCGAAACCCTCGTCTACGTCCCTCCGCAATGGATCGGCGACTGGCAGACGGGGCATCGCCTCGCCCCCGGCTACCAGCATGTCTGGCGCGTCCCGCTGGCATCCCTGCGTCCGCTGGCATCTCGCCCTCGCTTCGGCCCCTACCGTCCCGACACCCTTCCCGACAGCGCCACCGGACCACATACGCGGTCAAGGTGGACACGCTCTCGCACAACGCGCGACCGCTCCGCTTCCTGACCGCGCCGCTTGGTAGGGGCGTCCGGCGGACGCCCGTCGGCCCATATCGCGGCCCCTTCAATCTGTGATGGAACCCGACCACATCGCGCTCTCCATTGGCACCGGCGGCACGCCCAACGACACTGCCGCCCATGACACGGCGGGCGACATGAGCTGCCGCACCCCCACGAGCACCAATCCTGCCACAACCCGTGGCTGTCTCTGGCCGCCATTGACCACCTCTGGCCGTATCGCTCCGCCCGCCCCGCGTGCTACCCTGCCTTACGACGGCTTTCGACATATCCGCGAACATCGGCCCCAACGTGGCAATCTGACAGTCGAGCGGCAGAGAGAAGCGATCATCATGCGTCTGTGTCCCACCAGCGGTATCGGCATCCGCCCGCGCCTCACGGTGAATCGCGGCAAAAACTGCATGTCAGTGCCTGCCTATTCTCCATGGTGTGGGGAGCCAGAGCTGAGATTCCCGAATCGCGGCAGAATCGGCAACCGATTCGTGGATTCCGGCAGAATCGGCAACTCCCTTCCCTTCCTCGGTGCCTTGCCAATAAATCCGCGTATTCCGGCAGAATCGGCAACCGGCGGGGATCGCGAATCGCGATTTCCGGCAGAATCGGCAACCGCCACCTCCCGTCTCCGCGCACACTGTCGGGGCGCTGCCTGCCGCGCCCGCCGTGGCATATCGTGTAGGGGCGCTGCCTGCCGCGCCCGCGGGGCCGGGGGTGCGGTTCCCCTCTCCGGCAGAATCGGCAACCGCCCCCACGCGTCGTCTATTGGCGCCCGCCGATCCGCGTGCTACACTGCGCACGGATCATTGCTGGCCTGTGCGTCCCGCCGCAGCTCGCGAAATCTTCACGTGAACATCACCCGGCTCGTGTATACTCGCTTGCCGGCGTTGCGTTACGCTTTGGAAACGTGTCATGCTCGACACCCTATCAGCCGCGCCGCCGCGACTCCCTGCCTCCTCGCCGGGAGTTGAAGCAGGAGCGTGAAATTTCTTAACGAGTACAGAAAGTTGTATCAGTGAGCAGTGTGCAAACCACCGTTCTAACCATCAATCCCGCCGCCGAAGCGGAACGCATCACCGGCGAGCTGCGGCACAACGTGCGCCACGTCTTCAAGCGGCATGGCGTCGTCGTAGGCGTCAGCGGCGGCGTAGACTCCGCCACGGTGCTCGCGCTCTGCGCCAGCGCCTTCGGCCCTCAGCGCGTCAGTGCGCTGCTCCTCCCCGACAAAGATAGCAGCCCCGACAGCGCCCGCCTCGCCCAGCTCACTGCGGACCGTTTCGGCGTCACCACCACAACCATTGATCTCACGGCAGGGCTGGAAGCGTTCGGCTGCTATCGCCGCCGTGATGAGGCCATCCAGTCGGTAGTTCCCAACTACGACCCCGCCACCTGCAAAGTGAAAATCGTCCTCCCTGGCGATCTGCTGGAGCGCGACACCCTCAACGTCTTCTCCGTCGTCGTCATCCATCCCGATGGCCATGAGACGCGCAAAGTCCTGCCGCCCGCCGCCTACCTGCGCATCGTCGCCGCCTCCAACATGAAGCAGCGCAGCCGCATGATGGCGCTCTACACCGAGGCCGAGAGCCTCAACTACGCCGTTGTCGGCACCGCGAATAAGAACGAGCACGACCAGGGGTTCTTCGTCAAGCACGGCGACGCGGGCGTAGACATCCAGGCCATTGGCCACCTCTACAAATCGCAGGTCTACCAGCTTGCCGAGTACCTGGATGTGCCTGATGAGATCCGTCGCCGCCCGCCCACCAGCGACACCTACAGCGCCGAATGCACCCAGGAGGAGTTCTTCTTCCGCCTGCCCTTCACCGTCATGGACCAGCTCTGGCATGCCCATGAGGCCGGGACTCCCATTGCCGAGGTCGCCGCCAGCATGCATCTCGACGAAGCTGCCGTGCTGCGTGCCTTCCGCGACTTCGAGCGCAAGCGCCAGACCACCGCCTACCTGCGCATGGAGCCGGTCTTTCTCTCGCCAGCGCCCTCCCAAGCTGATGCGCGGCCATAACCCGGAGACGGCCCCGGATTTCTACGGTGTGGCGCCGCCCAGCCGCGCGGCGCTGCGCCAGATCCTCGCCGGTCCCGAAGCCGCGCCCGCGCTTCTCAGCGGCCACGCATGCGTCGTCGCGCAGCCAGCCACGACGCTTGGCCGCGACCTGCGCAATGGCGTTGTGCTCCTCGATCCCGCCGTCTCCCGCGACCACGCCCGCCTCTACGAAACGGGCAGCGGCTGGATAGTGGAGAATATCTCCCAAACCAACCTGCTCTATGTCGAGAACACCGCGCTCCAACCTGGCGAGCATGCGCCGCTCCCAGCGGGCGGCACCCTGCGCCTGGGCGACACCGCGCTCCAGCTCCTGGCGCGCCCCGCCTCCGACTACGATATGCTTGATAGTGGCACGAATATCCCCGGCTCCTCCAGCGCCAGCGCGACAAACCTCTTCAATCCCGGTGTCACCTTGCAATTCGCCTTCGCTGGCCGCCGCAACCCCCGGCTCTGGTGGGCGCTGGGCGGTACGGTGATGCTCGTCGTGCTGCTCTGCGCCATCATCACACTCGGCGCGGCGGCGCTCGTGGGCCGCAATGCGCTGGCCGTCGGCGGACTCAGCCATGTGCTCGGCGCTATCACCATTCCACTGGTGCCGGCGGTCGGCGTCGCCGCCCTCGTCGCCGCGATAGATCGCTACGAGCGCGAGCCGTGGTTTCTGCTGGTTGCGGCTTTCCTCTGGGGCGCGCTCATCGCCGTCCCGCCTGTCCTCGGCGTAGAGCGAGCGCTGAATGTCATCCTGCCGGCCACGTCAACCAGTAACACGCTTGCCGGCGCTTTAGCGGTTGCCAGCGCCCACGGCCTCGGCGCCGGCCTCGTGGAAGAGGGCATCAAGGGCATTGGACTGCTGCTGCTGCTCGTCGTGCTCCGCGACGAATTCGACAACGTCACCGATGGCATCCTCTATGGGCTGCTCATCGGCGGCGGTTTCGCGATGGTAGAGAACTTCGTCTACTTCGCGCTCAGCCCCCGCTCCGATCTGCCGGTGCTGATTCTGGGGCGCATCATCCTTGGCTGGCTCAGCCACTCCACCTTTACGGCACTCTTTGGCGCCGGCCTTGGCTACGCACGCGAGGCGCATCATCACGCTGGACGCTGGCGGCTTCCACTCCTGGGCTTCGGCGCGGCGGTGCTGCTGCACGCCTACTTCGATACCGTCCTCTACACAGCCAATGACGCGACCCAGACGCCCTGGGCGACCCACTCACCGGGAACCTTTGCGCTGGTGGCGCTGCTTGCCGCCTATCTCCCGCTCTT
Organism: Ktedonobacterales bacterium; assembly: GCA_035310125.1. GTDB lineage: Bacteria > Chloroflexota > Ktedonobacteria > Ktedonobacterales > JADMIN01 > DATGEP01. Next base: position 4,236 of record DATGEP010000391.1, read on the forward strand.
TGCCGCGCAGGCGCTGCTGTTGCGTATCGCGCTGGCTGCGCTCCGGCGCGAGGCGGAGATCATCCGCGCCTACCTCGCCAGTGAAGTCTGCGCGGGTGTCGTTACGCCGGACGAATATGTGCTCGCGCAGAATGCTCGGCTGCGCGATACCGCCGAGCGCCGCGCGCTCGTTGTGGGCGGCCCGCGCCTCTATCTAACCGCGCGCACCCTGCATCAGACCGCGACTGGGCTGGCGTTCCGCAAATGGCACGTCGCTCAGGGCGACCCCGCCAAGGCGTCCAGACGCCAGCCCGAAGACGCCTATCGCGAGCGCATCGCGCGGCTGCGCCGCTCACTTCAGCGCCAGATCGCCCGCCTCTCCGCCGCGACGGCGGCGCGCGTTTCCACCTGAGCGTCTATGCACCCATATGAACATGTGCACATTGCACAAAAACGTCCTGGAATTATGTGGCAGTCCTCTGCTCCTTTGCGAAGGCATCCACCACTATACTTGAAGCAGAGTACATTGTTGTGCATACTGCGCAGTCTGGCGCGCGGAGGCCGGACGCTCTGCCCGGCTTCGGCAGTGTATCGAGTCGCTTGAAGATTGGTGGAGAGAGCGGAATGACGACGACGCCCGACGACGTCTTACGGATGGCCCAGGAACAAGGCATCCGTATGGTTGACTTCAAGTTTACCGATGTGCCAGGGACATGGCAGCATTTTAGTGTTCCAACGCGCGCGATTGACCGCGCCACCTTCGCTGAGGGTATCGGCTTCGACGGATCCAGCATCCGCGGCTTCCAGCAGATCAACGAGAGCGACATGCTGTTGATCCCCGACCCTACCACGGCGATCCTTGATCCTTTCACCGCCGAGCCAACTCTGAGCATTGTCTGCGATGTGACCCAGCCCGGCGACCGCCGCGACCCATACTCCCGCGACCCGCGCTACATCGCCCGCAAGGCCGAAGAGTACCTGCGGAGCAGCGGAATCGCCGACACTGCCTTCTTCGGGCCGGAGGCCGAGTTCTTCATCTTCGACGACGTGAAGTATCGCAGCAGCCAGAACGAGCAGTGGGCCGTCGTAGATAGTGAAGAGGCGCACTGGAACTCCGGGCGCAACGGCACCGCGAACCTGGGACACCGCAACCGCCCCAAGGAAGGCTACTTCCCCGTCGCTCCTAACGACACGCTGCAAGACCTGCGCACGCGCATGGTGCTGACGATGGAAGATTGCGGCATCGCGGTAGAAGCGCAGCACCACGAGGTAGGGGCCGGCGGGCAATGCGAGATTGACATGCGCTTCGACTCGCTGCTCAAGATGGCCGACAAAGTGATGCTCTACAAATACATCGTCAAGAACACAGCCCGCCGCTCCGGAAAGACGGCCACCTTTATGCCGAAACCCATCTTCGGCGACAACGGGTCTGGCATGCACGTTCACATAAGCCTCTGGAAGGATGAGCTGCCGCTCTTTGCCGACCCCACAGGCTACGCGGGCGTCTCCGAGATGGCGCGCATGTTCATCGGTGGTCTGCTGACCCACGCGCCAGCCACACTGGCGCTGGCCGCCTCCACCACTAATAGCTACCGCCGGCTTGTACCCGGCTACGAAGCCCCTGTGAACCTCGTCTTCTCGCAGCGCAACCGCTCCGCGGCTGTCCGCATCCCGATGTACTCCGACAATCCAAAGGCCAAGCGGGTCGAGTTCCGCCCGCCGGACCCCACCTGCAACCCGTATTTGACCTTCTCCGCCCTACTCATGGCGGGGCTCGACGGCATCCGCAAGGGCATCCTGCCGGAAGAGCATGGGTATGGACCCGTGGATCGCAACATCTACGAGATGAGCCCCTGTGACAAGCGCGAGATCCGCTCAGTGCCCGGCTCGCTGGACGAAGCGCTCTCAGCCTTGGAGCTAGACCACGAGTTTCTGCTGCGCGGCGATGTCTTCACGAGCGACGTGCTGGAGAAGTACATCGAGCTGAAACGCGAGCAGACCGCCGAGGTACGCCTGCGTCCGGCCCCGCTGGAATTCGCGCTCTACTACGACGCCTGATCCCCGCTCCCCGCTGTACGGGGCGCTGCCTGCTGCGCCCGCTGGCAGCCGCGCCCGTTCTGGCGGCGACACCCATTCACCCCTCTCCCCGCGGGGAGAGGGGCCGAGAGTGAGGTCCACTGAAAAGGAGTGCCCGCGATGCGTGTCGCAAGCCGCACGCGGGTGCCGTTCGTCTCCACAGTGCCGTTGCCGCTGGTCTACGTGGGACTCTCGCTTGTGGTCACCGGCTGGGGCGGCTCGTTTGTCGCGGCGCGCGCCTTACTCCACGCGACCACCGCCGGGCAGACGGCGCTCAGCCCAACAGTGCTGGCCGCCCTGCGCTTTGGACTAGCCTCCATCTTCTTTGTCATTCCTCTTACTCGCGCCATCCTGCGGCGCCAGATCTCACGCGGCGACCTGCTGCGCATGGCCGTCCTTGGGCAAATCACCTACTCAACCTACTTCTGGTTGCAGTATACCGGCGTCCAACTGACCAACGCCGGCATCGCCTCCATTCTCGTCATCGGGCTGATGCCGCTCGCGACTGCCGTGCTCGCGCGATTCCTGGGCGTCGAGCGCCTCTCATGGTCGGCCGGCGCCGCACTGCTGCTGGGATTCCTTGGCGTCGGGATGATTGTGTTTCAGAATGGCCTGAGCGTGGGCCATGACCTCAGTTTCGCGCTCGGGGCCATTTGTCTGATCGGCAACGCCGTCGCGTTCGCCGTCTACTCGAACCTGAGTAAGCGCTGGATGCGTACGATCTCGCCACTCGTCATGACCGGCGGAACGATGGTGAGCGGCGCGCTCGGTCTCCTCGCGCTCTCGCTGTTGACCACCAGCCCCAAGCAGTGGGCGGCGGTGGCGCGCCTGGATGTCAGGCAATGGCTTGCGCTGCTGTTCCTGGTGCTGGTCTGCTCGATAGCGGCCTACTTCATCTACAACGCCGCCCTCACCAGAATACCTGCCTCCCACGCCGCCGTCTTCAGCTACTTTGAGCCAGTTGTGGCCGTTGCGCTGGGCGCCGTGCTGCTCGATGAGCGGCTGAGCGCGCGGGCAGCCCTTGGTGCGGGCATCATCGCGCTCTCCGTTCTCCTCCTCCAACAAGGGCGCCACGGCCACGCTACTCATGCTCTGCGCATGCTACAATACCTGGCATGGAGACGCAGTACGCCGAACGCATCATCCTGATCGGGCCGACGGGATGCGGCAAGACGACCGTGGGCGCGGAGGTCGCCGCGCTGCTCGGATGGTCCTTCGTGGACGTGGACGAGCAGGTGGCGCGGGCCGCTGGCCGGAGTGTACCTGACATCTTCGCCGCGGATGGTGAGGCGCGCTTTCGCGAGCTGGAGAGCGCGGCGCTGGCGCAAGCCACGGAGCCGAAACACACCGTCGTCGCGACAGGCGCGGGCATCGGCGAGCGATCCCAGAACGTCGAGATCATGCGAGCGCGTGGCTGGGTAGTGCTGGTTCGCAGTACACCTGAGACGGCGCTGGAACGCATGCGCGCCGCGACAGGCGTTCTCGAAATCGGCGCCGCCCGCCCCATGCTGGCCGGAGACGATCCGCTGGCGCGCATGCGCGCGCTGGAGGCGCGGCGAGATGCATGGTACGCGCGTGCCGACGACACGGTCAGCACTGAGGAGCGTCCGCCCGCACAGGCAGCCGCCGCGATCGTCGCCAGCCTCGCCGGGCGCGGACACATCCCGCCCGGCGGCGCGGAGCCGCGATCGTTCGCGATTCGCGCCGGACGACACGAGTATGAGGCAGTTGTCCAGTGGGGCGGACTGGCAAGCCTCGGCGAGAGGCTGCGCGCGCGCGCTCTGCCAGCGCGCCTCTTCATCGTCGCGGATGCGGCGGTGTGGGCGCTCTACGGCATGGCGGTGCGCGGCGGCCTGGAACATGCGGGCTCCACGGTGTTGGTTCATACCGTCCCACCGGGCGAGGCCAACAAATCCCGCGAGATGCTCAACGCCATCCACGATTGGCTCGCGGACCAGCGGGCGGAGCGCGGCGAGGCCATCGTGGCGCTCGGCGGCGGCGTAACTGGAGATCTGGCCGGCTTCGCGGCGGCGACGTACCTGCGCGGCATGCCGCTCATCCAGGTGCCCACGTCGCTGCTGTCGCAGGTGGACGCCTCCATCGGCGGCAAGGTCGCGATTGATCACCCACATGGTAAAAACCTGATCGGCGCGTTCTATCCGCCGCGCCTCGTGCTGGCCGATCCCGCCGTGCTCCTGACAATGCCCCGCAGACAACTCGTCGAGGGCTGGGCTGAAGTCATCAAGCACGGCGTGGCGCTGGACGCCGCGTACTTCGAGAGTTTCGAGCGCGACGCGGCGGCGCTGCTGCGGCTGGAGCCAGCGGCAACGACGGCGGCCATCGCCGGATCGGTGGCGATCAAGGGGAATATTGTGGCGGGCGACGAGCGCGAATCCGAAGGCGGACAGCGGGCGCTGCTGAACTACGGCCACACGCTCGGACACGCCGTTGAAGCAGTGACAGGCTACGGCACGTGGCTACACGGCGAGGCAGTTGCGGTGGGCATGGCGGCGGCGGCACGCATCGGCGCACGGGTAGGCATCACACCCGCGAGCGTAGTGAAACGGCAGGATACCCTGCTTGAGCGCTTCGGGCTGCCAGTGCGGATGGATGATATCTCCGCCCCGGCGCTGCTGCGCGCGGCGCTCTGGGATAAGAAGGTGCGTGGCGGCAAGGTGCGCTGGGTGCTACCCAAAGCGCTGGGATCATCGGCGGTCTTCGCGGATGTCTCCGAGGAAGATGTGCGCGCCGTCCTGTTGGAGCTGGGCGCGGTGGATGACGAGCCTCCACCGCGCTAAAACGGCTCGTCAGCCCAGCGTGTGGCGTCGTCCGGCGGACGCCCGTCTGCGGTATACGGGCCGTCCCGCTGATTTCTAGAATACCCAATGGAAAGCGAGTCGCATGATGAGCGACACACAGATCCAACGACCGCCTTTGCGCGTGCTCGTGCTGCACGGCCCCAACCTGAACACCCTTGGGCAGCGGGAGCCAGAGATATACGGGCGCATGACGCTCGCCGAGATCAACACCAGGCTCGAAGAGCACGCATCCAGGCTGAGTGCCGAGATCCGCGCGTTCCAGTCGAACTCCGAAGGCGCGCTGATTGACTTCTTGCAGGCGGAAGCGGCCCACGCGGCGGGAATCGTGATCAATCCGGGCGGCCTGACGCATACCAGCGTGAGCCTGCGCGACGCGCTGGCGGGCACCGGCAAGCCCGTTGTCGAAGTGCATCTCTCGAACATCTATGCGCGCGAGCCGTTCCGGCATACGTCGTTGCTGGCCCCCATCTGCAAGGGGCAGATCACGGGCCTGGGTTGGCGCGGCTACATTTTCGCGCTGGACGCGCTGCTGGAGAACGCTCAAGAGCACCAGCGCATGCGGCCAGTGCCATTATCAGGAGAACAGTTGTGAGCATTGCGGAGTCTAACAATGTCGCCAGCGGTCTTCCGCGCCAGACGCAGCGGATGGACAAGGCACGCGCCGTCATGCGTGCGCAGAGCCTCGACGCCTTACTCGTGTCCAATCCTGAGAACCGGCGCTATCTGACCGGCTTCACCGGGCACGATTCGGGCGCCGACTCAGCGGGCACAGCGCTCGTCACGCTCGACGCGGTGGCATTGATTACCGATGGGCGCTATTCAGAGCAGGCCGAGCGGGAATGTCCGGGGCTGCGCCTGATTCTTCGTGCAGGCGAGTTCGCGGCAATCGCGGCGGAAGCGATCATCGAGACGGGCGCCCGCCGTATCGGCTTTGAGGCGACGCACATGACGGTGGCCCTTCGCGATGACCTGGCGGCGGCTATTGCGGAGAAGTCCGGAGATAAGCCCGCACCTGAGCTGGTCGCGACGCGGACAATCATCGAGCCGCTGCGCGCGGTGAAAGACGCCGACGAGCTGGCTGCCATCGAGCGCGCCGTGGCAATCACGGACGAAACATTCGCGTACCTCTGCGGCTGGCTGCGCGCCGGGCTGACGGAGAAACAGGTGGCGCAGGAGATCGAGCGTCACATGCTTGAGCTTGGCGCTGATGGGCTGGCCTTCGACAGCATTGTGGCAAGCGGTCCCAACTCCGCGCTACCGCACGCCGTGCCTTCAGACCGGCCAATCCAGCTTGGCGAGCCAATCACGCTTGATATAGGTTCGCGCTACGCCGGCTACTGCTCGGATATGACACGCACTGTCTGCCTTGGCGAGCCGGGTGAGCAGGCTCGTGCGCTCTACGATCTGGTGCTGCGGGCACACGAGACGTGCGAGGCGGGTCTGCGGGCCGGAATGAACGGCCAGCAAGCGGATGCGCTCGCGCGCGACGTGATCGCGGCTGCCGGCCGTGGCGAGCAATTTACCCACGGCACTGGGCACGGCGTTGGCCTGGAGATCCATGAGAGCCCGCGCCTCAGCAGATTCGCACCGGCGGATCAGGCGTTTGAGCCGGGCATGGTGATTACCATCGAGCCGGGAGTCTATATTGCCGGACAGAGTGGTGTACGCATCGAAGACACCGCGGTGGTGACAGAGGATGGGATTCGTGTGCTGACCGCATCACATAAGCGCTTTGAGCTTCCCGCACGTTAGCTCAATTGCGGCAAAAGTAGCGGCAGACACGAATTCGCATGGTAGAATAGACTGGGTATCTGGGCGCTTCGGATGGAATGGCATGACGCGTGGCGCCCGCATTCCCGTACAGATAACGTGGCGGCGGCGCTTCGGCCCGCCTGTCGTGGGCATAGAGCGCGGACGCGGGCGTCCAGCGCGGGAGGGACGTATGATTTCGACTGGCGACCTGAAAAAGGGCGTCTCGATAGAGATGGATGGCCAGCTCTATACGATAGTGGAATGGCAGCACATCAAGATGGGGCGTGGCGGCGCGATTGTGCGCATCAAGCTGCGCAATCTGCGCACCGGCGCCATCATTGACCGCACCTTTGACGCGGGCGAGCGCTTTCAGCGGGCGTACCTGGATCGCCATAAGGTGCAATACTCGTACAACGACGGCGATACTTACTATTTCATGGACAACGAAACCTACGAGATGACGCAAATCTCCGCGACGCTGCTTGGTGACGCCAAGAACTACCTGCTGGACGGCATGACGCTGGAAGTCGTGTACTACAACGACGAGCCGATCAGTGTGGATCTGCCCATTACGGTGGACCTCGTTGTTACATATACGGAGCCTGGCTTCAAAGGCGACACCGCGACCGGAGGCACAAAGCCCGCGACGGTTGAGACCGGGCTGACCGTGCAGGTTCCCTTGTTCGTCACAACCGGCGACAAGATCCGTGTAAAAACCGACACTGGAACGTACGTTGAGCGTGTCGCGTAGCCGGCACGCAGTGATTCTACGTGAGATAGTTGTCTACTGCTGGCGCCTATGCCGGCTCGTGCGTTACAAGCTATCTCATCCGTTTACGCTGAAATAAGCGGACGAGGCAGCGCCACAGCGCGGCGTATGCCCACATCCGCATCAGACAGGAGGCGCGGCATGGTGCGCGAGCGAGCCGAGCGCGGCGGCGGCGATATGCTGCCCCAGACCGTACAGAATCCCTTGAGCATTGCCGAGATTCGCCAGCTCATCGCCATGATGAGCGGAAGCGACATCGAGGAAATCGCCATCGAGCAGGAGAGCCACGGCGTCCGCCTCCGGCTCGCCAAGCCCGCGCCCATTGCCGTGTCCTTTAGCGACGACGGGTACGAAGACGGCGCTCTGCTGAGCGAGCTGGCAGCGGAAGAAGACACCGCCACCAATCCGCATGAGATCGGCGCACCGCTCGTCGGCCTGTTTCGCTCGAATATGAAGGGCGACGGCAAAGCGCTTGTCCAGGTCGGCGACATCGTCCGTCAGGGCCAGGTTATCGCCGCCATCGAGTCACTCAACGTACTCAGTGAGGTAGAGGCTAGCATCGCTGGCCGCGTCAGCGAGATACGTGCCGCCGATGGTCAGCCAGTCGAGTATGGGCAGACACTGCTGGTCATAGAGCCACGCACCGCATAGCAAAGTACCGCCGCTGTTCCGGTTTCGTGTGTCCGCCGCGTATAGTATAGTAAAGAACATCCGTTCGCGGTAGACTCGCCCACCGGGGCGCTTTGTCGAAGGGTACTCTGTCTATGCGCATCGTCGCCGTCTCCGAGCTGACGCGCTATATCAAAGATGTGCTGGAGGAGGATTTCTACCTTCAGGATATCTGGGTACGCGGCGAGTTGACGAACCTCACACAACCAGCCTCCGGGCACCGCTACTTCTCGCTCAAGGACGAGACGGCGACACTGCGCTGTGTATTGTTTCGCGGCCACGCCGGCTTCGTACCGCCGCTACGCAACGGCATGGCTGTGCTGGCCCACGGGCGCATCAGCATCTTTGAGCAGCGCGGCGACTATCAGTTCTACGTTGACGCCGTCGAAGATGCTGGTATTGGAGAGCTGCACCGCCGCTTCGAGGCGCTCAAGGCGCGGCTGGAAGCGGAAGGACTCTTCGCGCCGGAACGCAAGCGCGCGCTGCCGCCGTGTCCCGCGGTCGTCGGCGTCGTGACCTCCGCCTCAGCCGCCGCCCTCCGTGACATCGTGCGCACCCTGCGGCTACGCTGTCCACTGGTGCGCGTCGTGCTCATGCCGGCGCTGGTGCAGGGCGAAGGCGCGGCAGAGCAGGTGACGGCGGCGCTGGACGCGCTCAATGCGCACGGCGAGGCTGATGTCATCCTGGTGGCGCGCGGCGGCGGTTCGCTCGAAGAGCTTTGGGCATTCAACGAGGAGGTCGTGGCGCGAGCCATCGCCCGTTCAGCCATTCCAGTCGTCACTGGCATCGGCCATGAGACGGACTTTACCATTGCGGACTTCGTGGCCGATCTGCGTGCCTCGACGCCTACAGCAGCGGCAACCGCTGTTGTTCCCGATGCGTCAGCATGGCGAGACGACCTGGACGCCGTGCAGGCGCGCCTGGATTACCTGATCGCGACGCGACTGACAATGGAGCGCGACAATCTACGGACAAGCCTGCATCAGCTCGACCGCGCCAGCCCAGAGCGGCGCATCCTGGATGCGCGCCAGCACGTAGACGAGTCGCACCTGACAATCACGCGGAGCATGGGGCATCTGCTGGCGATGCGCGACGCGCGACTTCATGGCGCGGCTCTGCGGCTGCACGCGCTCAGCCCGCTGCAAACACTGGGACGCGGCTTCGCGGTGGTTCGGCGGCAATCCGATGGCGCGTTGGTGACGAGCGTGGCGCACGTTTCGCCCGGCCAGGGTATAACGGTGCGTGTCGCGGATGGCACGTTCGCGGCCATCGCCAGCGCGCGAATTGAGGGTGTGCCGGCGGATGTCGCGCACGCCAACAACACACAACCGGCGTCAATCAGAGCGGCGGGCGCCCATGCACGCACGCACGAGGCCGATGCCGAGGGAGTTGGAGATGAGTAACACGCGCAAGCCGCGCACCGCCGCCATGAACGGCGTGCGGAGCGGCGAGACAGCGAACCCAGGCGGCGCGGCGGAGCCCGAGCCGCTGGCATTCGAGGAGGCGCTGGGCCGGCTGGATGAAACGGTCGCCGCGCTCGAAGGCGGCCAGTTACCCCTGGAGGATGCGTTGCGATTATTCGAGGAGGGGGTGCGAATGGCGCAACGCTGCCAGGAGATGCTCGACACCGCCCAGTTGCGGGTACAGCGCTTGCGAATGACCACTCAAACCGAAGATGACCAGACGTCGAACAACCTGTTTGTCCTGGATACATTTGAGCTGGATGACGAGTAAAGGCGCGTAAGCGGCTATGGATCCACAACTTTCGGCGCTGACGCGCAACCGGGTGCTCTGGGCATCATTCGCCGCCTGGTCAACCGCCCAGACGCTCAAGACGATCCGGGCGATCTTCCTGACGCGGCAAGTTAACCTGAATTATCTCGTCTCTTCCGGCGGCATGCCGAGCGCGCATTCGGCGCTCGTGACAGCGCTGGCGACATCCGTTGCTCGCGTGGAAGGCATAGACTCAACGGAGTTCGCCGTCGCCGCCATCCTTGCGGGCATCGTGATGTACGACGCAACTGGCGTGCGCCTCGCAGTGAGCAAGCAGGCACGTATCCTGAATATGATGCTCGACGACTTTTTCAATGAGCGGGGCATCAATGAGAAGAAACTACATGAGCTGATCGGCCATACACCCATTCAGGTGGTCGCGGGCGCCGCGTTGGGCATTTTCGCCGGCCTCATCCTCACGCCATAGCCACCGGCTGATTATCCGCACTGCCCGGTGCGATGTAGGTGCTTTCCTTTCACCGGCCGGTCCCCCCTTGGGTGAGAAAGGGACCGGGGTGAGCCACATGAGAACACCAGCTCAGCGCCAGGGAGTACCCAGAGTAGCACGGCCCGCGAGGAATGGACGCAGCGCTTCAGGTACATAGATGGTACCGTCGGCCTGCTGATGGTTCTCGATCACTGCAATGATCGTGCGAACCGATGCGAGGGCCGTGTTGTTGAGCGTGTGAACGTAGCGAACGACGCCGTCCTCCCCACGATAGCGCAGATCAGCGCGGCGCGCCTGGAAGTCGTGAAAGTACGAATCCGAGTGCGTCTCGCGATACCGGTTCTCCGAGGGAAGCCAGCACTCTACGTCGTAGCCTTTGACCTTCGCGTCACCAAGGTCGCCGGTGCAGATATTCAGCACACGATAGGGAAGCTCCAACGCCTGCACCAGCTCCTCGGCAATGGCGAGCAGCTCCTCATGCCAGCGCACCGACTCCTCGTGATCAGCGCGACAAATGATATACTGCTCGACTTTCTCGAACTGGTGGACACGGAAGATGCCCTTCGTGTCCTTGCCATACGTGCCGGCCTCGCGGCGGAAGCATGGTGACCACGCGACATAGCGAATGGGCAGGTCCTGCTCGCGGAGAATTTCGCCAGAATGCATACCGGTAATCGAGACTTCGGCGGTGCCGACGAGGTACAGGTCATCCTCCGGCAACGCATAGGTCTGGTCGCGGCCACGCGGGAACTGGCTGTTGCCATAGAAACAGAACTCTTTGGCCATTGCGGGCACGCTAAGCGGCATAAAGCCCTTCTGACTCACGCGGTGTAGCGCGAATTGGAGCAGCGCCATCTCGAGCAGCACGGCGTCACCCTTGAGGATGTAGCTGCGGGAGCCGGCGACCTTTACTCCGCGCTCGATGTCCAGCATGTCCAGCGCATTCATGAGGGTAACGTGGTCCAGTGGCTCGAAGTCAAACCGTCGCGGCTCGCCAATCCGCTTGATTTCGACGTTGTCCTCCTCGCCGGCACCGTCTGGCACGCTGGCGTCCGGAATATTCGGGACGAGCAGCCACAGCTCACGCAGCTGCGCCTCAAGCTCACGCTCACGTGGCTCCAGCTCTTTGAGCGCGGTGGCGACTTCGCGGCCACGGGCAATATGCCGCTCGCGCGCCTCCCTGTCGGCGCCCGCCTCACGAATCGCTTTGTTAAGCCGATTCTGCTCGGCACGCAGATCCTCAGCGCGGCGGCGGGTCTCGCGCAGATCACCGTCAATGGCAAGCAGAGCGTCAACGTCTACGGCGGTGTGGCGGCGCGCGGCCACCTCTTTGATGAGATCCGGATGATCTCGGATGAATGCCAGGTCAAGCATACAAGGTAGCTCCTTTAACGGTACAAACAAAGAGCGCCTCCCATCGCGAAGGACGGGAGGCGCTCTGCCCCGTGGTACCACCTTACTTCGCCGCGCGGCCATTCCCTGTCAGGATGCCCGTTGCGTCGCGGCCTCATCCATCCGTTAACGCCGGGCCACGTCCCATCTTCCGCCGTGAATTCGTAATGGCGTCGAAAGGAGGCTGGCGAGTGGATTTCACCTGGACATCGCGCCGCGTCGCATCAACCCGCGGCTTTCTGTGGCGGCATCCAGCGTACTTATCTCGCGTTCGCCTGTTCTAGAATTGCACCTGTCGCTAGTATGGTACGCACGCCACAACAATGCCGTCAAGCGCGCGTACTGGAAGCCGGATTGGGCGGGGGCACAACTCACGAGCTAAAGTATTGTGTTGAATGCCCTCCCAACGGGATGGGGGATGCGAGAGAATCCCTGCTGTTCACGCGAGAAACACATACCATGGCAACGGATGTTCCTGAAAATGACGCTCTGTCGAATGTAACCAATTCGACGCAGACGACCTTGTTCACACCGCTGCGGCTCAGGTCGGTCGCGCTACGCAACCGAATCGTCGTCTCGCCAATGTGCCAGTATTCATGTGAGGCGGGCGACGGCAAGGCGACCGATTGGCATCTCGTTCATCTTGGCGGCCTGGCCGTTGGGGGGGCCTCGCTTGTTTTCACCGAGGCGACGGCGGTGGAGGAACGTGGCCGCATCAGCACGCAGGACCTGGGAATCTGGAACGATGAGCAGATTGCTTCCCTGGTTCCAATCACCCGCTTTATTCGCGCGCGGGGCGCGGTTCCAGGCATGCAGCTCGCACATGCTGGCCGTAAGGCGAGCGTACGGCGCCCGTGGGACGGCGGCGGTCCACTGAGCGCCGAGGCGGGCGCCTGGGAACCCGTCGCACCCAGCGCTATGTCGTTCGCCGAGCGGTATACCGTTCCCCACGCGCTCTCGCCGGCGGAGATTGGCGAAGTCATCGCACACTTCGCGGATGCGACGCGGCGGGCGCTAGAAGCTGGATTCGAGGTGATCGAGCTGCATGCGGCGCACGGCTATCTGCTGCATCAGTTTCTGTCGCCCGTCAGCAATACACGCAAGGATCGTTATGGCGGCAGCTTCGAGAATCGTATCCGCATTGTCGTTGAGTCCGTTCGCGCGCTGCGCCGTGTCTGGCCCGAGCAATTTCCGCTCTTCGTGCGCGTCTCTGCCACTGATTGGCTGGAGGGTCGGTCAGGAGTGGCAAGCTGGACGGTAGAGCAGACCGTAGCGCTGGCGCATGTGCTTCGCGATGAGGGGGTGGACGTGATAGATTGTTCCAGCGGCGGTAACATCGCGCGGGCGCGGATCCCGGATGGCCCCGGGTATCAGACGAGGTTTGCCGAGCGCATTCGGCGGGAGGCGAGCATCGCCACAATGGCTCTGGGCAGAATCACCAGTCCTGAGCAGGCGGATACCATTCTGCGTTCCGGTCAGGCCGATCTCGTCGCACTTGCGCGTGAAGAGCTGCGCAATCCGCACTGGCCACTGCATGCGGGACGCATCCTGGGATATGAGGCGCCCTGGCCGCCTCAATATGAGCGCGCACGGTAACATCGCACGGAGAAAAATTCAAAAGTCAGTGCCGCTTGTGATGCCTGTTGAGTTATGTTACACTACCGTCGCATTGAACGCGATCCGTGTAGCCGGTGTCGCGTACTCTCACTATCTTCAGATAGCGACGACTCCAGAATCGACGCAAAGTCCGGTAGGACGATATGGACCCGACACCCCATCAGCGTGGAAAACTGGATAAGCGCAATATGACGTCTGTTCCACCCGTGGAGATCATGTCTCGTGTCGGGTTGGCGGCGGAGCCAACGCCGATAGGTCCTCCTCGTGTCCTCATCGTTGACGACGACGCCGACATCCTCGCTGTGCTGGAAATGATCTTCACGGATGACGGCTTCCTGACTGTCTGCTGCGACAAGAGTGAGATAGCCCTTGCCGAGCTGTCTGCCAATCCGATTCAACTCCTCATCACCGATCTTCGACTCGTCGGCGGCACGGGCCTCGATCTCATTCGCCAATTGCGTGCGCTGTACGACGGCGTACCAGGAGTGATTGTCTTAACAGCAGTACGCCCAACGCATGTTGGCATCGAGCCGGATCAGATTGCGCAGCTGAACGCACGTGTCATTGCCAAGCCGTTTGACATAGAAGATCTCCTCAGCACAGCACGCACGCTGACTGGCTGGCCGGGGCACCCGCTTCCGTAGAGAAGAGCGGACTCCATGATACAGTGGCCGCATGGAAGACTACACCGACGAGATGTGACGAGGGCATTGGCGGAAGACAAGGACGTGACAGCACCACTATATGGACGTGACTGGATCACATGTAGGTAAAAAATGTCATCCAGCCACGCGCCGAGCTTCGAGGTCCGATTGCACATAGGGGTTTCCGCCTGGCAAAGGAGCATTTATGGGAACGCGGAGACTGTTCGCTAGATCTTTTGCAAATTGGCGAAGCTCAGATCCAGTGTTTTCTTGCCCGCCTGCTTGAACAACACATCCGCGCTGGTTGCTCCGCGCTCCTCGACGAGGTGGAGCACTGTTCCCTCACCAAAAAGCCGGTGCATCACGCGGTCGCCCGGCTTCAGCGGGCCGCTGCCGGCGGTGGATGCCGGCTCCGCCGCGACGGACGGGCGTGTCGGCAGCGGTGGCCGCGTGGTTGAAGTGGCTGGCGCGGGCACCCCACGCGGCGTGTACGGTCGCGAAGGTGACGGCGAGCTATCCCACAAACCACCGCCGCTGCTCCGGCGGGACGGCGTGGCTACTTCGGCGCCCGCGCTGCGCCCGCGCTGGCGCGTCGCGTTGACGAGCGGCGCGGGAATCTCATCCAGGAAGCGCGACGCCACCTGAAACATGCTATTGCCGCCGAAGAACGAGCGGCGGAACGCTCGCGTCAGGTACAGCCGGCGCATCGCGCGTGTGATCCCCACGTACGCCAACCGGCGCTCCTCCTCCAGCTCCTGCTCGCTCTCCAGCGAGCGCGAGTGCGGCAGCACGCCCTCCTCCATGCCCACGATGAAGACGACTGGATATTCCAGACCTTTCGCCGCGTGCAGTGTGATGAGCGTCACCGCGTCGCGCTCCTCGCTCACCAACGGCCCGTTCTCGCCGGCCTGTGTCGTATCCGCGCCCGCCACCAGCGCGACATTCTCCAGAAAGAGCGCCAGCGCCGTCTCCGGCTCGATCTCGGAGAAATCCTCTGCCACGCGCCGCAGCTCCAACACGTTGTTCCAACGCTCATCGCCCTCATCTGTGCCGTCGCGCAGGTCCGCCGCGTAGCCACTCCGCTCTAGCAGCCGGTCAATCAGACGCGGCAACGACTCTTCGGTCGCGGCGCGCTGGAGATCTCTCATCAGCGCGGAGAAGACGCCCAGCGCACGTTTGCTGCCTGTCGAAAGTGTCGGCTGCTCCTCGATGTGCTCCAGCGCTTCCAGCGGCGCGAGGCGCTGCGTCTGCGCCCACGACGTGAATTCTGCCAGCGTCTTCGGCCCAATCTTCCGGTTCGGCACGTTGATGATGCGCTGCAGCGAGATCGTGTCGAGCGGGTTGGCAATCAGCCGCAAGTACGCCAGGATGTCCTTGATCTCTTTGCGCTCATAGAACTTCTTACTGCCGACGACTACATACTTCATGCCTGAGCGAATGAACTGCTCCTCCAGCGCGCGCGACTGCGCATTCGTGCGATACATCACGGCAAACTCGCGAAGACTGAACTCGCCGCGCGCGACAAGCTGGCGGATCGTATCCACCACGAAGGTTGCCTCTTCCTCCTCGTTGTACGCCTCGTGGACCAGTATCTTCTCGCCACCTGACTTATCCGTCCACAGGGATTTATCTTTGCGCAGGCGGTTCTGTCGCACGACTTGCGTCGCGGCATCCAGAATTACCTGTGTCGAGCGGTAATTCTGCTCCAACAGTACAACTTTCGTGTCTGGGAAGTCTTGCTCGAATTGCAGCAGCACGCGAGGGTTGGCACCACGCCAGCTGTAGATAGATTGATCATCATCGGCCACGGCGCACACATTCATATGTCCCGGCGTGTCGGGGGTGCCGGCACCGAGCAGCCGCACTAGCTCATACTGCGCTTTGTTGGTGTCCTGAAACTCATCTACGTGAATGTAGCGATAGCGATCCTGATACGACTTGAGCACATCGGGGTGTTTACGCCAGAGCTGGTACGTGAGCAAAATCAGATCATCGAAGTCCGCCGCGTTATTTGTCCGCAGTAGCTCTTCGTAGCGCTTGTAGACGCGCGCGGCGACTTCCTCATAATACTTGTTGACTTGCTCCGCAAACTGCGCTGGCGAGAGCAGATCGTTCTTGGCCCGCGAGATGATGGCGTGGATGGTGCTCGGTTTGAACTGCTTCTCGTCCAGATTCATCTCGCGGAGCGTCTGCTTGACCAGGCTGAGCTGATCGGCGTCGTCATAAATGGCAAAGCGATCCGTCAAACCCAGCCCGGCGCGCGCCGCCTCGCGCCGCAGTATACGGGAGCAGATCGCGTGGAACGTGCCGACGGCCAGATCGCGCGCGGGTGGCCCCACCAGCGTCTCCAGGCGCTCCTTCATCTCGCGGGCGGCTTTGTTCGTGAACGTCACGGCCAGCACGCTCCAGGGCGTCACGCGGCGCTCCCGCAGGATGTATGCGATGCGATGGGTGATGACTCGGGTTTTCCCGCTACCTGGCCCGGCTAATACGAGTAAGGGACCTTCTGTCGTCGTCACCGCCTGTCGCTGAGGCGGATTCAACCCTTGCAGCAAATCCTCGGAATGCGCCGCGGGCGTCGTCATGATGTATGGCGTCCTTATGACTGATGTGAAGTGTATCTCAGCCAGGCTATTGTACGACATCC
The DNA here is from genome assembly GCA_035310125.1 of Ktedonobacterales bacterium. Taxonomy (GTDB): domain Bacteria; phylum Chloroflexota; class Ktedonobacteria; order Ktedonobacterales; family JADMIN01; genus DATGEP01. The sequence goes on from DATGEP010000391.1 coordinate 20,821, forward strand.
GGCGCGGCGGCATGACACCGTAGCACAAACGCGCCAGCTACTGAACGCCGATCTTCGTGGCGGAATAGTCCCGGAAGTACTCCGCGCCCCAACCCGCCTGGTATACGACGACAGTCACCCCATACGTTCCGGGCGTCGTGCCCGCCGGAATCACGCCCGACAACGTCACCTTCTGCGCCTGCCCTGCGCTGAAGGCGACGTTGTCTTGCGAGAGCTGCATCACCCGATCTCCCGGATTCGACACCTCGATGTACACCAGAGCCGTCAAATCGCAGCTGATCGTCACATACGTCGTAATGGCTACCGGCTGGCCAGCTTTCACGGGATTGGGAGTGGCGCTGGTCCCGCCAATGCTTACGACCGGCGCACCGACGCATGCCCCCTGCGGCGCGGGCGTCACCGTCGCGCTCGCGTCGGGCGGGCCGGGTGGTGTCCACGCGCCTGGATTGGCGAGCGACAGCGGCCCATGCCGGTAGTACGCCCCCACGAAAAGCCGCAAGTAACCGCCATCGTCATCGGGGTACACGCTGATATGCGTATTGCAGAGATCGCACTGAAAGCCAGCGATCGGGGAGGGATTTGTCACGCCGTCGTGGGCGTCGTCGTTTATGGTGGTGCCGCCGTTTCCTGGGCCGAACAACACGCCGATGACGCCCGCGCGCGCGAAATCGGCGACATGCCCGAGAATGTACGTGGCCCGGTTGTCCTGCGTGTGATGGGGCGTATTGTTCTCAGTGTCGAAGTATTGGTTACCTTCCGGCACCTGCCACATCACTACTTTCTTGCCGGTCGCCCGCGTGAAACCGGAGATAAAGCTCAGGTAGCGGGAAAAGTTGGGAAACAACGTATTCGTCGGATCCCACCACGCCGAACCCTGCCCGCTATCGCGATCCGAGACATCGCTGGATATCAGATCCCAGGCCGAGATTCCGGCGGGATTGCCGTTCAGCCCGGCTCCCTGTACGAATTGCGCCGTCTGTTGCATGATCCCATTCACATCCAGATTGGGGTCAGTGCTCGTCCCAAGATCGGCGCCAGTGGACCAGTACGAAACATCCAGGGCCAACACGGCGTTCGGCGCGTACAGATCGCGGATATGCAGCAGCGCCCAGGCGTAGCCCTGGCCGTTATTCGGTAGGCTGCCCACATCCGCGTCACCGGAGCTGGCGACACTGGCCGGCACCGCGGCAGGCACGTTCCCTTTGGCGAGCGCCGCACGCTGCATGAAGCCCCAAAGATCTGGCTCCACGACCACCAGCGTCGGCCCACCGAAGCTGCCTATTTCTCGCATGAGCAGCCGCCAGTTGGCGAAATATGCGCTCATGACCGATGGGGTGTTCAGATTCGCCAGGTCCGTGTCGGACTGTGTGTCTGGAGGACACGACCCACTTGAATAACACAGCTCGTAATATACGAACGCGGGGATGTAGTGATGGCTGGCGCTCTCCCGCATGTAGTAGCTGGCGAACGCTCCTGTTGGGCTATTCCAGGTCTCCCAGCCATGGCCGGTATTCACACCACCTGTGAGATACTGATAGCGATAGTCCCACGCTGTGCCATTGTGTGTGCGCATATCGTCGAGCAGTGTCACACCGCCAGGCGCGTTCATCACGCCGAAGGAGAAATAGTGAGGGATACCCGGCGGCAGTTGGAGCGGCTGCGCGCCGGAGGGCGTTCCCCTTCCGCCGGAAGCGGCGCCGTTCCCGCTGATATGCCCCTGGCTCGCGCTGGTTCCACCGCGGGCATGAACAGAGGCAAGTACCGCACCGAGGACGACGGCGACGAGCAGAACGGCACACATGCCCACCACAAGCCGCTGGCGCGAATTCGTTGGCAGCCGCAGCGGCACGGACTCGACTATGCGGCCAAAGAAAGCGTGCTCGCCGGCTTCTGGTAGTCCAACCTGAGTCCGCCCCCCCGAAGCGCCGCCATCGGTCCGCGCACCTTGACCCCGCTGCTTCCAGAGACCATCTTCGTCTCGCTCCACCACCGCACCTCGCTCCCCGACTCATATATCATTTCACTAGTCTCGTAGATAGTATCATTTCACTAGTCTCGTAGATAGCCACCACCTTACGCGCCGCTGCCCAGCAGTAGCGCGACGAGCCGCGCGACGACGCCACTCACCAGCAGGCCCACCACCAGCCACAGCGCGACGAACGCATAGAGACGGAGTGTCTGGCGGGGGATGAGGGCAAGAGCCGTCGTATTGCGCGCCCGTAGCATTCCCGTGAGGGCCACGAGCGCGGCGGGAAGCGCCAGCAGCACCGCAAGCGCCCCGTGCGGCGCGCCTTTCGGAAGCGCAACCAGGGCCAGGAGCACGAATGCGCCGATGACGCAGAGTATATACAGCAAACGGCTGCCGCGCATGCCGAGATAGCTCACCAGTGTGCGAAGTCCCAGCCGCTCATCGCGCTCTTTGCTCATCAAGTGTACTGCTTCTACCAGCGCCAGTGCGAGCAGGCCAAGTGCGCAGCCAGTCAGCAACACCTGCCCACTCACTCGCGACCGCTGCGCCAGAGCTACGGCGGCGGCGATGCCCGGTCCAAGCGCCAGAAATACGATCCCCTCGCCGCCAGGCAAACGTTTGAGCGCGAACGACGTGGAGGAATAGAGAAAAGCCACACCCAGACCGCCGATACCGAGCAGCGCCACGCTCCCGCCACCGGACATCACAAGTGGGATCCCCGCCAGCGTGCCAGCGATCAGCAAGCCGATGCCCGCTCGCAGCGCGCGCAGAGGTGCGATGCCTGCCGCCGCCAGCAGCGCGCCTGCCTCGCCGGGTCCAAGCACACCGGCAACGGCGCTGGCACGCTCTGCTCGCTCAAACTCGAGGTATTCATCCAGCAGGTTGGCGCCCGATAGGACGAGCGCCACGGCCACAATACTGAAGAATGCCGGCACCGCTAGCAGGTGTGCGCCGTTTGCCCACAAGAGCGCCAGCGTTGCCGCGGTGGGCGCGAGTCCAAGTAGGGAAAGGGGCGGCCGGACGAGACGAATCCAAACGCGCACCGATTCGGGGTCAGACGCCGTAGCCCGGCCCGTGCCACGGGGCGCGGACGCCTTCGTCTCGGGTCCTCTGGCAAGCGCATGTCCAGGGTCAGATACAGGGGTTCCGGTAGGGGCGAACTCACTCATGCCGCTTGCCTCCTCAGTTTCCCCTACCGGAAGTACCGGGGACCGCTCGCCGATTTGCTCGTCGCTGGAGAATTTTCAGGCGGGCGCACTCCACTGGGCGGACGGCTCAGAAGTCCGTCAATCGCTCCAGGCGCGACTGCACCTGCTCCATCGTCACATTCAGCCGCGCCTGGCAGACACCCAACGTAAGGTCTCCGCGGGTCTTTTCCAGGATGCCGCGTGCCGCGTCGGTCGTGCGGCGTAGATTGCCGGTGATCGCGTCGGGATAGTCCAGCGTGATGAGCAGCGCGTAAATCTCGTCCATATCGTTGAGCAGCGCCTCGCAGGCGTCAAGCCGCCCGACACGCATACGGTCGAGCACGTACCGGCGCATCTCACCAATCGTCTCGCCCAACCCATTGAGATATGGCGCCCATTCGATCTGGAGCGACTCCGGCGTAGGCAGCGGCTCGCGCTTGATAAGCGCGAAGGTGAGGGACGCCTCAGCGTACTCTTTCTGAGCATCCGCGACGAAACCGGCGTAGAAGATGTCCTGATGCTCACGCAAATCGGCAGCCATAGCATGCAGCAGTCCGCCGGCCTCGGAGAGCAGCCTGGAAGCGGTGTCAAACTCTTCGCGGTGGGCGGCGCGGATCGCGTTGGCGCACATCCGGATGGCCGCGCGCGACTTCGGCAGCGCTCGCTCGCGGGCGGTGTGCTTCGCGGACAGATAGTCCTGCGCCAACTGGCCGATAGATTGAAGGTCTGACACGTTTGTAACCTCTGCCGCGACATCCTCCGAGGCGCCGCACTCAATGCCGCTGGTTGCCACTATTTACTGTCACCGGCGGAACACCCGCAAGCGTCCGTGCGCTGGCAGTGCCGGCTCTGCTTGGTCGTACTCTCTACGCCTAAGTGTACACGCCCCTCTGGCCGCTGTCAAACCCAGCAGCGATGCTTGCCAGCATGCGCAAATCCGCTTGATATCGCGATTTGGCGCCGTGCCGAGACACGCGGAGGTGGAAGTATATCGCATCATGCCGCGGGTGCGACGCGGCGGCGCTCATCTGGCCAGGTACGCCACGCGCGCCCGATCCTGCGCCGCGTGCTGCTCCTGGCCAAGGCGCTCGTAGACCGCCGCGCGCACGGCGAATACCTCCGCCGCATCAGGCTCGCGCTCGATTGCCCGCTCCAGCTCGCGCAGCGCCTCGCGGTAGCGCTCCAGCGCGGCAAGCGCCATGCCTGTACAAAGCGGCCCGCGATAATCGCCCGGCACGCGCAGCTCCATCAGCTCGCCAAGATCCAGCGCGTCGGTAATCTGTCCCTGGCTCAGATATATCTGGGCTTTCAGCATCAGCGCCGCGCTTTGATCGGGATCGGCGGCCAGCACCCGATCAATATCGCGGAGCGCCCCCTCGATATCACCGCTGTCACGCCTGCGGGCTGCCTCTGCCAGCGCGACACGCGTCAGAAAGAGCGCATGCGACGTTCCCTCGCGCTCACCCGGCAGCGGAGCGTCAGTGAGCCGCAGCCGCCCAAACGCCGCCTGATGGTCTACATCGGATGGAGCGCTGCTCGCGAAAACAGTCCCAAGCTCATCCAGGTCTATCTCGCCGCCAGCCGCCAACCGGGCGCCAGTCGCCAGACTGGCCGTGACATCCCGCAGAAACCCGGTCGCCTCATCGACCAGTGAAAGCGGTACCTCGATCAGCTCCAGCTCTGGCCGGCAGAACTTCTGCAAGCCGTGCGTGTGCAGCCAGCGACTTTCGACACCCCACGGCTCGTTGTGGATCGTGACATGCGCCAGCACATCGCTAGCTTGAAGTCGCGACAGCTCGCTCGGTCCCGCACAGCGCTGCGCCAGCGGGTCCATCACGACGCCACCGCACTCGTCAGCAACCAGCCGGGCGACGCGCACCATCCAGGTGAGCGCGGGCAGCGCGGACGACCCATCCCCCACCGTCGCTCGCAGATCGAACGACAGCCGCCCCTCTCGCAAGGTCCGCGCGTCTTCCGCATCCAGCCCGCTCGCCAGGACATTGAGCGCCGGTTCACCCATCCCCGTTGTCACCGGCTCGCCCGCGCGCCACACCACCATTCGCACGAGCGCCGCGGTTCCCGGCACCGCGCCATTGAACGTACCGATACGCCGTCTGCCGCCACTCGCCAGAGCGCCCGACTCGCCCGCCGCCTCGTAGTCGAGGACGCCCAAACCGGCTGCCGCGACTGACCGCGAGACCTCCGTAGCGGGCGGCGGCTCAACCATGCGCGAGATGATCAGATACGCGACGGCGATTTCGTGGGGCATGCGATCCTCTCTCCGGCGTCCGGCCGGCACCTTGCATGGATGTAGCTGAACCGGATGCCATTGTAGCACGGCGCACATTTCTATCATAGATGGGTCTCAACGCGCGGCGGACGCACACGATTGCGATTGACGGCTGTTGCTGACGCTCAAGCTACCAAACCTCCTGTTCATTCGTAACACTATACGGGCGACGTTCATGCCAGGCGTCACCCGCTCATCAGTTTGGCGCGCCGCGAACACCTGAACAGAAGTACTGGGTTACGATGCGCCGTTCCCTGGCTGTACGTCGTGTTTTGTAGCAGGCAATAAGAAAGCCTGAGCACCTACTGCGAGCCTGCGTGGATATGGGTGGTTGTTGGAAGTGGGGGTGGTGGCGTCATGGCCAGCTTGCCGAAGGATTTGCACATTACGTATCAACTACAGTTCCGCAAGTGTGGCAAGGCCACCTGCGGCACCTGCAAGCGCGGCCCAGGTCATGGGCCGTACTGGTACGCGTACTGGCGCGAGGGCACCAAGCTCCGCTCCGGGTACGTCGGCAAGGTTCAGCCGGTTGGTGTCTCTCCGGCAGTCCTCGCACGGGCACAGCAACGCCTGGCGCTCGTGAAGGTCGGCGCGTAGAGAGTACGCAAAGCGCACAACGGCGGAGCGGGCGCTATCTTGCTAGCAAGATAGCGCCCGCTCCGTGACGCTCGTATGCGTCAGCTTCGTCCGCACACTCATGCCGAAAACTCGTCGAGCATGCCGCGCTCGACCAGCCAGCGTGTGAAGCGTAACCGGCGTAGGGTTGCCTCGGCCTCGCGTGCTTCGCGTGACGTCGCCACCCGGCCCGATACATGCACCAATCGTATTGCCTCGTCCGCCGTGAAGCCCTGCGCTTCAAGCTCCGCGACGGCATCAGTCTCATCATCGTGCCGCGCTGGCTGAGCCTCGTCCTGCACCGGAAGCTGGAGAATGCCGTCCGGCGCCGCATCTGACCGCGCCGTACGTGCCGCACGTGTGCCACGCCCCCGCCGGTTTCTCGTAGTGGAAGCTGGTGTTTTGCCATCGCCACTGGATGTATGCTGCGCGCGTGCGTTGTCGCGCGATGTCTCGTCGTTGAGAGTGTCTGTCGTTTCGTCGCTACCGCTCGCCGCAGCGGGCGGACCCTGGGGCAGATCGTTCTCTGCCAGATCAAATTGGTCGCTCATAAGATACCTCCGGGCGGGACCGCGCCCCGCGTCAGTGAAGACGCAACGTCGCGTGTCGCGGCTGCTATGCCGCCCCTGCACCGATATATACGAGTATATCACTACACGCGTTGGAACTTGACGTTTCGCTCGTATGTTGGTGCTGTGCCGCCCGTGTGCCGCCGGGTTATCACGCCTCGCCCAGCGGCGTTATCTCCCCTGTTTTTCCGGACTCCCACACCGCCGCGAGCATCCCCACAAACGGTTCTTCCAGCGCCGGCTCGACGGTCGGCAGCCGCTCGCCATCCGCCAGCAGCAACGCGCGCAGGGCATCCACAAAGCGGGCGATTTCCCGTAGCTGCTCCGGACGGCTCAGATCCAGATTCATCAACTCCAGGCGCCACGCCAGATTCTCGAGCCGCGTGCGGCGGTGCTCATCACGTATGCGCAGCGACCGCACCACCATCTGCGCCACCTTCTCGACCAGGAAATCCAGCGGCGCCATCCCCGGATGCCGCCACACCGGCTCCTGCGCAACCTCGCGAATCTGCGCTATTACCTGGTTGAATGGCGGGAGCACCGTCGCGGCGATCCGCTCAACGTCGCCGTCACGCGCCAGCGCCGCCAGCCCACGAACCAGTGAGAGCAGCTCCCTACCGCCCTGGTCCTCCGGTACCTGCGTGCCGATATCCGCCGCCGTTTCGTCCAGGGATGCGGCCCAGCGCTCGCGCATCGCGGGATCACTCTGGTCACGGAACCGCACCACCAGCGCGCCCATCTCCGCCGTACGGTCAAGCCAGTCTTCAAATCCGTCCTGCCCGTCGCCGGCGGCTGGCTCCGGCTCAACTACCGGCTTGCCCGCTACCTCCGCCCGCACACCACGCACTAGCCACTGCCAGCGCGAGGGCGCCATCTCACCCATTAGCCGCGCCAGCGCGCCGGAAGGTCCATGTTCCGCCGCCGCCAGCGCCGCCTCCACAGTCCCCGGCGGAAGCTGCTTCTGCAGGTATCCCAGCGCCTGAAGCGCGTCTTCGCGGTCATCCATTGTCAGATGTAGCGCACGTTCGAGGATGGCGTTGGCGACGAAATAATCCACCGCGGCGCGCGGCTCCTCATGTTCCGCGTGCCAACGGCCCAAACGGTAGAGCGCGACCGCTACGCCGCGTGCGTTGCCGTTATGCAGGTGTGACGCAAGCACCGCTTCAAGCGACTGGCGCTTGCCCCGTGCCGGCGCGCCGTCTGCGCCGTCCGCGAATCCTGCACCACCGCCGCGTGATAGCTCTGGCACGAGTGGCTCACGGCCATATGCGCGTAGACGCGCGACGATATCAGCCGAGGCTGGCGGCATGTATCCTGCCGCGTGCGCCGCGATTGACAGCGCCTCATCCGGCTCCGGCTGCCCAGCCGCGCGCGCCAGGTCCGCCGCGCGCAGTCCCGTGAGCGCCGCTTGGCGGTAGCGGCTGAGATCGAGATACTGGCTCGCCGCTCGCGTGAAATATTCGATAGCTGCCGCCGGCTCCTGAGAGGCCGCCGCGACATGGCCTTCGACCTCCGTCAACCGGGCCAAATCGTAGCTCATGTCGGTATACTTTGCCGTATGGCGGGCCTCGCGCAGCGCCGCGACCGCGCCGTCAACGTCGCCCTTCGCCGCCCGCGCGCGAGCAATCCCCACCTGTCCATCAAAGTAATCGTCGTTGCGCTTGAGCCTGCGCGCGGCCTCGACGGCCTTGGAAAACTCGCGCTCCGCGTCGTCCCATTCACCCAGCAGCTCATACGCATCGCCAAGCGTGTCAGGTCCCCAGGCTGAATCGCCGGTCGTCAAATTCGCCGCGAGCTGTGCCAACCAGGACTTCGCCTCGTCAATACGACCAGACTCCGCCGCCGCTATTGCCGCGTGCGAGCGAGCGCAGTCGGCGCACTGGTGGCGCTTTGGCAGCTGGGCCAGCACTTCACGTGAGTTCGCCATAATGTCGTCGTAGTAGCCGGCGGCGTCCATGCGCACGTGGCAGTCTACCAGATCGTGGAAGGCGCAGATACGTTGCGGCACGTCGCGCACGCGCTCGTCCGTGGCGAGGCTCAGCAGGTCCACCGCCTCCGGCAGCGCCCGCTTGATGTCATTGCTCATCCACAGCTGCAAGCGCCAGTGGCGGAGCAGCAGCTCCCAGTGCAGCTCGCCCTGCGCCTTCGCCGCTTCGATGGCGCCGGAGATAGCGCCCTCAGCCGCCTCGAAGTCGCGATGGTACGCGCGCCAGAAGCGCGACCAGCCGTCCGCAATCGCGGCTTTCTGTCCGCCCTCCGCCTCCAGCCGGTCCTCATCCTTTTGAATCCATGCCCAGATATCCGTCGGATCGTTTGCGACCATCGGTTAGTCCGCCCCCTTCTGATCGTCGCGGTTGGCCTGTGCATCGCGCAGCGATATCAGCACCCCACGTTTCGCCTGCTGTTCACCACCAGTCGCATCTTCGCTATCCAGCCGCGCCTGCCCCAATTTCGCCTTCAGCTCCTCCCGCACCGTCGCCAGCATCAGAGGCGAAATATGCGCTCGCTCGGAAAGAGCCTGTATGTCTGCCTCGATGAGCTCACGCACCGACTCACAGGCCGCGCAGAGCCGGCCCGCCGCGTCAGGATGCAACCCCAATTCGCCGAGTGTAGCCGTCGTCAATGGCGCGTCGAGCCCCGCGGGAAGCTCGTCCAGGCCGGCCAGCTGCGCCAGTGACCGGTTGATCTGCTCGAAACAGGCGATGGTATCCTGCGTCGAGAGACCCTGCCCAGCGAACATCCGCGCGTTCGTCACCAGGATGCTCAATAGCGGCGCGAAATCGGGGTGTTCCGGCCCCAGGTCGCGCACGCGCCGCAGCAACGGATTGCGGGCATTGAGGTGCAGCACCCCCTTGAGCACCGTTTCATCCATCTCCTGCCGGTCCAAATAGCCGCGCACCAGCCGGCGTATCGGCCCAGCATATCGTCCCTGCTCCATGTTGCGCTGCGCCCGGCGTAACCGTTCCGCCCCCGGTGGATACAGCAGAATCATCGGCAGATGCTCTGGCTCGTACGCCAGCAGTCGCACCGGAAAGTCCTGCGACGCGCACACATGGACCACTGCCTGCCATGCGCCCTCGCGGTCTTCCACCGGCGTGAAGAGGTAGCCCGCCGCCGGTTCCAGCTCCTCCACCGGGACACCATAGACCTCACCATAGCGCTTGAGGAACGCTGTGTCCGCGAACCAACGGGCATCCACCACCGCCAGCCGCCGCGCCTCGAAGAGCGCCAGCGCCTGTGTCACTCCCTCGTCGTCATCGTAATAGAAGATGCGCCCAGGATTTTCTTGCAGATACTCCGGCAGCGTCAGTATGCCCCGGCTCGTCTTGAAGCTCACCAGATCCGCCACGCGCGTGAACAGGTCCGGCGAGCGAATCGCCCATCCTTTGATCAGGTCGTTGTGCGCCTGCACGATCGTCGCCCAATCCACCGGCGCCATCTCAGCCAGCGTCTCGAAATGTGCCAGCAATTGCCGCGCGATACCATCGCGTACCGCCTCGAATATCTCGTCGTGGCGCAATGTCTCGCGGCTCGCCGTCGGGTTCAGGAGCGGGCAATCCAGCACCCCCGTCACGAATCGCGCCCAATCCGGGAGCAGATCCCGTTCGCGCTCCGTGATAAGCATGTGTCGCACATACGCGGTCACATCGCCGTACTCTTGTATTGAGATGATCGAGCGCGGCGGCACATATAGCACCCCACGCAGAGGAATACGCGCACCGGACTCCGTCGTGATGTCCGCCAGCGGGAGCACGGAGAGTGGGCGCACGCCACGCCGCTCCTCCACCCAGGCAGCATACTCCAGCGTTCGCGCCGGACCTGGCGCGCGCTCGCTCGCCCACGGCGCTGGATGCGCGTTGATCGGCTCAAGGTCGCTGCCCACCGTGATCGGCACCGGCAGAAATTCGGCATACAGGCGCAGAATATCGGCCAGCACGCCCGGATCCAGCAGGAATTTGGCGTCCTCGCGCAGCGCCAGCCGCACCGTCGTGCCAATCTCGTCGCGTTCGGCGGGCCGCAGCGCATAGCTCTGGCCGCCGTCCGAAACCCAGCGCCAACCATGCTCAGGCGTCTGGTAGCTCAGCGTCGTGATTTCGATGCGTGAGGCAATCATGAATGCGGAGAGCAGCCCCAGGCCGAACATGCCGATGAGCTCACGCGCTTCTTCACGACCCGCCGCGCCAAGCCGTTCGCGAAGCTCGCCAGTGTAGCCCCGCCCGACCGTCGCCAGAAACGTCCCGATCTCTTCGCGCGTCAGTCCCGATCCATTATCCTCGATAATGATCTGCCGGGCGGCGGTCTCCGCGCGAATCGTAATAGCTGGCGCATAGGCATTCGTCACGGCGGCGTCTTCCTCGCGCCGGCGCACACAGGAATCATGCGCGTTTTGCGTCATCTCGCGCACCGCCACGCGCGGATCAGAGTACAAATGCTCGCCCAGCAGCTTGAGCAGGCCGGGCAGATGCATCTCGATCGGCAGAATCTCAAAGTCTTCAGGCATGCTAGCCTCTTCTGGTGAACGACGTGCTTTCCCGGCATCGCCAGATCGGTGTCTCGTTGGAGCCATTCTGGTCCGCGCGCCCTGAACCGGCAGCGGTGAAATGGCGGATGACCAACCCATTATGGCTGAGAGCGTATCATTCGGCAAGCATAGCGCTTCATGCGTTGAGCGCGTCCGGGCATGCGGCTGTACAATGAGGCTAGAGCTTCTGCGTCATGTCACTGGGAACGCCGATAGGACAAGCCGATGCCGACCATCACCCTCTACGCCAAAGCGGGCTGCCATCTCTGCGACGACGCACGCGACTATCTGGAGAACGCCGCCGCCGATCACGAATTCGAGCTTGTCGAGATAGACATCCGCCGCGACCCCGCCATCTTCGAGCGCTACCGCTACCGCATCCCCGTCATCACGGTGGACGGCGAAGAGCGGCTGGAAGGCCGTATCGAAGAAGCAGACGTGCGGGCGCTGTTCGTGCCTTGACCCTCCATCGGCACTCGCCCCATAATCTCTACGGTTTCAACCTCAATGCATCCATGTACCAGCCGGTATCCACCTCCACGTCGAGTGTATGCTGGCTTCCCTTTCCTTCCATCCATCGAAGGAAGCGGGTCGGGGAGTTAGGTCGCTTCATGGCATTTCAGGATCTCCGTGAGTTCATCGCCCTGCTCGACAAGCGCGGCCAGCTTCAGCGCATCTCCACGCCGGTCTCCGCCGACCTCGAAATCACCGAGATCACCGACCGGGTGAGCAAGGCTGGTGGCCCCGCGCTGCTCTTTGAGAACGTCCGCGGCTACGATATGCCTGTTGCCATCAACCTCTTCGGCAGCTATGATCGCATGTCCTGGGCATTGGGCGTCAGTACCCTGGACGAGCTTGGCGCGCGCATCAAGAAATGGCTCGACCTCGTCCAGAATCGCCCACCGGAAGGCATCATCGAAAAGGCGCGCCTGCTCCCCGATCTCGCTGAGCTGACGCGCATCGGCCCCCATACGGTCAGCCACGCGCCCTGCCAGGAAGTCGTCCTCACTGACGAGCTCTCGCTGGACAAATTCCCGATCCTCCAGTGCTGGCCCCAGGATGGCGGCAAATATCTGACGCTCACCATGTGCCACTCCAAAGACCCCGAGACGGGCAAGCGCAACATCGGCATGTATCGCTGCCAGGTTCGTGATTCCCGCACCGTCGGCATGCACTGGCAGATCCACAAGGGCGGGGCGGCACACTTCCGCGACGCACAGGCGCACGCCACGAAGCGCATGGAAGTGGCGGTCGTGATCGGCGCCGATCCCGCCAGCATCTATTCCGCCAGCGCGCCGCTGCCCCCCGGCGTGGATGAGCTGCTGTTCGCGGGCTTCTTGCGTCACAAGGGCGTCGAAGTGGTCCAGTGTAAGACGGTGGATGTCAAGGTGCCAGCGCATGCGGAGATCGTACTGGAAGGCTACGTAGATACTGACGAGCTACAGCCGGAAGGCCCGTTCGGCGACCATACTGGCTACTACACCCCCATCGAGCCGTACCCCGTTATGCACATCACCGCCATCACCCACCGGCACAACCCGATTTACGCCACCACCATCGTCGGCAAGCCTCCCATGGAAGACGCCTACCTCGGCAAAGCGACCGAGCGATTCTTCCTGCATCTCCTCCGCGTGGTGCTGCCGGAGATCGTAGACATCAACATGCCCATCGAGGGCGGCTTCCACAACGTCGTCGTCGTCTCTATCCGTAAGCGCTATCCGGGTCAGGCGCGCAAGGTCATGTGCGGCATCTGGGGTATGATGCTGATGATGCTTTCGAAATTCATCATCGTCGTGGACGAGAACGTAAACGTGCAGGACCTGCATGAAGTGCTCTTTCGCGTCGGCAACAATGTGGACCCCAAGCGCGACACCATGATCGTAGATGGCCCGGTGGACGCGCTGGACCACTCTTCGCCGTACGAAAAGTTCGGCTCCAAGATGGGCCTGGACGCCACCGCGAAGCTCCCCGAAGAGGGCCACCCGCGACCGTGGCCCGACGATATCGAGATGTCCCCTGAGATCAAGGCGCTGGTAACGAAACGATGGGCGGAATACGGAATCCGGCTCTGAAGCCCGAAGATGAACGCAACCCGGCGCGCCACAACCGCTGGCAGCGCGACACCTGGTTCATGCTGCTCGTGCTGGCTGTCGGCGTCGTCACCGCCTTTGTGCTCTCCGCTGGCGGTACTGCCATTACCGCCGCGCCGGGCCGCGCCGTCGGTTCCACCCCCGCCGCCACGACGACCCCTGCCCTGCGTTCTGGCTCGCCCTGCACGCTCGCATCCGCCACCATGTCGCCGGGTAGCGCCGCTGGATCGCTGCCTGCTCCCGGAGCCAATGGCGCCGCCCCCGTGATAACGAGCAACTACATCATTGACCAGCCCAACGTCGGTCTCATGCAAGGCTCCGTGGATGCTCAGGGCAATGTCTGGTTCGGCGAGATGAACGTCAATAAGCTGGTGCGCCTGGACTCGCATACCGGCTCCCTCCTCGTCTGCACTCCTCCCAAGGGCAGCTACGGCATCATGCAGACGACCGTAGATGGCCACGGCAACGTGTGGTACACCGAGCAGAACTCCGGATATATCGGCAAGTTTGTGCCAGCCACCCAGACGTTCACGACCTATCCACTCGATCAAGTGGGCGGCCACAGCGCCGGGCCACAGGACCTCAGCTTCGATCCCTCCGGCAAGCTCTGGTTCACCGAGGTTAGCGGCAACCGCATCGGCCGGCTCGATCCAGCCACCGGCTCTATCACGAGTTTTACCGTTCCCACGCCCGCGAGCAGCAGCACTGCCTGTCCGTTCAGCCTCGCGTTCACCGGCAGCGATGTCTGGTACGGCGACCTCTGCGCTGGCGTCGTCGGACGGCTCGACCCGGCGAGCGGCGCTATCACGCTCATTCAACCGTCCACCCCACACGCCCAGATCTTCTCAATGGCCGCGGACCACCAGGGCCGCGTCTGGTTCACCGAGCTGGAGCAGGGTGATCTCGGCATGATAGATAGTCACAGCGGCGCCGTCACCGAGCTGCGGGTTCCCGCCACATTCGGCCCACCCAGTGGCCTGTATGCCGTCACCGTCGCTCCGAACGGCGACGTCTGGTTCGCCGTCGCCAGCGCGAATGCTCTGGTCCGCTACGTGCCTCAGTCCGGCGTGTTCTCGTTCTTCACCCTCTCCATCCCCGCTAGTGTCCCCTATGGCCTCACCCTGGACAGCGCCGGCAATCTCTGGTTCACCGCCGACGCCACGCCTTCGAACTACGTCGGTATGCTCCACCTCTGACGCCTTTGCGATGCGATTAGCCCTCCCAAGTGTTTTCGCATCGCCAAATCGTACCTCGTTGCGCGAAACTGTGAGCTACCTCACATCTCTGTCACGTTTGGCACCGTCAAACTATGTAGAGATAGAGCAGCGAAACATGACGTCGCTGGGAATCGCGTGGTAGAAGATGAGGAGCCAGGATCATGACGATTGCGCAATCATTGCCCGCCACAAGCCAGGCACGAAGGACTCCCGCGCTAGAAGATTGGGACCAGGGCGCCACGCAACCGGTCGTGGCTGTGAAGCCTGCGTCCGTGACTATCGTCCCGGTGCGTCACGAGCCAGCTCCACCGAGCGCGTCCCTCGAAACCTTCGAAGCGTTCTTCGCGAGGTACGAGCAGCCGATATTTGGCTACATCTACCGCATGACGGGCGACGAGCAGACCGCCCGTGACCTCTGCCAGGAAGCGTTCCTGCGCGCATGGCAGCATTTCGACAAAATTCAAACCTACACCTATCCATCGGCGTGGCTCTTTCGCGTCGCCGCGAATCTGGCGCTGAGCCATCTGCGCCGACGTGCCTCACCCGTCGGCGGCGCGCGCCTGCTCGGCGACGACGATAGTCCCGCCCGCAGCGATCCCGCCATGCGCTTTGTCGAAAGCGACCTTGTCACGCAAACGCTGCGCGGCCTCCCGCCCAAGCAGCGCTCCGCGCTTGTCCTGCGCGAAATCTACGGCCTCAGCTGCGAGGAGGTCGGTCAGGCGCTCGGCATGACCCGCGAAGCCGTCAAGATGTCGCTCTGGCGTGCCCGCGAACAGTTCAGGCGCCGCTACACCAGCGCTGGCGAGAGCTAGAAAGCACCCCGCCGTGACCCCATCTATCCTTGATCTGCCCGCTCCACCCACCAGCGCCCGCATCAGCTACGGTCCCGGCGAGGAGCATTTCGCGGACCTGCGCCTACCGCCGGGCACCGGGCCATTTCCTGTCGTGATCGGCATCCACGGCGGCTACTGGCGCGCCCGCTACGGCCTCGACCACTTCGGCCATCTCTGCGCCGCCCTCACCTCTGCTGGCGGCATCGCCACCTGGAACATCGAGTACCGTCGCCTGGGCGACGATGGCGGTGGCTGGCCCGGCACATTTGCGGATGTCGCCCGCGCCGCCGATGCGCTGCGTACCGTCGCCGCAACCTATCCGCTCGACCTCGCGCGCGTCTTCGTCGTCGGTCACTCTGCCGGCGGGCAGCTTGCGCTCTGGCTCGCTGGCCGCCACCGCATCTCCGCATCCAGCCCGTTGCATAGTCCCCATCCGCTGCCCCTTGCCGGCGCCGTCTCGCTGGCCGGCGTCACGGATCTGCGCCTCGGCTATGAGCTGCGCCTCAGCGATAGCGTCATCTCCGAGCTTCTCGGCGGCTCGCCTGGTTCGTATCCTGAGCGTTACGCTGCCGTCTCGCCGCTCGATCTACTCCCACTCGGCGCGCGTCAGCTCCTCATCACCGGCGACGCCGACACCAACGTGCCGCCGGCACTCACTCAGCGCTACTACGACGCCGCCCGCGCGGGCGGCGATCCGGTCGAGCTACTCGTCTTGCCTGGCACCGGCCACTTCGAGATCATAGACCCTCGTTCGCGCGAATGGCCGCGAGTCGCCGCCGCCATTCTGAGTCTCACATCGGCCAATCGTGACGCATGTGATTGAACACGATGACCAACAGCACGAGAACGGCCGAAATGAGTATCACTGCTCCTAGAGGGAAACCCGTGTCCTGGCAGATGCTCTGCCTCGACACACAGCTCGCTGCCACAAGAGGGCTGAGGGTGCTGTACATGCGCTGCCTCCGAATGAAATAGAACAGGTTGAAGCGTTGGGTGTCAGGTATTGATCCGCCTTCATGGGCCTGTCCTGTCGCCGAAAAGTGACGCGGCGCTCATAGAGAAAGTTCCCCGACATGGCGTTGGTCCTACCGTAGCCAATCCGCCGCTACGAACCCTGCTATACTTGCGCCAGACACCGGCAGAGCAAGGGCAAAGGCACGTGGCGAGCACCTCCACTCAGGCAACCGAAACCACCTCCACGGCTGCTGGCGAGCGTAACCTCAACAGCGCCCGCCGCCTCATCCTGCCCTCCGCCCTCCGCGTTAGAACAAGCTCCGCTTCGGGCGCAGCCTGCGTCGCCCTCGCCATCCTTGCCCTCTGCGTCTTCTTCCACACCTACCGCCTCAGCCTCTCGCCCGGCTGGGACCCACAGGAAGGCTACAACCTCGATATCGCCTGGAATCTCGCCCACGGCCGGCTCCGGATGTTCGCCCTCACTTCCGCGTTCGCACAGCATCCGCCGCTGTTCTACCTCCAGCTTGTCCTCTCCATTCGCATTTTCGGCTACAGTATCATCGCCGTGCGTGCGCTCGCCGCCGTCTACGCCGTCCTGACCTGCGCCACCATCCTTACCATAGGCCGGCGTATCATTGGCTGGGGACCAGCCCTCTGGGCGGGCTTCGTCTTCACCGTCGCCCCGATTGCCCTCGCCAACACGCGCTGGGGCTACACCTATGCCCAGCTCGAATTCGCCGGTATGCTGTGCCTCGGCGCCGCGTGGCGCTACACCCAAACGCATGACCGCCGCTGGCTCATCGCCGCCGCTCTCCTCGCTGGCATCGCGGCCTTCAGCGACTACGAGGGCATCGCGTGGGTATGCTTCGTCGCGCTGCTCGCCCTGCGCCGGGGCTGGCGTGAAAGCGCCCTCGCCGCTGGCGCTGGTCTTGGCGTGCTTGCGGCCGGTCTGTTCGTCTGCTTGCTCAGCGCGCCCAGCGTCTTTTTCACCGACTTCGGCGACACATTTGGACGAGCCGCAGGCGGCAACCTTTTGGTGCGCATCATCGAGCTACTCGTCAACTATTACCGCTTCCTCTCGCTCGATGTCTGGGTATTGCTTGGCGTCGTCGGTCTCTTTCTCATCGCTGACAGCAAAGCCCGTGGCTTCTTGCTCGCCGCTTTCGCCGTCCTGGCCGTCGTAATCCTCACCGTTCGCGACATCGGCACGACGTTTCACACTGCCGTGCCACTGCTGCCGCTGCTCGCGCTCGGTGCGGGCGTCGCGCTTGATCGCGCCCTGCGCACGCTCTATGGCTGGATCATCCGCTGGCTCGCGCCGCTGCTGCGCCCCAACCTCACCGATGTCACCGCGCTCCAGCCGCCGTACACCGCCGCGCCGCGCCTGGCGAAGCTCGCCGCCACCGCCGCCGTCTTCCTCGCCATCGTCTCGCCCACTGGCCTCGCGCTGGCTTCAGATGTCGCTGGCCTCCACGGCACCCTCAACACACATCAGGATGCTCTGCTCGCCACGCCCGCCGACGCGAGCGCCACGATTGCCTACGTGCTTGCCCATGCCCGCTCCGGTGACCTCGTCCTCGCCTCACCTACCATCGCCTGGGCCTTCGATAGCCCCGCCAACGCACCCGACCTCAGAGGCGCCGATCTCCTGCAAACGCTGGCCCAGTCCGGCCAGAGCGCCTCATTCTATCCCGCCAGCCTCCCCGCCACGCGCTGGTCCTATAACGTCGCGCTCACCTCCGCGCGCTACGTTGTCGTGGACAATCTTCTGCGCCAGCTTGCCGCGCCGGGTCAGATAGATGCCCTCGCCCCCGCGCTGCGGCAAGTCCAGCACTGGCCCTCCGTCTTCTCAAGTGGTCAGTATACCGTCTACGAACGTCCTGATCCTCCCTCTTGGTAGGCCGCCGATATTGCCTTGGCGCTACGTCAGGCTTATACTGGGCCTCAACTGCCACAGTGTATGAAGAAAGAGACGTGAGATGTCACCAGACGCGGGACAGAGAGCATCAGATGCCGGTATCACGGTTGCCTCTACCGCGAAAGATGGCGCCCTCGCGCTTTCTACACGTGCGCGCCTGGCGTTGATTGCCGCTGGCGCGCTGCTGATTGCCGCTGGCTTCTGGCTCTGGACACTGTGGCACGCCCTCAAGCTCCATCAAGGCCAGTACGACTTTTCCCAGTATTACGCCGCGGGCTATGCGCTCCGGCACAATCCTCACGCCGACATCTACTCGCGTTTGGTCCTCAGCACGAGTGGCATCGCGGCGCACGTGCTCGCCCCCATTCCCGTTCCCTACCCCTACCCGCCGCTCTCCGCCATCCTCTTTGCGCCCCTGACGCTTGCATCGTTTCCCACGGCGGCAACGCTCTTTCTGGTTGTCAACGTGGGCCTCTGGCTCACCTGCGCGCTCTTGATCGCAAGCGAGATACGCCACCAGCTCGGCACGTCGCTCGCCGCATCCACAGCGACACGTGTTACGCCGCCCCGCCGCGTCTGGGCGCGGATCATTGCTGACCCAACCTCCCTGGTCGCGCTGGCACTCTCCGCTCTGCTCCTGTTCGTCTCGCGACCCGCCGCGCAAACGTTGGAAGTTGGTCAAATCAACTTCGCCGTCCTGCTGCCGCTGGCGGCAATTCCCTGGCTGTCACGACATCGTCACGAGCGCTGGGTAGGTATCGCCATCGCCGTCGCGGCGATGCTCAAGGTCACTCCCGTGCTCCTGCTCGCGTACCTCGTCGTGCGCCGCCGGTGGGAGGCGCTTGGCGCCGCGCTAGCCGCCCTCGTCGTGCTGGCGGTCGCCAGTATCGCGGTGGTCGGCCCGGACGTCTTCTTCCAGGCGCCCCTTGCGATCTTACGGATTGGTGGCGCGGACACGACGCTGCACACCAACGAGTCTATGCTTGGACCGGCAATCAACGCAGTGGCCACAGCCATACCAGCCGCCATGACCGCCGCGCGCGTCATCCAATATGTGCTGCTGGCCGCGCTCGCTACTGGCATCGGATGGCTCATACGCTCCATCAGCGCACGCCCTGGACGCGACGTGCCCATGCAGCAGACAGCCACAACAGAATCGCTCGCCTATGCGGTGGCGCTTCCGGCGGTCGTGCTGCTGTCACCGGTGGCATGGGCGCACCATTATGTCTGGCTCGCGCCAGCCGCGGCTATTGTGCTCGCGGTTGCGCTCCGCGCGTGGGCCGAGGCCGTGGCGCCACACCACCGGCGCGCGCTTCTGGTGCTCGTGGCGGCGGGAATCGCCTGCGTGCTGGTCAACATGGCGCTCCCGAAGGGCTGGGATACCGATCCGACGGTGCCCGGACTGCTGTTCGGGCTGCCGCTGCGTCCCTGGCTGCAAGAGCTGCGACCCCTCGGCGGACTCCTGGTGGTCGCCCTCGCGGCCACCCTGCTACTGCGGACCCGCGCCACGACCACTCCAGCACGGAAGGCTTCATGGATACGACCGCACGCAACCAGCGAGCTCCCGGCGCCTCTCCCGGCCAGCCAGTGGCGGAGCGCGGTGTCGCAGTCGCGAGAAATAAATACCGCGATGGCGGGGCCAGCCACCACCCTGGAGTCGAGCAACACCATCGCGAGCCGTCTGGGCGCTCGTGGCCGCGTGATCCTCGTGATGACCGCCAGCGCGTTGCTCCTCGCTGGTTTCGCCGGATGGCTCTTCATCCTCGTGAAAGCCATCGAGACACGCGCCGGTCGCTTTGACTTCTCCGGCTACTACGCCGCCGCCCGCGCCCTGCGTCTCGATCCGCACGCCAACATCTACTCTCCCGCCGTCATCGCC
>DATGEP010000392.1:0-1113 GCA_035310125.1 Ktedonobacterales bacterium
CGCGAAAACGCGCGTATTGCGGTCAGCTACCCGACCGCCAGCGGTGGCAACCGCATCGAGGTCTACACCCGTTTCGTGTGGCAGTACTACTTCTATGTACGCGACCAGGACTGGGGCCGCATGTTCCTGCGCATCTGCCCGTACTTCCCGTTCAACGCTCGAATCTGCGTCAACCAGCACGAATGGCTCGCGCGTCGTCTCCATGACGAAGGCGTCTTCGTCCGGAAGGCCGCCAACGCCTTCGTCCAGTGCTCCAAGCCCGACCGCCTGCAGCAACTGGCTGACAGCCTCACCCCGTCTGATCTCGAGGTGCCTCTCCAAGACTGGCTGCGCGAACTGGTGCCGTTCTACGCCAGCGATGACCCGAACCGTCTGACGGACTTCGCCTACCGGCTGTTCTGCAGCCAGGTCGAGTACTGCACCAACCTCGTCTTCAAGGAACGCGCGGCGCTCGACCGTGTGGCCGACCGCTTGCTCGATCTTTAATCGCAGCATCGGCCGTCCCGACAAGCTCAGCACGATCTTCGGTCACCGCATCACCACGGCGTATCGCGGCGGTCTCAAGACCCGGATCGCCGACCATCACCTGGGCAATCCCGTCATACGCAGCGAGTACAAGGACAGCTCCGTCAAACAATACGTGCGTGACCATGTCCTGCTTCGCAATGAGGCCACCAGCTACAACACGCGCGACCTGGGCGTCGGCAAATCGATCCGCAACCTGCCGCAGCTCCGCCGCGTCATGCACGGCATCAACGACCGCTACCTGGCCATCCAACAAGATGTGCTGGAGACCTACGTCGACCGCGGCCAGTTAGCCCGCTTGCGGCAGCCGACCATCACCGCGAGTGGACGCCGGACACCCGGCTTGAAGCTCGACGATCCCCGCCTGCTGGCGGTCATGCAGGCGCTCACGTGCTTTGCACATCTCAGCCGTGGCGGACGTTTCCGGACGCGCGATCTGCATCAACGCGCTGCCGAGACGCTGGGCCTGACCACCGCCACCTATCGTCTGAGCCAGCTGCGCTACGACTTGGCCAAGCTCCGCGCCAAGGGCCTGGTCGTCAAAGTCCCCAAGACCCAGCGCTACCGTCTCACCCCGCAGGGTTTCCG
>DATGEP010000393.1:0-14094 GCA_035310125.1 Ktedonobacterales bacterium
CCTATCGCATGCGGGCGCACGCTGAGAACGCGCAGCGCGTCGCCACGTTCCTTAGCGAGCATCCTGCCGTTGAGGCGGTTCACTATCCGGGGCTGGCGGCGCACCCCGGCCACGACATCGCCGCCCGGCAGATGGCGCTGCCGGGCGGCATGCTGTCGTTTCAGGTGCGCGGCAACCGCGAACGGGCGCTGGCGGTGGCAGCGAAGGTGCGGATCTTCACGCGCGCGACGAGCCTGGGCGGGCCGGAAAGCCTCATCGAGCACCGCGCCTCGATGGAGGGGCCGCGGACGCGGACGCCGGAGAATCTGCTGCGCCTTTCCATCGGCCTGGAGCATCCCGACGACTTGATCGAGGATCTGGCGCGGGCGCTGGAAGCGTAGGAAGAGGAACGCCGGGCGCGGGGCAGCGTCAGCGCTGCTGGGGCACAATCATGAAGCTATGAAACGGCCAAATCTGAAACGGTGATGGTGACGTCGGAATCCCCGCCTGCTGGAACGCTGCTTCGAGCCGATCATGGAAGTAGGCCGCATAGGCCTCCTGCTGAGGCACGCCGCCGCCCGCTCGAAACACATCCTCCACCCGACCGATCTGCGCGATAGTTGCCGGCATCACCTATGTGGCGATGTGCAGGTGGTGTATATGCGCGCTACAGTCTATGTGCAGGCGCAACGGGGGTTTCGGCGCCTGAACAGGAGAATGAGCAATGCGCGCGGACATCGTCCCAGGCGGGAAATTTCCCGATTACGAGCTGACCGACCACACACGGACCCGGCGGCGCCTCAGCGAGCTACAGGGCATTGACCCGATGATCCTGATCCTCTCGCGCGGGCACTTCTGTCCGAAGGACCACCAGCAGCATCTGGAGCTGGCCGCGTTCCACTCGAAGATCGCCGTCGCGTACACGCAGATCGTCACCATCGCGACGGATAACATTCTCGAGATCAACGAGTTCCGCGATGCCGTCGGAGCGCAGTGGACATTTCTCTCGGATGCGGGGCGCAAAGTGCAGAAAGACCTAGATATCCAGGAGTACACCGACCCGCACCATGACCCGATGATTCCGCATACCCTCGTGCTGGAGCCGGGCCTCGTCATCTACAAGGTGTACAACGGCTACTGGTTCTGGGGCCGGCCCTCGACGGCGGAGCTTTGGCAGGATCTACGCGAGGTGACGCGCAGGGCGCGCCCCGATTGGGACCTCGCCGCGCCGGGTATGCGCGAGAGCTGGGAGAGCGACAAGAAGCTGCACTTCCCGTATGGGAGAGAGCACTGATGCGGGCTGTGTTGGGCGCTATGGCGGATGGACCGCTGGCCCGTTAAGCGGCTTTCCCGTGCGCTCGATTGGGAAGCCGGAGACCAGCGCCTTCCACGAGCGCGGCGGCACAGGCTGAGCTGGCGACCGCTAGCACGGCGCAAGCCAGCATGACTGTGCGGAAGCCCGCCACGTATGACTCGCCGAGCGCCCGTTGCAGCGCCACGCGCGCCGGGCCGGTGACGCTCGCGGGGATGCGCGCGGCGGCAAGCTGTGTGCGCTGCGCGTCCAAAGCGTGGCGCACCGCTGGGGCAAGATGCAGCGCCGCGAGGTGGCTATCCAGCGCGAGGTTGAAGGCGGCAAGGATGACAATGCCAAACACGGCGATGGAGAGCAGCCCGGCGGTCCGCGAGACAGCGTTGTTGATGCCGGAGGCGATACCCGCGTGCTGCTGGCTCACGGCGCCCATTACCGCCGTCGTCAGTGGCGCGACGGTGACGGCCATGCCAAGGCCCAGCACGACCACCGCCGGGAAGAACGTCAACCAGTAGTTGCCGCCAATGCCCGGTACAGCGAAGAGCGCGAGTCCGGCGGCGGCGATGAGGGGGCCAATGACCAGCGGCAGTTTCGCGCCGTAGCGCGCTACCAATCCACCAGACCAGCGCGAGAGCAGGAACATCAGCAGGATAAACGGCAGAAAGGCGGCGCCCGCGGCAGCCGGGGGATAGCCCTGTACCTGGATGAGATTGAACGGGAAGAAGAATGTGGCGGCGCTGAGGGCCGCGTAGAGCAGCAGCGTCAGCAGATTGGCGCCGCTGAATGTGCGCGACTGAAAGACGGGCAGTGGCATCATCGGCGCGGCACTCCGCCGCTCCACCAGCACGAAGGCCGCCAGGAGCGCGACGCCAAGCAGTATCGTCGCCAGCACGAGCGGATCGCCCAGACTCCGCGCAGAGGAGGTAATCAGGCCGAAGACGAGGGCGCCGAGGCCAAGGGTCGCAAGGAGCGCCCCCGGCCAGTCGAGCCGCTGCGCGGTTTCGTCGCGGCTCTCGGGCACATGGGTGAGCGTGATCGCCAGGACGGCGACCGCCAGCGGCACATTGATGAAGAAGACCCAGCGCCAGGAGGCCGCCTGGACGAGCCAGCCGCCAAGCACCGGACCGAGCGCCGTGGTGATCGAGGTGAAGCCGGACCACGTACCGATGGCGCGCCCGCGCTGATCGGCGCTGAAGCTGGCGCTGATGATGGCCAGGCTGCCCGGTGTCAACAGTGCGCCGCCGACGCCCTGCACCGCGCGCGCGATGATGAGCGTGACGATCCCCGGTGCGAGGCCGCACGCTACTGAGGCAACCGTGAAGAGGGCGACGCCCACCGTGAAGACACGACGGCGTCCGAAGCGGTCGCCCAGTGATCCGCCGACGAGAATGAGGGCGGCGAGGAAGAGCGCGTATGCCTCGACCACCCATTGCACACCAGCCACCGTGGCGTGCAGCTCCTGCTGCAGCACTGGCAAGGCTACATTGACGACCGTGCCGTCAATGAAGACCATGCTCGATCCCAAGATCGTTGCGGCAAGCACCCACGGGCCGGTCTGCCTCACGGCACACATGGTTTCGGGCGCCGCGCGACAGGTGCTCGTTTGGCATGGAGAAGACGCGGGCGTCAACATCGCTCACTGCTCATTTGTCTGCCCACAGACGCCAGCAGCGGATCACTGCTGATAGTGTTCGACCGTGCTGGCGCCACGTACCTTCGCCTCGTTGGGGTCTTCGCCGAACTCGCGGCGGGCGCGGCGCTGGCGCAACAGGTCCCAGCACTGGTCGAGCTGGACTTGCAGGCTCTTGAGTCGCGCGTCGTTGTCTTCGTCCAGACCGCCGTGCTCGCCGGCTTTCAGCAGCGTATGCTCCTCGTCAACCAGCTTCGTAATGGTGTGGATTATCTCACCGTCGTTCATCGGTTCCTCCCATGTGCGCACATCAAACCATCATCTCGTCTACGTAGCACCAGCGCCAGCTCTCGCCTGGCTGAGCCGATTGCATGATCGGATGCTGTGTGTCATGGAAGTGGCGCGTCGCGTGTTTGTTCTTTGACGAGTCACAACAGCCGACGTGGCCGCATTCCAGGCACATGCGCAGGTGTACCCAGGTGTCGCCGGTCTTGAGGCAGTCCTCGCACCCGTTGGCACTGGGCGTCACTTGATGGATGTGATCGAGATGTGTACAGGCGCTTGCCATACCGACCTCCTTCGCGCGGATGCGACCGCCAGGGGATTTGCCGGAGCCGCGCTCGATAGAACGCATGCGCGGCAAGCGGGCGGTGGCGCATCGTAGATGGCTGCGAGCCAATTCTGAAGATCATACGATGTGCACAAGGGGACACGCCACCCCCTATCCACAGTCTAGCCGGATGGATAGGTGTAACTCTGGCGGCGAGGCGCTAGCGCCCGGCCGTCGCGGTGATCTTCGACGCCAGCGCCGGCATATGCTCATCCGGGCCGGGCGCCTCATACCACCGGTGGCTCCAATCCTGGATTGCCTCGATGACCGGCGCCAAATCGCGTCCCTTTTCGGTCAGGCAGTATTCCACCCGCACCGGCACCTCGGCAAACACCTGCCGTGTAATGATGCCCTCGGCCTCCAGCTCCTTGAGCCGCTCGGAGAGCACGCGGTCGGCGACGACTTGCAGCTCGTCAGCCAGCGCATTGAAGCGGAGTGGCCCATTTAACAAAAGCTGCAGAATCAAGCCTGTCCAGCGCTTACCCAGAATCTCTACCGCATGTTGATAGCGTACGCAAATATGTTCACTGTAGCGCATCGGTGCGCCTCCCATTCTTTCGGCCCGCGATGCACTCCTTGCCCGTTCGCCGCCGTTCGCCAGTCGCGGTGTGGCTCAACACACTGCTATTTCCCTCTCATACTATCACACGGAAAGGTGCTTGACAAATAAAAGTTACTAATCTATAGTTACTATTGATAGTGAAAGTATGGCGGAGTATCCGCCGATATGGTTGATCTAGAAAGAAGCTGCTGGCGTGTCTTTTGATCTGGCGTTACTGTTCCTACGTATCGCGGTTGGCCTCATTCTCGCGGCGCATGGATCGCAAAAACTTTTTGGTTGGTTTGGTGGTCGCGGGCTCGTGGCGGCGGCGGGAATGATAGAGAAGATGGGTTTCCGGCCGGGACGCTTGTGGGCGTTGATCGCCACGGGCAGTGAGTTCGGCGGCGGGCTGGCACTGGTGCTCGGCTTGCTGATGCCGCTGCCCGCGCTGGGCATCCTCGCCGCCATGCTCATCGCCGTCGGTAAGGCTCATTGGAAGAATGGCTTCTGGGGCAGCAAGGGCGGCTACGAATATCCGCTGCTGCTGCTGATCCTGGCCGCAGTGCTCGGCCTCGCCGGTCCTGGGCGCTATTCACTGGACGCGCTGCTCGGCATCGCTCTGCCGGTTATGCCGGTCTTCTGGGGTGGTCTCATTGTGGCGTTGGTCGTCATTGGCGTGGGTCTCGCCGCGGGCCGCCGCCCGGAGCAACAGCCCGCTCCACGGCAGCACGCCGCCTAGTGCGTTGCGCGTTTGTCTTTCGCCCGTCGCTGGGCACTCGATAGCGAGGCTCCGGCGATGGGCGTTTCGCGCGCTCGAAGCCGCGGTTTTAGACAGACCACCCTGGCAGCGCCTGAGCACTGCCGAAAAGCCGAGATAGGAATCGCCCAATTGGCCTGGATTGTGCGCTTATTAGAGCACAGCGCGCTGGTCGCGTCATGCTCGCGTGCTCGCCGCCGCGCGTCTGCTGACACGCACACTCCACTCACCTGAGCATCCTAGAAGGCTGAGGCTTTACTTCAAATGATGGATTGTTCCGCCAGCGCCCACCAGGCGCGCTGTGTCGCGCTGACACAGGAGCACCGCGGGCATGGTGTCAGTACTGCAGCGTATTACCTTGGCCGCGCGCTGGTTGCGCAGGGGCTGCGCGTGCTGCTGGTGGATGTCACGGGCCGCCACCAGCGGATCAGCGTCCTGATGGCGCGCGGCCCTGTGAAAAACCTCGTCCTCTGGGCTCCGGCCCTCGCGCGCCCGCAAGATGTGGCGCCCGCCCTCGATCAGGCGCGCCGCCAGACGGCGGGCCGAGCCGATGTCATCGTGCTCGATATTGATGCCGCGCTGCTGGAGCACGCTGGCGGCTTCGCGCTGGGGATAGAGTACGTCGTCGCCGTCACCGAGCAAACTGAGGCCGGGCAGGAGAGCGCCGACCACATCGCCGAGCGCCTCCACGACGATGAGCCGCCACAGAGCCGTGTCGGCGTTGTTTTCAGCCGGGTGGATGCCGCCGGAGGTGAGCTGCCCGCACAGACGGCGGCCCGCCAACTGCCCGTCCTCGGCTCGTATCCCGCCGATTACCTGCTGGCCAGCGGCGAAGCCTACTCCCTCAAGGGTAGCGACGCTGCCTGGCCGCACGACTCCTATCTTTACGCGCTGCGGCGCCTCGGTCAGCAGCTAAAGCGCATCGTTCCCCTCTGCCGCACCACAGGTCTCGTTAGCATGAGTCGGGTTCTGCCGCACGAGACGAACGGGCATGCCAAGCAACGGTAAGATGCGAGCGCTTTACACCTCCGCGCGGATGATCTGCTCCGCCGCGTCGCGCACATCCGCTGCCTCGATGTCGGGGCGCGGCATCAGGGGGTCGAACGGCATGCCGGGCCGTGCCACATATACCGCCGCGCACCCAGCTTTCAGCGCGCCCGCCACATCCCAGGCATGGCATGCGATCAAGCGGATATCGCCGATGCCAACGCCGAGGCGCTGCGCCGCCATGCGATAGGGTTCCGGCGCCGGCTTGAGCCGCCGCACCTCATCCGCCGACAGCACTGCCTCGAAGGCATCGCGAATGCCCGCGTGTGTAAGCTGCGCTTCGGCTACCCGGTGTGTCGAGTTCGTCAGCGCCGCCAGTCGCAGCCCGGCCCCACGCAGCCGGTTCAAGCCATCGCGCACATCCGCATGCGGCTGGAGCTGGCGCATCCCACCAAGAATGCGCCGCCGCTCCTCCGGCACCACCTCCACGCCGCGTTTGGCGGCAGTGATCGCCAGCGCCGCCGCGCCAATCGCCGTGAAATCGGCATACTCTGCCAGGAGCGTTGTCACCAACGCCGTCTGCAACACCTGAGCGAACCACTCGCGGCGAGCGGCGGCATCGCCGAAGGCCGCCGTGAACAGCGGGTCCAACCCTGAAAGGTCGAGCAGCGTCTCATTGACATCGAAGACACAGATACGCTTCATGGTCGTCGGCTCTTTCCATTGGGCATCGCATCGCGGCCCCCCATGTCCCTCCTCGCTGGCGGGGAGAGGAGGGCATAGGGCGCTGATCTGGCGATGACTGATCCGGCTTAGAAGCTGGAGCCATAGCGCTGGGGGTCTTGCTCGAAGTCGGCTTTACATTGGGCGGTATCGAAGTAGATGGTGCCCATCGGCTGGTTGACCGGCGAGGCGAGCGTGTCCGGCGCGGTGCGCTTGTCCACGAGTGTGCCGCAGACGGGGCACCTGGCGACGTTGGGATCGTTGGGATCGAGGCCGGCCGAGTTCGGATCGAGGGCGCTCTGCACCTGCGCATCGTCGCCCGCACCGAGCCGGGACTGGCCTTCAGTCAACGGATTCGTGTCTTTCGGATTCACGTGTAACGCTCCTTTGCCGCTAGTCACATATATCGGATGCGCGGGGATGTATGGGATGGCATTGTTCGCAAGGAGAGTGCCGGAAATCGGGTCGCATAGACGGTGCCAGCCAGAGATGGGACGAGCTCCGGACCGTCGCATCCCCTGTCGAGCTTCGCAGCCTCACAAGACTTTAGCCAGCCGCACGGTTTCCTCCGCGTATCCGTAGCGTGAATAGAAGCGCCGCGCGTGGCTGTTGGCCGCTCCTGTATCCAGCACGACGAGCCCCAGACACTGCTCGCGCGCCCACTCCTCGACCGCCGCCAGGAGCGCCGTTGCCGCGCCCTGGCCTTCGACCTCCGCGACAACCGCCAACTCGCCAAGGTAGGCGTGCGCTTCGCCGGTGAAGCTCTTGCCACGCCCAATCGTAGCTGCCCCGACGGGCGTATCATCTGGCGCGGTGGCGATGAATACGGTGGAATCCGGCCCCATCTCCTCCAGGTCGTGCAGCAGGAATTCGCGCATGGTCGCGAGCACCGCCGCTGGATCGCGCCAGGGAGCCACGCCAATCGTCAGACGCTGAGCCAGATCCACCAGGAACTCATGGTCCGTCGCGGTCGCGGGCCGTACCTGCCACGTTAGGGATGTCGTCATCTCGATGCTCCTCCTGGTCCGCATGCGAGCCTGGATGCCGCATGCCGTCATGTCACCTGGACCACACTATACACCAAGCCAGCTTTTTAATAAAAGGGAGAACATGTGAATGGAGCATCGGAGAATCCAATACGAGGCATTGTCTCATTGGATAAGCAAGTCGCTATACTGTGAGGCAGGGAGCCGGGTCTACCAGAGTGCGCGCTATACTTTTGATATACCCACTCTCTCGAAGAGGATGTCCGCACTCCGCTCGCGGAGCGCCCCGCACCAACGACAGCACGAAGGGGTGACTGAATCATGGCATCGCAACAGAAGAATACGTTTGGCGCGCGGGCCGCGCTGAAGACGGCGTCCGGCGCGGTGGAGATGTACCGGCTGGATGCGCTGGCCGGCCGGCGGGCGACGCCGCTGGATCGCTTGCCGTTCACTGTGCGCGTGCTGGTGGAGAACGCGCTGCGCCAGCACGATCTGGAGCCGGGGCTGGTGAGTGAGGCCGATGTGCTCGCGCTGGCCACCTGGGAGCCGGGAAAGCAGCCGGCGGCGGGCGAGCCGACGGAGCTGCCGTACATGCCGGCGCGCGTGCTCATGCAGGATTTCACGGGGGTGCCAGCGGTGGTGGATCTCGCCGCCATGCGCGACGCCGTCAAGGAGCTGCGCGGCGACCCCAACGGCATCAATCCGCTGGTGCCGGTGGACCTGATCATTGACCATTCGGTGCAGGTGGACCTTTTCGGCTCGACGCTGGCCTACAAGGCGAATGTGGAGCGCGAGTACGAGCGCAACGGTGAGCGTTACGCGCTGCTGCGCTGGGCGCAGCGGGCGTTCAAGGATTTCAGTGTGGTGCCGCCGGGTACCGGCATCTGCCATCAGGTGAACCTGGAATATCTCGGCAAGGTTGTGCAGACGCGCGATGGCGTTGCGTTCCCCGATACACTGGTTGGCACGGACTCGCACACGACAATGATCAACGGCCTGGGCATCCTGGGCTGGGGCGTCGGCGGTATCGAGGCCGAGGCCGTTATGCTGGGTCAGCCGCTGTATCTGCTCACGCCGGATGTGGTCGGTGTCCATCTGAAGGGGGCGCTGCCGGAGGGCGCGACGGCAACGGACCTGGTGCTGGCGGTGACGCAGATGCTGCGCAAGCACGGCGTTGTGGGCCGCTTCGTCGAGTTCGCCGGTGAGGGGCTCAGCTCGATCAGCGTGCCGGATCGCGCGACCATCTCCAACATGTCGCCGGAGTTTGGCGCCACCTCCACGCTCTTTCCGGTGGACGCGGAGACGCTGCGCTACCTGCGGCTGACGGGGCGGCCCGACGAGCTGGTGGACCTGGTGGAGCGCTACATCAAGGAGCAGGGGCTGTTCCGAACCGACGCGACACCCGTGCCGGAGTACAACGAGGTGGTGGAGCTGGACCTGGCGACCATCGAGCCGAGCCTGGCGGGTCCGCGCCGCCCACAGGATCGCGTGGCGCTTGGCGGTGTGCGGCAGAACTTCCGCACGGCGTTCGCGGACCGTTTCGACAAGGACATCTCGGACGATGTGGAAGAGGGCGCGGCGGTCAAGAGCAACGGTGTGGCGACGGTACGAATTGACGATGAAGAGGTCGAGCTGACGCACGGTGCGGTGGCTATCGCGGCGATCACGAGCTGCACCAATACCTCCAATCCGTCGGTGATGATCGGCGCGGGACTGCTGGCGAAGAATGCCGTCGAGCGCGGGCTGAAGGTGAAGCCGAGTGTGAAGACGAGCCTGGCGCCGGGGTCACGCGCCGTGACGGACTACCTGCGTGGCGCGGGCCTGGATCCCTACCTGGACGCCCTGGGCTTTCAGACGGTGGGATATGGTTGTACAACCTGTATCGGAAATTCTGGCCCGCTGCCGGAGGCGGTGGCGGAGGCGGTGACGGATAACGATCTGGTGGTCTGCGCGGTGCTGAGCGGCAACCGCAACTTTGAGGGGCGCATCCATCCGCAGGTGCGAGCGAGCTATCTGGCGTCGCCGCCGCTGGTGGTGGCGTATGCGCTGGCCGGGACAGTGGATACCGACCTGAACAGCGATCCGCTGGGGCATGACCCGAACGGGCAGCCGGTGTATCTCAAGGATGTCTGGCCGACGACGCAGGAGATTAGCGAGACGATGGCGCGGGTGGTGCAGCCGGAGGTGTTCCGCGCGGAGTACGCGCATGTCTTCGACGGCGACGAGCACTGGCAGGGTTTGCCGCTGGCGGAGGCGGGGAGCGGTCTCTTTACCTGGGACGCGGACTCCACCTATGTGCGGCGGCCGAGCTTCCTGGAGAACGTGCCGCTGGAGCCGCCGGGCGCGTCGGACATTACGGGGGCGCGGGTTCTGATCTCCGTGCAGGACTCGGTGACGACGGACCACATCTCGCCCGCCGGCTCGATTCCGACGCAAAGTCCGGCGGGGAAGTATCTTGTCGAGCGTGGGGTGCAGCCGCGCGACTTCAATAGCTATGGCTCGCGGCGCGGCAACCATGAGGTGATGGCGCGCGGCACATTCGCGAATATCCGCCTGCGCAATCTGCTGGCGAA
This sequence comes from Ktedonobacterales bacterium, assembly GCA_035310125.1. GTDB lineage: Bacteria > Chloroflexota > Ktedonobacteria > Ktedonobacterales > JADMIN01 > DATGEP01. The sequence goes on from DATGEP010000393.1 coordinate 10,096, forward strand.
CGGTAAGGAGGGCTACTGGACGGTTCACCTGCCGGACGGCGCGGAGATGACGATCTTTGACGCCTCGGTGAAGTATCAGCAGGAGGGGACGCCGCTGCTGGTGATCGCCGGGAAGGAGTATGGGTCGGGCAGCTCGCGCGATTGGGCGGCGAAGGGTCCGCTGCTGCTGGGCATCCGGGCGACGCTGGCGGAGAGCTATGAGCGGATCCACCGGAGCAATCTGGTGGGGATGGGCATCCTGCCGCTGCAGTTCAAGCCGGGCGAGAGCCGGGAGAGCCTGGGGTTGACGGGCAAGGAGACCTTCGACATCGTGGGCCTGGGCGGTGAGCTGAAGCCGCGCCAGGAGCTGACGGTGCGGGTGCATAAGGAGGACGGCTCGGTGTCGGAGCTGCGAGCTATCGCGCGGCTGGATAGCTCGGTGGATATCGAGTATTACCGCAACGGCGGGATCTTGCAGGCGGTGCTGCGCCGGCTGGTGCGCGAACAGGGGGAGTAGCGGGCCGCGGTGCGGAAGGAGGGCGCACGCGGTGCGCCCCTACAACCCGGCAACGAAGGTCGCCCCTCTCTCACAAGGAGAGGGGTTGCCATTTTGGTCGCGATTCGCGGGCAGGGCGCACGCGGTGCGCCCCTACGGTACATGCCGGTGGACGGGCCGGTGGCCGCGATGTGAAGCGCGAGAGGCCGCATGGCGCCGTGTCATCCTCCGTTGTTGCAGTTATCGGCGATGTAACTGAGCGTGGGTGATGCGCCGGCGTCGGAGTTGCCGGAATTGAAGGAAATGATGCCCTGCGAGCCATTGGAGCTGGAGCTGATCTGGATCTGGATCTCTACGGTTGCTCCGGCGTGGAGTTCGCCCTGATTGGGACTGACCGAGATGGGAGCCGAATCGCCCGCGTTGGGGAAGCTCGCCTGCCACTGTACTTTCCTGGGGCCAGTATTCGCTAGCACAACCTTCTGGGTGTTCTGGTCGCCACTGCAAGTCAGGTGAACTGTGTTCGGCGTTACCTGGAGCCAGCCGGTGCCGGTGGTGGGAGATGCGGAATTGGCGGTGACGGTTGGCGTGCCGAGCGATGTGCCGGGGGCGGAGACTCCCGGTGATGGGCTGCCCCGCGAGAAGAGGCCGGTATGGCCGAAGAGGAGCACGCTGATGATGGTGATGATCAGGACGACATTGGCAAAGAGACTGACGCCGAGAATCATGGTGTTCATGTCTCTTAGGGGAGGATGACGAGGTCCGAATGGGCGCTGGCCGCCCTCGTGGGGTTCGGGCCAGGTTGGGCTGCCGCCTGGCTCATACTGGGGCAGGTTCGACAAAGTAGGTCCATCGGTCTGCACGAGCCGCTCCCTTCATGTGGGTGTCACGAAGGTATCGCTGAGATGGGTGAGAACAACTGCCTTCATGCGCCACTATGATAGCGAAGTGGGAGCGGATTGGCAAACGGGACGATTCGGGTACCGCTGCCCTTACCCCGTCACGCCTTCGCGTGGGAGCACGTGACGCCGCGGTGGGCGCAGCCTGCTGCGCCCCTACAGCGTGCGCGGCGAGGGGAGGCAGAGGCGGTTGCCGATTCTGCCGGAATACGAGATTCGACACGGAGGGAACGAAGGAGACGAAGCGACATGGAGCAAGGAAGGGACATTGCCGTTTTTGCCGGAATTCGAATTTCTTGGCTGGCGCGGCGCGCTCTACGGCGGAGCTGGTTGCCGATTCTGCCGGAAATCGCGGTTGCCGCGATGGCGGTTGCCGATTCTGCCGGAAATCGCGTTTTCTCGGCTGGCGAACCGTTCCCCTTTGCCGGCGGTTGCCGTTTTTGCCGGGATTCGGATTTTCGCGTAGAGCGATGTCCGGCAGCATAGCGGTATGCCGCACATGGATGGAAGCTGTGTATTCGGTTGGAAAGGTGCGCGGGCGTCCGGTGGGCGTCAAACCAGCGTCTCAGTTCCCAGAATGACACATGAGAGGGTGGGTGGCAACCCGCCAACGACGGACAATCGTGGTCACTACACGTCACGTGTTCCTAATGTGCAGGAAGTTCACGCAATTGATGGGCAGATGGATAGCTTTCATGCTACTATGTCCGTGCAGTCGCGTGATACATCGTGATACATAACGTGGTCAGGATTATGACATCGAAAGCATGAGTTGGAAAATTGGTCGTGGGCCCATCTTGATAATCAGTACAACGGAGGCGGCCGATGGCTCCTGGGGGTGAAACGAATCGCTTGTATCGCAGCATTTGGCCACTTCCCGGTGGAGATGGCCATTTTCTGGCCACTCTACTGGAGATACTAACGTGGGTCCAAAGTCAGACACACTCGACAGTTCCTAACCTGTATGCATGGATGCGCCAGCGCTATGACTTGGGATCAGAGGCAAAAACCGCAATGGGGTATTTCCAACTGGTCGCTCGTATGGGATATCTGGAGTCACAGCGCAATGGGACGGTAATCCTCACGGCGCGCGCGCTGCAATTGCTACAGACTCGCGATACGCAGCCAGTCCTAGACGCTCTCATGCGGGAATGTCTTGGAACCTACGACATATTGGAGGCGGTAGGTCGTCTAGGCTCCGCGAACGGTAAGTCATTGCTCACCGAATTGGGCGAGCAATTTCCATTCTGGACTACATCTGCTCAATTTGTTTGGCGGCTTCAGTGGCTCTATAGCCTAGGATGTATAGAGAAAGTGGAGGGAGGATACATTATTACCCTGGCTGGTCAGAGTGCGCTTCAAATGTATGGCTCATTACTTTCAACAGCAGACAGCATTACTCCCGTATCACCTTCGAATGCCGTCCCAATTCCGCCATTAGAAGTGAGCGAAGATTCGTTCCATGAGGAAGCAACTCCCGCAGTATCGGAAGCTACGGAGGCGGATTCACCCCCAGTTTTGGTTATTCGCGATGGGGTGGAACGACTCGCGGAGCGGATTCGGAGCGCCGCTCTAGAAAGCAGTGACGCGACTGGATTTGAGCGAGTAATCAGGGAGGCATTTCAGTTCCTCGGCTTTGTTGCCGAACACAAGAGTGGATCTGGTGATACTGATGTGCTGGTAACGGCAGCATTGGGCCAGGAAACGTATCGGTCTATCGTAGATGGTAAGTCGAGCCGGCACGGTCGGGTGGGGAACCAGCAAATCAACTGGCTGGCATTGGAACGCCATAAGTCTCAGCACAAGGCTGACTACATCTTGGTTGTTGCACCCAGCTTTAGCAGTGGCGATCTGCTTGATGACGCAGTGAAGACGGATGCGTCACTCCTTTCCGCAAACGATCTCGCCGCCGTCGTTCGATTGCACGCAAGTACGCCTCTCTCACTAATCGATCTACGAGAGCTATTCAGATATGCCGGACGTCCAGAACTACCGCTTCAAAGAGTTCAAGAGAGGGCAGCAGAGGTGGCACGGCTACAGCGCCTACTCCCTGATATTCTTCGGACATTTGAACATAGTTATAGGGTTGGCGTTTCCGGACCCATTGCAGCAGATTCCTTGCACCTCATTCTGGCTCGCGATTACGGACGCGCGGTGTACACCAAAGACGAGATAGTTGCTGGACTTGAATTGCTGTCCGCACCTCTCGTAGGAGCACTCCGCAAGGTGACGGACACAGCGTTTGCATTGCAAATGCCCATTATAAGCGTTGGCAGACGCTTCCAGGCGCAGGCGCGACAGCTATTGGAGGCAGCCGAAACGCCTATTCTGCCAGTTGCTATGGACAAAGACACGAGGCCCGACCGTTCATAGAAGCGCAACTCGCCCCGGCGAACTCCAGGAAGCGCCGGGGCGGGTGAACCATAGGCAGATCACAGGGGGACCGGCGGATCAGAAACCGGGCTTGAAGACCATCATCACCAGGATGAGCAGGACCAGCACCGCCAGCGTGATGCCGACGATGGTGCCGCGGGTGGCGAGCGCCTGGTACTCGGCGCTCTCCGCGCCGGAGGTGGCGAGCGTCTGGATCTGGCGGCGTAGGGTCGGGGTGTAGACGCCGTAGCCGAG
>DATGEP010000394.1:0-25032 GCA_035310125.1 Ktedonobacterales bacterium
CCTGAACCCGCTGATTAAGAGTCAGTTGGGAGCGGAGATGATGGCATAACCCCAGAATCTATCTGGCCTGGATCCTCTCGCGAACGGTCTCCTGCGCAAAGTGGGCACCTTTCTGACCACCTCGCTGCGGCCCATTGGACACGAATTCCGCGTATCGCACAAGAAGTACACTAGATATCGTAGAAATGGCCAACGAATTGAACGATAGCGTCGCCTAATGGCAAGACCTCGGCTTCGCAGCGGACGAGATTAGTCTGGAATTGACACAAAAATCGGTTGTAAAGCGTCAAAACCGCATTCTGAACATTTCTGCGTGTCTCATTAACGCCTGAGCGCCCGACTGCATACGTGCCGACCAGCGCCCTTCGGGCGCTCTGCTCAGGGTGCCAAGATGTAGGCCGTGATCCGCGCGGCCCAATGGGTTAGACAGTACCTGAATACTCCAGCAGGAAGTCATTCCGACTTACGGTTTATAGATAGGTTGATAGAAAGGGATCTCCTCGTTGTAAGGGCATCCTGGTAGGTGGCGGCCGGATTCTTGAGTTGGGCACGCATCAGTGGTGGCCCGAGTCATGTACATCCGCGATGAGCATGTCGTTGTGTCGTTGTGATATAGGCGACGAAAGGCGCCGAGGCGTACGACGCCCGCGCGCCAGGAAGTGTTATGATCCGCAAGGATCTCACCGACGCGAGGACAGAGATCAGAAACACCACAAGCAAGTGACAGCGACGCTATCTGTGGAGACATTATGAGCAGTGTGACGAGGACGGCTGGTCGTCCAGTACCTCGCCCTGATTTCGTGGCGGCCGCGCGCGCTGGGCGGGCGTTCCTGGGGCGTGGGGGTGTGCTGGGAGCGCTCGATGCGCTTCATCAGGCGCTGGGCGACGTGTTCCAGCTTCCCGTGCCAGGGTTTGCGAGTGTCGTGCTGGGGGGGCCCGAGGCGAACAGGTTTCTGCTGACGGAGTCGCGGGAGCGGTTTTTATGGCGGGCTGAGGGGGATCCGGTGACGCGGCTGCTGCGTGATGGCGTTCTGGTGACGGATGGCGCGTTCCATGATGACGTGCGGCAGGTGATGACACCGGCGCTACACCGCAGTCTCTTCGGGCGGTTCGTCGAGGTGATGCTGCGGCAGAGCGATCAGGTCACGGGCCAGTGGCGTGATGGCGAGCGGGTGGATCTGCTGGACGAGATGCGGCGGGTGTCGCTCTGTATCTTGACGGAGACGCTATTCGGGGATGATTTCAGCGGGCGAATGGATACGCTCTGGAGCTCTATTCTGTGCACGATTCGCTATATCTCGCCGGGGCCGTGGGTGATTTGGCCAGGGATGCCACGTCCGGGGTATCGGCGGGCGCTGGGGCGCATGGATACGTATCTGTATGAGTTGATTGCGCGGCGGCGGGCCGAGGCAGGCGGACGGTCGTCTGATTTGCTGAGCATGTTACTCGCGTCGGGCATGGATGACGAGCTGATCAAAGACCAGCTGTTAACGATGTTTATCGCCGGGCATGACACGAGTACGGCGCTGCTCGCCTGGGCGCTGTATTTGTTGGCCACGCATGATGAGGCGATGGAGCGGGCGCGGGCTGATGTCGAGACGGCGTTTGGCGCGGAGGCGCCGACGCTGGGGGGCATTCGGCGATTGAACTATCTCGACCGAGTTATCAAGGAGACGCTACGCCTGTACCCGCCGATTCACCTCGGTTCGCGGATCGCGGCGACTGATGTGAGGTTTCAGGAGTATCGGATTCCGGCGGGGACGCGGGTGGTGTACTCGATTTATCTGACGCACCGCGACGCGCGCTACTGGGCTGCGCCAGACGTATTCGATCCGGATCGCTTCGCGCCGGAGAAGGCTGGCCAGCGACCGGCGTATGCGTTCGTGCCCTTCGGGGCGGGGCCACGTAACTGCCTCGGCGCCGCGTTCGCGCAGGTGGAGGCGAAAGTTGTGCTGGCGCGCCTGCTGCAGCGATTTACGTTTCGCGCTGTTGGCAGGAGCGCGCGTCCGCGGATGCGGGCGACGCTGGAGCCGAGCCCGGGAGCGGTGGTGGAGGCGCGGCGGCTGGAGGGCGTGGCGGGGAGCTAAACCGTGGGATTCGGGTAGCGGCGCTGCTTCCAGATGAGAGGTCGCCCGCGCCAGCGACGGTAGAGCGCAGCCAGACTGATGGCCATCACGGCCCAGGCGGCGAGGGGCGTGGTCACGACTTCATCAGGCGGGCGGCTGCGGGCGCGGACGACCAGGCCGCGCAGTGCGAGCAGCCAGGAGACTTCGAGCGCGACCAGGCGGCGGGATACGGGTCGCTGGCCAGGGGCGAGCAGGCGGACGAAGGGAAGGACGAAGAGGCAGGCGTAGCCCCAGGCGAAAGGCAGGGCGGAGGCCAGGGCAGAGAGTATGCTGGACGCGGTGGGATGGCGTTGGGGCGTGGGGGATGCGGCTGGTGATAGGGATGAGGCGGCTTCAGGTGATGGCGCAAGGGCGATAAGCAGGTTCTTCGAGAAGCCGCGCCATACCTCGCAGGGCGAGCGGTACATGCGGCAGGTGAGCATTGGCGCGCCGTCTATGAGGGCGAGGGTGTGGCCGGCGGAGCGGAATCGGCGGGCCAGGGCGAAATCGTCCACGAGGGCATGAGCGATTGCGGCGTGGCCGCCCAACGCATGATAGGGCTGGGCGCGCGCCAGCAGGTATTGGCCGTTGGCGAGCAGGCGTTTCGCACGTCCGCGCCACATAGCGGCGAGATTGACGGATGCCAGTGGGAGGAAGTCCATGATAAAGGAGACAAGGAGGCGCTCGCTCCAGGTCTCGACGCGCTGGTAAGGGAGGGCGCTGAGCAGATCAGCATGGAGGGCAATGGCCTGGGCGAGGCCACGTTCCAGACTGACGGACGTGTGGAGGGTGTCGGCGTCGGTGAAGAGTAGCCAGTCACCAGTTGCGCGCTGAGCGAGCAGATGGCAGGCGTAGCTTTTGCCGTTCCAGCCGGGCGGGGGATCAGCTTCGGTGTGGATGACGGTGAGCTGCGGACGGGGATACTGGCGCTGGAGGGCATCGAGGAGCTGGCTGGTTCCATCTATGGAGCCATCGTCGAGGACGAGTACCTCGCTGTTCGGATGGCTCTGGGCCAGGAGCGAGCGGACACAGGCGGTGATCGAGGCGGCTTCGTTGCGGGCAGGGACAAGAACACTGACGCGAGGGAGAGGGCTAGGCGACTGCGCGGGGAAGCGGCGTGTGGCGCGCAGGAAGCGGAGATTGGCGAGCAGGCGGAGACTCATAGATGCAAGGAGCGCGAGGGCGGTGAGGTGAGAGAGGCCAGTGACGAGTGTTCGCAGGGACGAGAACGTACGAGCACACGTGCGCGCATGGGAAAGAGCAGACAGATGGCGGGGCATTAGCGAGTTCCTAATCCGTTTGCGCGTCTGCCGCTGGATGACGAAGACGCCGATTTTGACTGTGAGAATGGCGAGCTGTGCGACTGCCAGCAGGATCATCCACGTGGGGAAGGAGGCCAGGAGGAGGTAGGCGATGAGGACGAGCGGGATAGAGAGCGAGCGTACTTCGTCATTCTTGATCAGGAGGGTGGCGACGATGGCTGTAAGGCCCATGATGAGCGGAGCTTGATAGAGGGTTAGGCCAGCCCAGACGCCGAACATGGTCACGATGCCGCGGCCGCCATGGAAGCGCAGGAAGAGCGAGAAGGCGTGACCGACGGTGGGCATGATGGCAAGCCAGAGGAGTTGGCTAGAGGGGAAGCCGAGGAGCCAGCGGGCAGCGGCGACGGGAAGGAACGCCTTGGCGAAATCGAGAAGGAGTACGGCGAGGCCGAGTGGCCAGCCACCGACGCGGAAGGCGTTGGCGGCCCCTGGGTTGTGATCAGGCTGGTCGCGTGGGTCGGTGGAGAAGAAGCGTTTGCTGAGCCAGACCGACCAGGGAAGCGCGCCGGAGAGGTAGGCGAGCAGCAGCCAGAGGAAGAAAGAGTAGGAGTAGGAGAAAGAGTAGGAGGACATGGGCGCCCTTTCGCTCGGTGGTCGTACGGCTCATCAGGCTCATCAGGCTCATAACGAGTGGAGCGCGTTGAGATTGAGCATCACGCGATGGAGCCGCTGGTAGCCCTCAGCAAGTGTGGCGCCGAGGAATGTTCCGGGGACGCACTGAGCAAGGGCTGGATTTTGGGAGAAAGCGCGGCCGCCGTAGCCGATGATGGGCGGCTCGCCTTCGGGGGGCGGAGAGAGCCAACGGGGCCAGTCGGCGAGCGCAAGCGCGGCGGGTTCGCTCATGGCCACCAGGACGATCAGCGCGGGATGGAGGCGAGCGGCGACCGCGGGAAGATCGGGCAGGGGGAGCGCCTGGCCGAGATAGACGACAGGCCAGTGGAGGCGGCGAAGCAGGACGCCGAGCATCAGCAGGCTGCCTTCATGCAGTTCGTCGGGCGCACAGGCAAGCACGACAGGATTCACCGCAAATGGGGCGGGGCTTTCGCGCATCCAGGTTAGCAGGCGTTGGCGCAGGAAATTGGTGGCGAAGTGCTCCAGCGCTACTGTCGCTTCGCCGTCGCACCATAACTCGCCAATCGCCGCCATCGTTGGCCCGACGATGTCGAGGACGACGCTATCAAGGGAAAAGCGCGCCAGCGAGTCGCTAAGGATGGTGGCCGCCTGGGCGCTGCTATAGGACATCAAGGCGTCGAGCAAGGAGGAGCGTATCGGCGCCAGTTCGGGATCTGCGGGATCTGGCGACGCGGGCGCGGCCAGCGGCTCGTGGAGGACAGTGGCAACGGCCTCGGCGCGGTGGGTACGCCGGAGAGCTTGAATCGCCTGGCTGGCGCGCATCCCCTCATCGAGGCGCAGCTTCACCCACGCAAGTTGAAGGACTGCATCTTGCGAATAGAGGCGATGGCCGCCAGCGGTGCGGCCGGTGCGTGGGAAGGTATAGCGACGTTCCCAGACACGGAGTGTCGCCTCTGGGATGCCAGTCATGCGGGTCACGGCGCCGATGGTGTACTCGGTGAACTCGGGACGTTCGGACGGTAAGGGCGCCGGATTCGCAATATCCACGCTTCATGCCTCGCTCTCACTCATTGCACTAAGGACAGTGTACACGAGACGGACGAGTTTGTCCATGTATTTTTGCGAATACCTAGACAAAACTGTTTTAGCGCGGTAGTATACCTCCTGTGACGGCCGGAGAGGCAAACGTATCGTTCGCGACGTAAGGCGACAGACGCGATAGACGCGATAGACGCGATAGACGCGATAGACCAGGAGCAGAGGTATGGGTAGCGCAGGCGCGCGGGTCGAAGCCTGGGAACATGCCGTGCTCACACGGGCCTATGAGGCGTTGAAGACCCCGACGACAACGGCGACGGCGTGCATTGATGGAGCTGTTTTCGACGAGGCGTACGCCTATTGCGCGCAGGTAACCAGAGCCAGCAGCCGCACTTTTTACCTGGCGTCTCGTCTGCTGCCGGGGAGGAAGCGACGGGCTGCGCGGGCGCTCTATGCGTTTTGCCGGGCGACGGACGACATGATTGACCAGGCGGCGCACGCCGGGGATGCGCGTCGCCTGCTGGACGACTGGCGAGAGCGAGTAGCCCGGCTTCCGAACCCCTATGATCCGATTCCACTGGCGTGGGCGGATACCAAGGCGCGCTACCGGATTCCCCATGGGTATGAGGTGCAGTTGATTGAGGGCATCGCGCGGGATTTGGGGCAGAGGCGCTACGCGACGTTCGCTGAACTGGCTGAGTATTGCTATGGGGTGGCCTCGACGGTGGGGCTGATGGTGATGCATATCGTGGATTTTCGGAGCGAGGATGCGCTGCCATACGCGGTCAAGCTGGGGATTGCGCTGCAACTGACGAACATTCTACGCGACGTTGCGGTGGACTGGCAGGTGGGGCGGCTGTATCTGCCGCTGGATGAGCTGGCGGCGTTTGGGTTGTGTGAAGCGGACGTCGCGGGTGGAGTGGTGGATGAGCGGTGGCGGGCTTTTATGCGCTATCAGATTGCCCGCGCACGCGCCCTGTACGCCGAGGCAGAGCCGGGGATTGCGCTGCTGAACGCTGAGGGGCGTTTCGCGATTGGAGCCGCCGCGAGTCTGTACCGGGCGATTCTTGAGGATATCGAGGCGCACGATTACGACGTGTTTCGGCGCCGGGCGCATGTTGGCGGCTGGGGCAAGCTGCGACGGATCCCGGGCGTGTGGTGGGCGACGCGGGGGTAGCCAGGTAGTGAGCCGGATATGAGCCGGATATGAGCCGGATATGAGCCGAATATACGAGGGCAGCGAAATGGCGAAGATTTCTGTGATTGGCAGCGGATTCGGCGGGCTGAGCGCCGCGATACGGCTGGCCGCGCGCGGGCATACGGTGGATCTGTTCGAGCAGCGCGACAAGCTAGGAGGACGGGCGTATGTCTACAATATCGAAGGCTTCACGTTTGACGGTGGGCCAACGGTCATTACCGCGCCGTTTCTGTTCGATGATCTCTGGGCGGCGGCGGGGCGGCGGCGCGAAGATTATGTGACGTTCGTGCCCTGCGACCCGTTCTATCGCATCTTCAACGCCGACGGGCGGTCGTTCGATTACAACGGCGATGAGGCTTTTATCCTCGACCAGATCGCGCGCTGGAATCCGGCGGACCGGGCGGGGTATCAACGGTTTCTGGCCACGACGAAGGGGATTTTTCAGAAGGGGTTTGTCGAGCTGGCGGACAAGCCTTTTCTCCGCTGGCAGGATATGGTGAAGGTCGCACCGGACCTCATTCGGATGCAATCGTACAAGAGCGTGTATCGCTACGTGTCGCAGTATATCAAGGATGACTTTCTGCGGCAGGTCTTCTCGTTTCATCCGCTGCTGATCGGCGGTAATCCGTTCGACGCACCGTCCATCTATGCGATGATTCACTATTTGGAGCGGGAGTGGGGTGTCCATTACGCACTGGGGGGGACAGGCGCGATTGTAGAGGGGATGGGCAGGCTGCTGCGCGAACTGGGGGGCAGGATTCACCTGAGTAGCCCGGTGGTCGAGATTCTGGCGGAGACGGCGGGGAAGCGACGAGTGCGACGGGTGAGAGGGGTGCGACTGGCGACGGGAGAGGAGGTTGCGGCCAATATAGTGGTCTCGAACGCGGACGTGGCCTTTACCTATCGGAATCTGATACCGGCGGCCTATCGTCGGCGCAATACGGACCGGCGATTCGAGCGGATGACGTACGGGATGTCGCTGTTCGTGCTGTATTTCGGCACGACGCGGCGCTATACGGAGACGGGACTGGCGCACCACAACATCCTGCTGGGCAGGCGCTATCGGGGGCTGCTTGACGACATTTTCGAGCGGAAGACGCTGGCTGATGACTTCTCGCTCTACCTCCACATGCCAAGCCTGACCGATCTCACGGTGGCGCCAGAGGGATGTGAGGCGTTTTACGCGCTGGCGCCGGTTCCACATCTGGGCGGCGGGATTGACTGGCAGGTCGCCGCGCGGCCCTACCGCGACGCGATAGTGCGCTTTCTGGAGGAACGCTATTTACCAGATCTCTCAAGCAACATCATCGCAGAGCATTTCATTGACCCGCGCCACTTCGAGCGGGAGTTGAGCAGCTATCGAGGAGCAGCGTTCTCGTTCCAGCCGACGTTGACACAGTCGGCGTGGTTTCGGCCGCACAATCGCTCGGAGGACTTTGACAACCTGTATTTTGTCGGGGCGGGGACGCATCCGGGGGCGGGGTTGCCGGGAGTCTTGTCGTCGGCGATTATCGCCGAGAATCTAATTGGCGGAGCGGAGATGGGAGCGAGGCAGAGAAGCGCGATGGACGGGACTGATGAGCTGGCGAGTGAGGCGCTGGTGGCGGAGATCGAGGCGTCGTCGTGACTGGCCTGATGACTGGCTTCGCTGACTTCGTGACCGGGCTGACGTATGGACAGTTTCTCGCGCTCTTTCTACTGCCGCCGATTGCGGGACTGGCAATTCTGGTTGTGCGCGATCAGTGGGACCGGCGACGTCTGGGGGCGGTTGCGAAACATGCGCGGGGTAGGGGTCAGTGGTGGTTGTTGGCAGGGCTGATTGTCGTAGCGATTGTGTACACCATCCCCTGGGACAGTCATCTGATCGCGGAGGGGGTGTGGTCGTACGCGCCATCGCGGTTGAGCGGGATCATGCTTGCGGGGATTCCGCTCGAAGAACTGCTCTTCTTCCCGCTGCAGACGCTCCTTCTTGGGCTATGGGTCTTCTGGCTAACGCCACGACTGGCGGCGGAGAGCGCGGAGAACAGGGCAGAGGGGCGTGATGTTCCTGCCGTCGTCCGCTGGGTTGTTGTCGCGGTGGTTGGGGTCGCGTGGCTCGTGGGGCTGATCCTTTTGCTGAGTGGGTGGCAGGCGGCGACGTATCTGGGCTGGGAACTGGTCTGGGCGCTGGCGCCGATGGCGTTGCAACTAGGGCTGGGAGCTGACGCGCTGTGGCGGCGACGGCGGCTGGTTCTGACGGCGTTGGCTCCAGTCGTCGTGTATCTCTGTGCGGCGGATGCGCTGGCGATCCATGTGGGCATCTGGACCATTGCGCCGAATCAATCCCTGGGCGCGCTGATTGGCGGCGCGCTGCCCCTGGAGGAATTTGTCTTCTTCCTGCTGACGAGCGCGCTGGTGACGGCAGGGCTGATCGTCGGAATGGCGCCGGAGGTGAGGGAGCGGCTGACTCGTGGGCATCTTCGTGGGCATCTTCGTGGGCATCTTCGTGGGTCGTGAAGGCGGTGGATTGCTGTTGGAGTTCGCGACGTTTCTGTTTGCGCTGTCTTATTGTGTCCTGATTGCGTCCTGATCGTGTCCTTATTGTGTCGCAGTCGCAGCGGGCGATCCGCTGGCGCGGGTGATATGGGGAGCCGAGTTGTGAAATCCTGGGCGTACAAGTGGCAGGTGGTCGCGTCGGTCATTTTTGGCACGTTTATGGTCATCATGGACGCGACGGTCGTCAATGTGGCGCTGCCGACGCTGCGGAATGTGTTTGCGACGAGCGGGGGCGGCAGTATTGGCCAGGTGCAGTGGATCATCAGCGGATTTGTGCTGGCGATTGGGATCGTGACGCCGATGGCGGGCCTGCTGGCCGACCGCTTCGGCATCAAGCGGGTGTATTTGCTGAGCCTGTTCGGGTTTACCGTGGCCTCGGCGCTGTGCGGATTCGCCCCGAATCTGTTCTTGCTGATTCTCTTCCGTATTGTGCAGGGGCTGGCGGGTGGCTCGGCGCTGCCGCTGGGGACGGCGCTGCTCTTTAGCGCGTTTCCGCCGGAGGAGCGGGGACTGGCCTTCGGAGTCTTTGGGATTCCGCTGGTGGTGGCGCCCGCGCTGGGGCCAGTGCTCGGTGGGGCACTGGTAGAGTACGCGGACTGGCGCTTCATCTTCTTCGTGAATGTGCCGATTGGACTGCTGGGGGTGAGCATCGGCTGGCGACTGTTGCGCGAGAGCAAGCGCGAGGGGCGTGTCCCGATTGACTATGTGGGCGCGGTTCTGGCTTTCGTCGCGTTTGGCGGCATTCTCTCTGGCCTCTCGAATGGGGCGCCGCAGAGCGACGCGACATCGGGCGGAGCGGGGGGGGACAGGCGCAACTGGTAATTGGGGGAGCTGGCAGGTCGTTCTCTCGCTGGTTGTGGGCAGTGCGGCGCTCATCGTCTTTGTGGTGTGGGAGTATTTCAAGCGGGATGAGGCGCTGCTGGATGTGCGGCTGTTCCGGCGGCCAACGTTCACGATAGCCAACGTGATTGGCTGGATCAGCGTCATCGGCTTCTTCGGCGCGGAGTTTTTGCTGCCGCTCTATTTGCAGATTCTCCGGGGGCTTACGCCGTTGCAGACCGGGCTGCTGTTGCTGCCGCTGGCGGTTGCGAGCGGGGTTCTCGCGCCGTTTATTGGGCGGCTGCAGGATAAGATTGGGCCGCGTCTGCTGGTAGCGGCGGGGTTCGGGCTGCTGATTATCAACACCTGGCAGTTCTCATTGCTCTCGCTGACCGAGTCGTACGGCTATATCGCGTTCCTGCTGGTCTTGCGGGGAGTGGCGCTGGCGCTGGTGTTGCAGCCGACGTTGCTGGCAGCGCTGAGCGGAATTGGGCCACGGGCGCTGCCGCGAGCGAGTTCGCTGGTGAATGCGAGCCGGTCCATTTTCCAGTCGCTGGGAGTCGCGATGCTAGCGACGATTCTGGCGACGACGACCGCGAACACATCGAGCGGGTTTCAGCCGCCAAAGCCGTCCACAGTTCCGCCGCCCGCGAATTATCAGGCGATTGTCCAGCAGGCGGCGGCAGAGGCATTTCACCATGCGTTTCTGCAGGGATTGGGGCATGCGTATTTCCTGACGTTCGCCGTGGCAGCGGCGGCGTTCGTGATTGCGCTGTTCCTGCCGGGCTGGCCGTTCGGCTGGCGTGGACCCGCCCCGGACGCCGAAGATGAGCGGAAGGAAGCAGAAGCTACAGGCGCGGTCGCTGCGTCATCGCTTGATACGGTAGACGAGAGCGAGCCAGTATGATCGGCATGATCGGCATGATCGGCATGATCGGCATGATGCTCTAGGCGCCGATGGCGGATGGCGGATGGCGGATGGTTGGCGCGGGAAGGGGACGATGGCGCGATGCAGACGTTTCTGCCCTATGCGGACTTTGAGCGGCGCGCGGCGGCGCTGGACTCGCGGCGGTTGGGCAAACAGTGGGTCGAGGCATTTCAGATTTTGCGCGTGCTGCGCGGGGAGAGTCGGGGATGGCGCAATCATCCAGCGGCGCTGATGTGGCGGGGGTATGAGGGATACGCTTGGGCAGTATCTCAATGCGTGATCGCGGAATGGGAGCGGCGGGAGTATACGAATACGATGGCGCGCTATCCGCTGCCAGACGGCGTGGAGATTGTGGCTCCGCCGTGGCTGGGGGATGAGGCGCTCCATGCGTCGCACCGCTCGAATCTGCTGCGGAAGGATGCCGCGTTTTATGGGCGATACGGGTGGTCTGAATCGCCGGATCTTCCATATGTTTGGCCCGTGCGACTGGAACGCCGGGGAGGTCGAGGGGGCGGGTCGGATGACATGCTCGGATGACATACATGCCAAGGAAACGACGCGGGGAAAGCGGTGAGACGAGGTGGCGTCTGGGTGGCCGAACACGCGGTAATTCTGAGGGATGCTCGCGTGTGGGTGGGGTTTTGCTGGACGGGACTCTCTAGCCTGAACGGACGCGCTTGCGCTCGCGCCCACCGGCGAGGAGACGCTGCTCCTCGCCGGTTTCGTCACTCCCGTCCTGTCTGGGATCCTGACTAGAGACGGGAGACACGGGCCACACCCAGTTGTTGAGGCGCCCAGCCAGATCCAGACGGGAAATGATGGGATCGCGAAGCTATGACAGATCCGTGTCGGGGTGATCCTCGACCTCGCCGCGCCAGGCTCCGGTCGCCTGCTGCCGTGACTCGATGAACTGCTTGAAGTGGTCCAGATCATCCTGGATGCGGCGATCCATGAATCCAAGGGCGCTGCCAGCGTTTTCGAGTACGCCCTGTGGGTCGTAGTCGAGTTGCAGCGTGACGCGACAGGAGTTCGGATCGAGGTAGTGGAAGGTGACGACGCCGGCATTGTAGTCGCCGCCGGTGGCGGTCCAGGCGATGCGCTGATCGGGGATCTGCTCGGTAATCACCGCGTCCCATTCCTGACGCTTGCCGCCCACTTCGGCGACCCAGCGCATGTGGGTGTCGTCGAGTTGGCGGACTTCCTTCACGCCCTCCATGAACTGTGGGAAGGTCTCCATCTGCGTCCACTGATTGTAGGCGACGTGTACCGGGACGTTGACATCAACCGATTTGGTCGTGCTGGCCATGATTCGCTCCTTTGCTTGCTTTCCTTATCCCTCGCCGTAGCGCCGAGACGCCATGCGAGCCTGTTGGACAATTCACTCTCTTCTCACTCCCTTTGCGGGGTGAGTTAGTGTGCAAGAACGGTTCCACGATTCTGTTATTCGCCATTATGATGGTTGGTAGGCGGCGAGCTGCTGGCGGAGCAGATCGTTTTCGCGCTTCAGGCGTTCCAATTCCTGGCGCAAGGCGCGGATGTAGCGAATACCGGCGACGTTGACGCCTTCGTCGGCAAGGTCGTCTATCTCGGCGATCTGCGTGAGGTCGTCATCGGAATAGCGGCGGGTATTGCCTTCGGTGCGCTGGGGGATAATCAGGCCGCTCTCCTCCATGCGCCGCAGTTGTTGCTGCGGTACACCAGAGATGTCTGAGGCGACGGCGATTGAGTATTTGGGCAGACCGCTCAGCTCATTTTGCCGTATGGGACTATTACGACTAGTACGCTTTCGAGGCATAGCGGTCATCTCTCAGTCTGTCGGCTCAACGTGTTGAAAGAGCGGAGAGGCGTCGCACGCTGGATGAAGAGCCTCCAGCATGGACGTCTCTCCATGCGCATCATGCGCTTTGTACGCTTCATGCGTCCGGTTTGCCGGGGCCAGAAGATCAATGGTCACTGGCTAGAGCGATCGGGCCGACGAGGATGCTGACGGCGACGGACGGTTGTGATTGTTGTTCGCGACCGCGTTCGCTCCGGTTAGTTCGGGAGCGGCGGGAGTCTCGTCAACGACTGGATGCTCAGGCTTCCGCTCGACGCGCTGGTCGCTGGCGCTCTGAACGCTCTGAATCGTGATGCGGCGTGGCTGCGCGTGCCGGGCAATCGGAACCTCGATAGCGAGGATACCGTTCTCGAAGCGGGCCTGGACGTCGTCGCCCTGCACGTCCTTCGGAAAGGCGATGGAGCGGGTGAACTCGCCGCCGCCAAACTCGCGCAGAAGATAGGTCGCGCCCTTTTGCTGCTGTTCAGTGACTGGCTCGGGCAATTTGGCTTTGAGGGTGAGCGTGTTCTGCCGCACCGTCAGGTCAATGTCATCAGGCAGGGCGCCGGGAAGGAGCGCCTGGCAGACATAGCGACCGCCGGTCTCGAAAACGTTCATTGCCCCATAGGACGCGACCAGATTGTTACCCGCCAAGCCCCGGTTCAAGCCAGGTCGCACAACCGCGCGCTCGAGCAGCTGATCCATAGCCTCGCGCAGGCCAGTCATCTCGGACATGGGATCCCAACGAGTGAGCGAAGACATAGTACACTACCTCCCTGCTCAGAAGTTGAGCACTGATCGTGGCAGAGGCGGAAGCTGCGTCAGCGGATGGCGTCGCTACGTCACTGGAGCGTGGCCGCCGCGTGGGCTGGCTCCGCATGCCACAACAACGACTTCACGCCAACTATGATAGAAAATGTTCCTCATGATGTCAAGAGATATGACGTATTTCTAACAGAAATTTAACAAATTACGTCAGATAGTGAGCGCATCGCCGGAAACAGCCTGGCTGGGCTGGCTTATGGCAGCGGTACACCGGCGGAGAGCGGGAGTCGAAGCGTAAAGCGAGCGCCGTGGCCAGGGGATGAGTCGGCGGTCAGGTCGCCGCCATGCGCCAGGGCGATCTGGCGCGAGACGTAGAGGCCCAGGCCGAGACCGAGCGACCGTTGACCGCGAGCGTACCGTTCGAACAGGTGGGGCAGCAGGTCTGGGGGGATGCCGGGACCTTCATTCTCGACCGTGACGACGGCCCAGTCTGTTGGCGTGGCGCTTCGGTGCGCCTCCCCTGAACTCACTGTTTCCGCCGCTTCTTTGGTCTCTTTGGCGGTCTCATCGGACTCGGCCGCCTGGCGCTCGATGGTGAGGGTTACTGAGACGGGGGTCTTTGGGCGAGCGTGGAGCAGAGCGTTTTCGAGCAGGTTCTCGATTACCTGGCGTAGACGCGCCGGGTCGGCCTGGACGAGCACATGCGGCTCGGCTTGCAGATGGATTGGGGTTGCGTTGTTGGGGACGCGCATGAGCGCCACGGTGTCTTCTACCAGTACGGCGAGGTCACAGGTTTCCGGCTCAATGGTGAAGAGGCCATGGTCGAGCCGGGCAGTGTCCAGGAGATTCCTGATCAGCCCTTGCAGGCGTGTGATCCCGGCGAGAATGCTGTGCAGGTCCCTGCTCTCGCGGTCGAGTCCTTTGCGCTCGGCCTGGCGACGGAGCAGTTGTACCCGTAACGAGATCGTGGAGAGCAGATTGCCCAGGTCGTGGGCCAGCAGGGTAATCAGCTCGTCGGCGGCAAGTCGGCGAGCCTGTTCCGCGACGGTCGCGGTGAGACGCTCGATCAGCTCCGCGCGGTGCAGGAGCAGACCTACCCAGGACGTAGCCGCCTGAAAGAAGCGTACATCGCGCTCCGAGAAGGCGTCTTCCAGACTCGACGCCGACTGGAAGATACCCCGGCGATCTTCGCCGATGTCCAGGGGAACGACGACCATCGAGCGCACACCTAAACCCTCGGTGAGTCCACGCATCGCTGTTGGGTCGCGGTTAGCATGACCCGTTACGAATGGGACGCCGGTCTCGAAGACTTCAGTGATACGGCCACCGTCGGCGATGGCGATGCGATCCAGGCCCAGTTCCACTTCACGCCGGGACATTGGCGTTGCGCTGAGACCGGCGACTTGCAGCGTATGGTTCTCTGGATGGTAGAGAAAGAGATCCACCTTTTCCGCGCTGACGGCCTCGCCGACCAGTTGCGCCGCGGCGTTGAGCGTCTCGGTGAGGTTGGTGGCGTCCAGTTGCAGCAGGCGTTCAAGTGTCCGCAGCAGGCGCGCCTCTCCGGCCTGGGGCATGTCCTGGGGCATGTCCTGGGGCGCAGACGCAGAGGGATGGTTGCTTACATGCGGCGGGTCCGACATCATCAGGTCATCTCCAGGCGACGGCCATATGTAGCGCGGTGTATCGTCGCCACTGTACATATTTTCACACGAGCTCCTTGCCCGCATGGCGCGGGATTGCCTATGGCGGGCAGCCTCGCCGCCAGGCGTTTCCTGGCGAGACTCCTCTGCCTGCGTGGCGCGCACTCTGTGCTGGGTCTTCAGGACTCGCAAGGTTCAGGCCGCGAAGAAGTGGCGAGTCATTCAGGGGAGATAGCGGTGTAGGAGCGCCTCGACCTGGCGAATGGTGAATGGTTTGGAGAGGGTCTCGTCGGCGAGGGCTTGAGAGGCGATGATTTTGTCGCCGGCGGTCATGATGATGATGGGGGGCGTCTCAGCTCCGAGGGCGGCGCGCAGGACACGGATCAGCGCGCCCCCGCCCATCTGCGGCATCATGAGGTCGGTGAAGATCAGTACTGGGCGCGCGCCCGCGTCTATCTGCTCGATAGCCATCTGTCCGTTGGTCGCCACCAGGACATGATGCCCGGCCTCTTCGATGATGAGCGCGAGCGCCTCGGCGATTGGGGTCTCGTCTTCGACGATCATGACGAGCGCGGGAGGGCTTAGCCCCGGCGCCGGGTGGTAGTGCGAGTCGCTCATGACTCCTCCGAACGGCGACCGAGGCGTGATCGTTTCTCCCCGGCGCGCGGTCGCACAGGCTGAAAGCTGCTGTTGTTGCTCGAATGGGGGAGGGTATCTCGCTGCGATGGGGGGCGCGACTGATTCTGCGCCCGCGAGATGCCTTCGAGCACTCCGGCCTGGCTATCGAACGGCCCGAGCACAATCAGTCCGCCCGGCTCGGCGATGCGAAACTCACGCAGGGTGGTGTCATGCGCGGAGAGCCGTACCTTTGGGATCGAGAGGACGCGGTGCAATTCGCCTTCAAAGGGAACTTGTTGCAGCACGATGACATTCTCGGCGAGGATCGAGAGTGGATCGGCTGAGAAGTCGAGCGTTGGGGCGATGAGCTTGTCGGTTTCTTTCACGAGCAGGGCCGTCACCTGGCGGACGCGAAGAGCGCGGAGGAATGCGGCGAGGTAGTCTTCGAGCCGCTTGGGGTCGGGGCCATGCAGGATCATGCGCTCAAAGTCGGCGATGCTATCAATGATCAGACGGACGGCGCCGGTCTGGTCGAGTTGCGCGAGCAGGAAGTCAGCGAGGATATCGGCGTTGATCTTAATCGGCGGCACTTCGAGCAAGTCTAGTCCGACATCTGACTGGAGGGCGCGCACAAACTCAGGGCCAATGGCGAAGGGGGCGGTCACACGCGCTAACTGGTCGCGGTCTTCACGGAAGCTGAGGAAGACGGTACGCTCGCCAGCTCGTACGCCCGCCATGGCGAACTGGAGCGAGAGGAGGGTCTTGCCGGTTCCCAGGCTGCCTGCAAGGATGGTGCAACTCGTGCGCGGTATCCCGCCCTGGAGCATGGCATCCAGCTCGGGAAGGTCGAAGGAGGCGCGTGAGTCAAGGCGAGTTCTCCGGTGAGACGGCTCCTGGCCAGGCGCGCGATCTGTTTTGCCGCCCGGCGCGGGCGCGTTAGCAGGGGCGCTCAGGTTCGTTTCGGCGATGACACGCTCTTCTAGCTGGGAGAAGACGCGCGCGCCATCCACGCTGAGTGTGAGCGCGTGGAGACCCGGCACGGGCTGCGCGCCACGGGCCTTGATGACCTCGATGCCGCGCTGGTGCTGCACGCCGAAAAGCTTGTAATGGAGGCCGAGGATGATATCGGCGGTGGTTGTCTCCGGGAAGAATGCGGTGTCGTGGGGATCCATCTCGCTGGTGACGACGCTGGTGACGCCGAGGGCGCCGAGGGTTGTTCCGAGCGAGTAGAGGAAGTCGCGCCCATCTAGTGGGCCAGACCCCATGGCGCTGAGCGCGCGAAAGCCATCAAGCATGACGACGTCTGCCTTGATGCGACGCGCCTCTGTGATGATGAGATCGCCGACGGCTTTGACGCCTTGCTGGAGCGTTGCGTCCAGGCTGAAGAACTGCGCCACGTCGCCGACCAAGGCGGGATCAAAGAAGCTGTAGCTTGCCAGGTGCTCGAGCAGCTTGCTGGTGGACTCTGAGAGCGAGGTGAGGATGACCGCCCGTTTGCCAATGCGGGTGGCGTTCAGAGCAATCTGGCTGGCGAGTGTGGTCTTGCCGCTGCCAGGAACGCCGACGATGAGGGTGAGCGCGCCGCGGGCGAGTCCACCGCCGAGTATGACGTCGAGACCAGGCACGCCGGTTGGGATGAACGTGTCTGGCGCGGGTATGCGGGAATCGCTGATGTTCTGAGTAGGCGGCGCGGTTTCTCGGTCTGTTGGCTTGCGTCCCGGCGCTGGCTGCGAGCCGGGAATGTCTTTGTCGTCCATCTCCTGAACGTCCCTCCCCAACGCGACTGAGGCGCCTTGAACTTACTGATCCACCTGAAGACGCCTGGATTGGCTAGATTGGCTGTCGCGTCCCTGGAGGCCAGGCAGGGACCAGGCAGGGACCAGGCGCGGTTCGCTCCGTCGAAGGGGGTGAGATTAGCAAGTTCCTTACCAACTCATCCCCGTCTGGCGGGCCGTGCAGTAGGGGTGGACCCCTCCCCCGGCCCCCCTCTCCTCGTAGGAGAGGGGGCCGGGGGAGCAAAGAGAAGAGCCGTATGGGTTGGTTACTACCTCGTCTTGCGCGCTATTCGTCAGGCGGTAGGTCAGAGAGTAGCTCGGCCGGTGTGTCGGGCGAGGCGAGGGGGAGCGTGAACCAGAAGGTAGATCCTTTGCCGGGGGCGCTCTCGACCCCGATCTGACCGCCATGGCGCTCGACGATGGTCTTGCTGATGAAGAGACCGAGGCCCAGCCCGATGCCAGCGCCTTCCTGCTGGTCAACGCCAGGGACGCGGTAGAACCGGCGCCAAATGCGCTCTTGCTCTTGTGGCGGCAGCCCGACGCCGTGATCCTGGACCTCGCAGCGGGCAAGCGCGCCCTCCAGCCGCAGACAGACGGCGACGTGGGCGCCGGGTGGGGAATACTTGAGCGCATTGGTGAGCAGGTTATCGGTGACCTGGATGAGGCGGTCGGCGTCAGCGCGGATTATAAGGGGACGGGCGGGCGCTGAGAGGCTGATGGTGCGCTCGGGGTGGGCAATCTGCTGTTCTTCGACACTGTCACGCGCCAGGTCCGCGAGGTCGCACGGGGCGAAGTGAAAGGCGAGCTTGTCAGCCGCGATGCGGGAGGTATCGAGGAGGTCGTTGATCAGGCGTTCCTGGCGGATGAACTGGCGATCGGTCCGCTGGAGCAGGGAGTGTGCGCGCTGGAGTGTCTTGAGCGTGTTTGCCTCCAAGCGAGCGTCTGCGCGCGCGTACGTCTGGAGGAGGCGTTCGAGCGATCTGGTGACGATCTGGACATTGGCCTTGGCGCTGGTGATGGGGGTACGGAGTTCGTGGCCAGCGATGGAGAGGAACTCGTCCATTTGCCGTTTGGCGCGCTCGGACGAGAGGGCGTTGGCGCGGGCCTCCTCGCGTTCGTGCGCCAGGCGCTGGCGTTCCATGACGAGTCCGACCAGTTGGGCAGTGGCCTGGGCAAGGGCGCGGTTGTCGGTGGTGTAGTCACTGGCGGAGTCGCCGAAGTTGACGCCAAGATAGCCAGTGAGTGAGCCGTCGGCACGGAGCGGCGCGAGCAGGAAGTGACCCTGGGAGAGGGCGCGCGCCGGGTCGTCGGGGGGCAGGTCGTTGACATCCAGCAGGACAGCTTCGCCAGCCTGGAGTTGCGCGACGACATCGGGCGGGAAGCGGTCGCCGAGGCGAAGGTTGGTGAGGCCGGCGCGGAAGTCGCGCACCTGAGGAGGCGGACTGCCGCTGACGGTGATGATGCGGAGGCGCTCGGAGGCTGAATCTAGCGCGATGACCGCGATGCGATTGCAGTCGAGCACCTGAGCGCAGAGAGCAATGAGCTGGCGAATGGGTTCGTCGGCGGAGTCGTCCACTGAGGGACGGGAGGGAGGGGAGGCAGGGAAGCTGACGATGGCCTCAGCCAATTCGAGCAGGGCGTTGAGCGCGCGGCGGGTGCGGTCTGATTGGTGTTCGGCGGCGAGCCGGGAGTCGCGCTCGGCCTGATAGAGCAGGGCGCGATCAATGGCCAGGGCGACATGATCGGCGATGCGTTGGAGCAGCGCCAGTTCCTGGGGGGTGAAGGTGTGCGGCTGGCTGGTATCTATGTGGAGGACGCCGAGGAGACGGTCGCCTAAAAGGAGCGGGACACCGGCGGCCGAGCGGATCCGGGAGCCCAGCAAAGGGTTGACGGCATCGAACGCGGCGAGGTCGGGGACGACCAGCATCTGACGGGAAGCTGCGATGCGGCCCGCAAAGCCCTTCCCGAGCGGGACGGTGACCTGGCCCACGACCTCGGCCTCCGGGCCGTTGGCCGCGCGAACAACCAGTGTCTTGCCGCCGGCGGCGAGGAGGAGAATGGCCACATTGTCTACGCCCATGACGTCTTTGATGGGGCCGAGCAGGGCAGGGAGAAGGGTATTGAGGTCGAGGTGGGCGATGGCGGCTTCGACGAGCGCCTGGCTGAGATGCAATTCGCGCGAGAGGAGGGGGTCGGAGTCAGGGGGATGGGGGGCATCGGCTCCAGCGTCTTCGCTGGTGGGCGCGCCGGAGACGCTGAGGGCGCTGGGATCGGGCTGGGAGGCCTGCGCACGCGCCCGGCGGGAGGAACGGGAGGACGCGGGGCGACCAGGCGGGCGCAGAGGGTTATTCGGAGTTTGAGACATTGCGAGTGGCCCTCAAATCTGGACATGGGAGGTTCTCGTCTCCCCGTTATGACTGTGTGACGGCACGCTACAGTGGATACCACGTAGGGGCATGTGTCAAGCGATGATGGGCGTGTGATGATGGGCGCGAAAGAGTTACGCGCTGTGTAGCAAACGGTGCGCCGAAGAGAGACCATGCAGGCCCTGAGAGAGCGGGAACGGGAAGAGCAGGCGTGTCTAGCGCCCATGGAGCGATGCCGTCAGCGTGATGTGTTCTCCTCCGTCGGGTATGACGAGGATTCGAGGAGGCTGCGCAGTTGATCACTCGCGAGCCGGACACCGATCTGTTGAATGTGAAGCCCGGAGAACTGGAAGATGGTGGCTCCGGCCTGCTGGTGTTCGCGCTGGTCGGCGCCGAGCCAGCGCGACTGGTAGCGCGCCGCCATTCCAGCGGGAGTGGCGTAGATGTTGACGGGATCGAACCTGGCTCCGGGGAAGTGAGCGAATACGGCTTCGGAGTGGGCGCGGAAAGCGGGCTTGCCTACGACGGTGGCGGAGAGCGGGCTGGCGCCAGGCAGGGCGTAGACAACGTCGTCCGCGCAGAGGCTCACGAGCGCATCCCAGTCGCGGTGGGAGAGGGCAGCGAAGTATTGGCGCACCACCTGGGCGCGTTGTTCATGTTCCGGACTCAGGACGCGGTCGGTATGGAGCGCGGCGGCGATGGCGGTGAGCAGCGCGTCGAGATCGAAGGGCTTGGACATGACGAAGGCGAAGCGGGCAGCATCTGGAGCCGCTGTTATCGCCTGCCAGGCGGAGAGAATCGCGATAGGTGTCGGCGCGGCGCGCTCCAGGAGTGTCAGGGCCGAGGCAAAGAGGGTGTCGCGGTCGTGGGTCAGGAGGTCGGTCAGGATGAGATCGAAGGCGCCATGGTCAATCAGGTCGTACGCTTCCTGGAGCGTTGTGGCCTCACGCGTCTGGTACCCTTCATCGTCGAGGAGGAGGACGAGCGCCTCGCGGATTCCTGGATCATCTTCAATCAGCAAGATCTCTGACATCGTGAAACGGTGGCCAATCTAGTGTGTATTTGCGCGCACGAGACTTCGAAATCTGTGCGCGGGTGGCTGAAAATGGCTGTAGCTCCTCTATGCCTAAGACTGCGTTGAGCAGCAGTATACCACGCAATGCGCTCTTGTCGTTCACGTGTCGTTCACGCTGACCGCCAGACTGGGTTGGTCAGGTGATGGGAAGGCGGGCGGCGGCTACGGTGTCGAGCGGGCGGACGGTGTTGAAAGGTTTAGCGACGAACACGACGCCTAACCGGGTCAGGAGGGTGGCGACTGGCGCGGAGGCGATGCAAGGCGGGTCTGTCATCTGGTGCTCCTTCATCGAGGTAGCCATCACCACGTTGGTCTAACTCGCTTAAGCGCTCAAACTGGTGGCCGTCTGAACGCGCGCGCGAGCAAGTGGTAGCGACGGAAGCGTTGGCACGCTTATTACCAACTCCAGGCAGGCAGGCAGGCAGGCAGACAGAACACAGGAGTATTAGTGCGCTACGGTCATGGCTACGGTCATGGCTACGGTCATGGTTAAGCTCATCAGGCGATTGGGAAAGTGGTAGGGGAGGTTACGGCTCATGGCTCACGGCTCACCACTCATCTTGCATACAGGAGTGTGGGAGCGAGAGTGGGAGTGATTGCCGGAGGTTCCGGGGATCGGCAGGAAGAGGAAGGGATGGGATCGCATGAAACTGATCATCGCACTCCTAAGTATGGTAGCCATTGCCCTGTTGGGCGTTGCGTTCGTTCAGTATGGGCCAGCCTTCGCCGCGCAAGCGCAGGTATGCCAGCCGCTCATCAATAGCAACAGTCCCCAAGCGACCGGGTGCTTAACATCTGGAAGCCAGGCGGCGACCACCGGCCTCGTGCTCTACTTCGCTGGCGTTGTGACGGCTCTGCTCGCATGGCTGCTGGGCCTCGTGAAGACGGCGAATATCAGGCGCTGGTTCTGGTTCATCGTGGTCTTCCTGCTGAGTCCACTGGGATCGCTGCTCTATGGCATCCTGGGCCCGTCGTCTCGACCGGGTGAGGTCTCCGCGTAGCACAAGTAGTACACTATGAAAGAAGCCACCGCGAGTTGCGAACAGACCCATCACAGAGCGCTTGCGGCAGGCTGCGAAATTTGCCTGAACCATGGATAAGCGGCTTCTCGGTATGCCGCGTGAGAAGCCGCTCTCAGATGAGCATATGGAGCGCGTGAGGTATAGACACACAGGCACACACATAGGCAGTTGGCGCCGCAGCGAGCGTGGGGCGTACGGTGTAGGAAGCTTGCTCCTAGCGCCTAGCGCTTAGCGCCTGCAAGCTCGTGCTCAACGTCTGCAACCTCGTGTTCGATTCCCTTGACAGCGCCGCGTTCCACTGTCAGCGCCGCACGGAGCGCTTCACGGAGCAGCATCGTCAATCCAGCGGCGTAGGCGGCGAGGACGCCCATTGCGGCGGCGGTGACCTCGATGAGTGTCCGGGGTGGCCAGACATATCCATCATTCAGATACGCCACGAGCAGCACTGCGCCCGCAGTGAGCGCGCCGACCAACAAGCCAGTGAAGGTGATCTTAAAGAAGGCGCGGAACAGGCTTTTGAGGAGGTGCACAATCAACATCATCGCGCGCTGTCCTTTCTCTGTCCGTTCTGTGGCCACTTCATGCGTCGACGCATAGATCAGATGGATCAGACGCTAAGGTTCGGGCATGAAGCGGCATGCATGACATCCGACGCCACATGGCGAGTCCTGAGGCGCTCACATAGCCACCCGGGTTGTTTCATTCGCATGTCAGTCTGGTTCACGCTGGTTTCCAACAGTCAGCTCAGTGACCCGGCTTACTGCTCGACTACTGCTCGACGCGTTACACGGGGACACTACACTCTGACACTACAGTATGACTCGGCCCGCATCTGCTGCACATCCAGGTGTTTGGCGCTTCCTGCGCGTCAGCCCTTGGTCGCGCCATCATCGCGATCACGGTCTCGTTTCATGGCTCGAGGTCTGGATGTCTCCACATGCGCCCTGCCGGCCAGTGACCGTCCCTCTGACCCTTACCGCAGCCAGGAGGAGTCAACGGGACGCCGCTCCGATTGTTTTTCACGACATGCCCGACAGTAACCAAGGTAGTACGTGAGGCCGCTCACGCCAGTATCCACGAACTTGACCGTGGGGACGCTTGCGAGACGCTCGCTCGCGCTCTCTTCAGCCGTGCCATTCGGCTCGATATGTTCCTCACAGAACCAGTGGCCGCAACCGCGGCACTTGATCATCAGACCGTGATCCCCATTGTGATGACATCCGGGCGCTGAACATTCAGGGGCGATGAGCAGGGGCGCGGTTTTCCTCATGCGGACGCTCTCTTTCCCGCGGATGTCGTCGCTGACGTCCGCGTACCATCCAGTCCCGATACCATTTCCGTAGCAGTCCAGTTCCACCCTGACGCCACCGTGGCGATCTGGGCATTGCGCATGCGCACACGTGCATTGGCGCCAAATGGCGCCATTCGCGGCCTGCATGCCGCAAGACGCATGCCAGCTTCCTGTGAGAGGAATGGCGGCACGTTGGCACGCATTTTGTAGCACTCCCCATGTTGGCAGTCAGGTTTCCGGTAACTCAGTCGCTTCGGGCAGGAATAGGGCTTGCGTCGTACATTCGTGTGATGTGCGCGTGGTTCTGGGTATGGTTTGCTTCACATGGTTGAGGACGCCTTACTGTGAACTGCGCCTGGAGCGTCGCAACGAAATGGATAACGAGACGAACGGGGTAGGGTTGGAGACCGGAGAGAGGAGCGAAGCACCATGGGACGAAAGGCGCCTCGGGGGCAGAGGCACGCGACTATCCATGAGACCAGGCATCTCCTGCCGCAGTTACCGCAATTGCCGCAGCCAGTGCAACACGTTGCGCCACTGATCGAGGCTCATGCTCATACAGTGTCCACCGCGCACACGTCCCGACCGTCGCGCGCGGGGAGCGTTGTGGAGACGGCGCATGGCTTCTGGACGAAACTCAACAACGATTGGATCTTCAACCTGGCCGGGCTGTTGGCCTACAATTTTCTGATGGCGCTCTTCCCGTTGCTCTTGCTGCTCTTTGCGGGCTGCGGCGTGGCGCTCGACCACCTATCGCCCGCCGTGGAGCTGCGGATCCAGCGCGCCCTGGCGGATCTTCTTCCGGGATCCACTGGTTCTATCCTTGTCCAGGCGGTGAGCGCACATCTCAAGAAGAGCGTCGGACTCCTGCTCGTTGTGGGTCTGGTGGCTGCCGGTATTGCTGGCTCACGCCTCTTCGTGACGCTGGAGGGCTGCTTTGGGATTATCTTCCGGCTCCGTGGGCGCGATCCAGTGCGCCAGAACTGCATGGCGTTTGGCATGCTGGCGCTCTACCTGCTCGTTGCGCCAATTGTTCTCCTGGTCACAATCCTGCCGACGGGACTCGTCTCCCTGGTGGATCCCAGTGGTCAGAGCCCCTTCGCCGCACTCCTCTCGGATGGCGTGCGACTGCTCGTCTGGTTTTTTGCCGCGCTGCTGTTCTTCGGCGTCACCTACGCGCTCGTGCCGCATCGGAGCCGCGCCCTGCGTACCTGGCGCGCCAATTGGAAGGGTACGCTCGTGGCCGCCATATTGCTCGTGCTCTATGAAGGCGTGTTTCGGCTGTACCAGCAGTATCTGCTGCATGCCGATAACTACGGCACGATCGCCGCGTTTGCGCTCGTGATCTTGTTATTCCTCTACTATCTGGCGTTTATCTTGCTCCTGGGCGCCGAGATCAACTCGTGGGCTGCTGGCCAGCGAGCGACCGCCGCCGACCTGCCAGGCGTGTTACACGCCGTGCAGGCGCATCACTCATTGCGTGGGGCCGCAGGCCCGACCGCAGGCATGCCGCATGAGGAAATGCAACGTCACACCCGCTCGCGACTGGCGCGTTATGCGGAAGCGGTGCTGCGACGAGCGAGCAGTGGACGGCGTTTCAGCTTGCGTCTTCCACGTCTCCGGCGTCTCCGGCGTCTCGGGCGTCACGGCGACCCTGGCGAATCCTGGACGCGATCGCCGTGAGGAGCGGGGAGAGGGATGACGCCGTCAGTGGAGTTGGCGAAGGCGCTCAAGCTCATAATGCCTCTGAGAGAGATGGCCGCCTGAGCGCCCGAGGAGTCGCTAGTGCGCGTGTGACACGATCATTGTGCGTAGAGCGGCCGCCAATTGCCGCCGTGGTATGAACAGGAACCTCTGCGGCCACCGGACTTGCTATACATGCCGTCGCTGCATTCCATCACGTAGCCAGCGCCATTCCAGAAGTTGGAGATGCACCGGAAATAGCTGCAGAAGCCGCCAGATACGCACCCTTGGGCTGACGCTCGGCAGGCGGGGAACCCAACGTCTTGCTCCACTGCTGGGTATCACAGTAAGCGGCCGCAGTGTTCCGCGCTTAGTGGTGCGGGAGGCGCCGCGCCGCCTCGGAGCGCTGGCGGCGTCCCTGGAAACCGCGACTTACGAACGGTGTGCTCATCGCAACCTCCTA
>DATGEP010000395.1:0-2011 GCA_035310125.1 Ktedonobacterales bacterium
GTCAGCCCCATTCCTCTCAAGGTCTGGTGGGATGAGGTAACCCACACCTCCATCGAGCTGATGCCAGATCCCGACCTTCTCGCCAATATCGGCCACCGTATTGCCTGGGCTGGCGAACGCCCAAACCTCCGAGGCCTCTTCCTCACCACCCGCCGCGCGCGCCTTGCGAAGCACCACGACAATGATTAGTGGCGAAGCCAGCGTCACTTGATCTCGCACCCACGCTGTAAATCGCGAGCGGAGCTCATCCAGGAGATTGACATGAGCGCTTATCAGGAATTCGTGTAACTCCGCCAACGTCGTCGGAATTTGGCTTATTGACCCGTGGGGCTGCGGACTGCCAAATACGACGGTAGCGACAAAGCGACTCTTCCGGTCAGTTTCCGGTGCACCTTGTCGAGGCACCTGGGCCAGATAGATCGGCCTGGTACCGCCGCCATCGACCGCCGTGATTTCAAGGGCCGCCGGTTCCGCTTCAGTAGCGTCGAAAAAATCGGGCGGCAGAATGAGCGGTGGCACCCATCCGCCAAGCAGCAACGGCTCCAGCGGCTGATCCGACGCGTGCAGTCTGCCAGAAGCTGTGCGCGCAAGCCACCAGCGGATACGTTCGAGGTGCCCGGCGGGGCTCCAGCGGGGTCTCAGATCTCGCCAGGATTCATCATAGAGGCAAAGACTAGTAGCATGTCAGGGCAGGATCGCCCAGTAGGTGGCTTCCGGTAAAGTGCGGTTCCATGAAGGTGTACCGGGTCAAACTGACGTCCGAAGAGAGGGCCCAGTTGCAGGCGTTGGTGTCGAAAGGCAAAGCTTCGGCGCGGACCCTGATGCACGCGCGCATCCTCTTGAAGACAGACGAAGGCGTCGATGGTCCGCGTCTGACCGACGACGAGATCGCTGAAGCGGTGGAGGTCAACCGCTCGACGGTGGAGCGTGTCCGCATGCGGTGTGTCGAGGGAGGGGTCGAGGCGGCGCTGCGTCCGCGGCCGTCGCGCCAGGTGCATCCGCGCAAGCTAGACGGAGTCCAGGAAGCACACCTCGTGGCCTTGGCGTGCAGTCCGGCACCGAAAGGCCGTAACCGCTGGTCATTGCGCCTGCTGGCCGACAAATTGGTCGAACTGGAGGTCGTGGACGACATCTCGTACGAAACCGTGCGGCAAACACTTAAAAAAACGAACTCAAGCCATGGCTGAAGCGCCAATATTGTCTGCCGGAGGCGCCGAGCGGCGAGTTCGTCTACCACATGGAAGACGTGCTGGACGTCTACATGCGGCCGTACGATCCGCGCCGACCGGTGGTGTGTCTGGACGAGACCAGCGTGCAATTGGTGGCCGAAACGCGCACACCGCTGCCGATGGCGCCAGGCCAACCAGCTCGCTACGACTATGAGTATGAGCGCCACGGGGTGGCAGCTGTGTTCATGATCACCGAGCCACTGCGTGGCTGGCGCGAGGTGGTCGTCGGCGATCACCGGACGGCGATCGACTTCGCGCACGTTATCAAACACCTGGTCGATGTGCATTTTCCCGATGTCGAGCAGCTTGTACTCGTCATGGACCAATTGAACATCCACACGGCCGGATCGCTGTACGAGGCGTTTGCGCCCGCCGAAGCCAAGCGGCTGGCCACCAAGCTCGACGTCCATCACACCCCGAAGCACGGCAGCTGGCTCAACATGGCCGAGACCGAACTGAGCGTGCTGACCCGCCAATGCCTGGATCGCCGCATTCCGGACCGGGACGCGCTCGTCGACGAAGTAAGCGCTTGGGGCCACGATCGCAACGTCAACCAGTCAGACATCGATTGGCAGTTCACCACCGACGACGCACGCATCAAACTCAAGCGGCTCTACCCGGCGACGCTGCCATGACGATCCACTACGGCACATCTCAGTTTCTTCGCCGCCACCACGATCGTGCAGCGGTTCACGGTGCTTCCGCCGCCCGCCGTGCCAAGCCTGTTGGACGTCGACTCGAGCGGGACCCTCATTTTCTACTTCGCCGAAACACCGCCAGCG
>DATGEP010000396.1:0-22406 GCA_035310125.1 Ktedonobacterales bacterium
TGTGGGTTCTCGCCAACAGCGGCCTGCTCCTGGCCATGGGCTTCGGCCTCGTTCCGTGGGACCCGTTCCCATTCGGACTGCTCACCCTCATCGTCTCACTGGAGGCAATCTTCCTGTCGACCTTCGTGATGATCGCGCAGAACCGCCAGAGCGCAGTCGCCGACGCTCGCGCGAAGGCCGACTACGAGGTCAATGTGAAGGCCGAACGAGAAGTCGCACGCCTGACGCTGCTGATCGAGGCACTTGTACAGCACGAACTGAACGCAGCAACGCCGATCGAAGATCAGCTCACTCGATAAGCCATGTGTTTGAGGATCTCATGTCACTGTCATCGCAGGCGACCGCGCTAACAGTCACCACCGGAATGTGCTGTGACCAGCTGCCTGCGCGCCATGAGGTGCGCGGGCCGCGCGTTCAAGCCACATCTTCGCGTAAGTCCGAACGGCTCGGCACGCCCGTACGGCCGCACACAATCGGGAGGACCGGATCATCCGGCAGGCACGGCAACACAAGCAGCGAACTTTTTGAGTACCCTACGCTCGGCAACGGTCGAAGCGGCTCAACTCCAATGATTGAGGCACCATCGTCTGGCGACGTCGGCCGGCAGGCACAGACTGGTGCCCCAGCTCGAGGCAGCGAGGGACCGGGTAAGCGCGTCCTGATTCTGAGCGCCGGTGCCGGCTCCGGTCACAACGTCGCGGCCGGCGTGCTCGAATCTCATGCTCGGGCGCAGCCGAATGTGGAGGCGGTCCAGACGTTCGACGTACTCGAGTTGACGAGTGACCTCTACCGCGGACTGTATGACGATGCGTACTTTCGGTTAGTCAATGCGGTGCCATGGCTGGTCGGCTGGAGCTATGACAAGCGTGACACGCCGTTCCGCACTCGCGACCCGTTGTGGCTCCTGGATCAAGTCAACACGACCGAGGTGGCCAGAGCGATCCAGAGCTACCAGCCGGACATTGTCCTCAGCACGCATTTTCTGCCCGCCCGCCTGGCTTCTCTTCTGCGCGCTCGCGGACAGATACGCAGCAGCCTCTTCGTCATTACCACCGATTACGACTTCCAGGGGCTCTGGCTCAGCACCCCCTTCAACGGTCTTTTCGTCGCGCGCGACGAGACGCGAGCGCATATGGTCGAAATTGGCCTGCCGGCCGATCGCATCACCGTCTCGGGAATACCGGTGCGAGCCATCTTCAGCGAGCCGGTTGAACGCGCGGCGGTACTTGCGCGCTATCAGCTGCGGTCGGATGTGCCGACGCTACTCATCTCCGCCGGGGCGGCGGGTGGCGCTTATGCACAGGCTGTTGTGGCCCAGACGTTGCGTATGCGCAACCCGTTCCAGGCCGTTGTCGTGTGCGGGCGCAACCAGAAGTTGCAAGAGGAGATCACGACGCTGGTGGCGGGCCAGGCCGATCGTTACCGCGTGCTGGGGTATACCAGCGATATGGCGGACCTGATGCGCGTGGCGACGCTGTTCGTCGGGAAGCCGGGCGGCCTGTCATCGTCGGAATGCATGGCCGTCGGGCTGCCGATGGTGCTGATCAACCCTATTCCTGGCCAGGAAGTGCGAAATAGCGATTTCTTGCTGGAGGAAGGTGCGGCGGGGCGCTGTAACTACCAGACGACCGTCGGCTACAAACTCGATCGTCTGCTGGACGACCCGGACCGGGTGCAGCGCATGGCCGCCAGCGCACGCAGGCTTGGTCGCCAGGACGCCGCGGCGGCGATCGTCACTACCGCGCTGGACGAACCGTCCGGGTCCCTCTGGGTAAGTCGCGACGCGCAGCGTGCGATCCGCCTCGCGTCCGAAGAGGGCTGGTCGGCACGTGACCTTGATGCCGATCCCCATCGCCGCGTCATGACCGTCATCGATGCTGCGACCGGCCGCTCTGTCGCGGTGGTCACCTGTGCTGATCTGCAGGCGCACGCCGCATATCTGCCTGTGGAGAGGCCGGTGACGGTAACGTCCGAACTACTCGAGGAGTTGAGACAGCGACATGATGACGCCGCGTCCGATCTGCTCGTGCTTCTGAAACACACGCTTGGCGATGGCGAGCAGGTAACCCTCTCGCTCCAATCCTGATCCTGCTCGTAGTGCACCGCACGGAATCCCCGATGAACTTGGAACGTCTTCATGCGTTGCCGGCGCAAGCGTGGGTTGGCCGCGGTGTCGGCACCGGCACTAGCTGAATGTGAGTATCGACCGCAACGACGAAAGTCGAGACTCGCCGTCATGGATCGTCCGGTAGGCAGGTCTGCAGGGATGCGCCAGGACGCCACTGCACTGCTCGCTCACTGGCAACGACAACGGATGAAGCACCCGGCCTTCCAGAGCTTTTTCTGGAGCGGCACGATTCCACCGGACCCGCGCAGGTTGTTGCGGGTAACGGCGAAGTGCACGTTCCGCCGCGGCGCGACGAGGTGCTCGGCGTACCCCAGCCGGGGATTATGCCGAGACAGCCAGGGAACACAGCTTGTCGAGCAGCGATCGGCTGAGCTGTCGGGAAGGCCAGGTCTTCGGCATAGGTCTGGCGTGTCTGGAGGCAGTAATAGAGGCAGCCGAGGAAGCGGTTGAACAGGTGGCGTTGTGCGGCAGCGTGCCGATCGCCGGCCAATCGGCTTCGGCCAGACACTCCCAGCTTAACTGCGCATTCGCTGCGAAACGCCACGATCGACGGCCCAACTCAGTTCGACGAGTTACGTTGAAGGGTGGCCCCTGGCCGACGCCAGTCCTTACGCTCCGAATCGACTGACCAGGCGCGCCAGGCCGTAGGCCACTCCGGCGGCCACGCCACCAACCACAACCGTCTGGAGGGCTCCACGCAAGATAGGCACTCCGGTGAAGCGTGCCTTGACCGCCCCGAAGGCCAACAGCGCGAGCAGCGTGACGCCGATGCTCCAGAAGAATGCCACGCTCAACGGGAGCCCCAATGCGTACGGACTCAGCGGTAAGAGCCCACCCGCAATGTAGGAGAGGCCGATCGTTACCGCGCTTCGAGGAGCACGTTTGGGGTCCGGCTCCTCGAGTCCTAACTCCTCGCGCATCATGAAGCGGACCCACCCCTCGGGACTCGACCGCACCGCTTGTACGGCCGACTCCAGCGCCGTGCCTTCGAGTCCGTACCGACGGAAGATATCGCGCACCTCCTGCGCCTCCACATCTGGCACATCTCGCACTTCGGCGTGCTCGCGTGCCAGCTCCGAGCGGTAGCTGTCCGCTTCGCTGCGTGCAGCCAGGTAGCCGCCGAGGCCCATGGCCATCGACCCGGCCGCCATTTCGGCAACTCCGGCCACCAGGACAACGAAACTGCTGTCTACGGCGCCGGACAGGCCTGCCGCCAGAGCGAACGGCACCGTGAGTCCATCGGACATGCCGATAACGACGTCGCGCACGGTGGCGCTACCCGTGAAGTGCGCTTCGCGGTGGGTAGTTCGCGGATACACAATTGCCATGGAGCAACCTTTCGAGCGATGGTCAGGCGGACTCTCCTCGAGTCAGCCGCTTCGGCCTCGCCCGAAGCGTGCAGGTTCGCGACTGATCGATCAATTCATGACCAGTGCCGGGTATCTCGAATGCGGAGTGCGCCGACGCCGCCGGCGCACCACACGGCGCAGGGCAAGGAGCTGGGATGCCGTCAACATTCGCTCGAGTGATGGCACTGGTCGGCCACACGATCGAGCATACTCGTATCCTCCGACCTCGAGCGTGCTTGGCCACCGCAGCCCGCAGCTCCATCTCCGACCACGCGGTTAAGGCTCTCCCGACCGCCTGGCGGCTGGGCACAAGCCTGATTCAGAGCCTGTCTCCGGAGCGCGCGCCGCAGACTGCGTGCGAATTTGCGTTTCCCCGTGTTGACAACGTGCAACCGCGCTGGCAACCAGGAACAGCGATTCTGGACACAAGATGTTCACCACCATTGTGGTCCCCGTGGACGGCAGCGCGGAATCGAACGCCGCGCTGCCGTTCGCGCGTTCGATCGCGCAATCCACTGGCGGATCGATCTGGCTGCTGCGTGTCGCTTCGGAAATGATCGGGCGACGGATTCACCGATTGTGACCAACCCCGTAGCGACCGCGACACACATGAGGAGTGCGCGAGTATTTGCGCCTGGAGTCGCAGACGGCGGTTTGCCATCGGGCCTGACTACGGCCGAAGTTGAAGCCCGCCGGTTGGCCGGCCAGACCAATGCGGCAGCTCTTCCAACGAGCCGCAGTTACGTCAGGATCGTTCGAGACAACGTTTTCACGTTCATCAATGGCGTCTTGTTCGGTCTGGCAGTCGCGCTCATCGCGCTGGGACGCGGCTCAGACGCACTGGTCTCGGTAGGTGTGGTGGCAGTTAACATGACGGTGGGGCTCGTACAGGAGATCCACGCCAAACTGGTTCTGGATCGCATTGCTGTACTAACACGCCCTGATGTGACCGTCATCCGCGACGGGCTCCAGCAGCGCATCGATCCAACCGACGTCGTTCTGGGAGATCTGCTGGTGGCCACGGCGGGTGACCAGATCGCGGCTGACGGCGTAGCGGTAGGCAACCGCTCCGCGGACGTAGACGAGGCGCTACTTACTGGCGAGTCCGACGTGGTCCCGAAGCAAAAGGGCGACCGAGTGTTTGCGGGGACGTTCTGCGCCGCCGGAAGCGTCGAATATGTCGCCCAGCGAGTGGGCGCGGACAGCACCGCGAACCAGCTTGCGACGAGCGCTCGGGCATTTCGACGCGTGCTGACACCCCTTCAAGACGAGATGAATCGCGTGGTCCGCGTCAGCCTCGCGTTGGTCGTGTTCTTCGAAATCCTGGTCGCGTTGTCCAACGCGCTGGATCAAACGTCGCTGGTCGAGAGCGTGCGCACGGCTGTTGTCATAGCTGGGCTGATTCCGAACGGTCTGTTCCTGGCAATCGCCGTAGCGTATGCGATGGGCGCGGTGCGGATTGCTGGCAAAGGCGCACTGGTCCAGCAGGCAAACGCGGTGGAATCGCTAAGCCACGTGGATGTCCTGTGCCTTGACAAAACAGGCACGCTGACCACCAACCGATTCAAGGTTGCCGAGACGCTGGCATTACGAGGAACTGAGGCCGAGTTTCGCAGCCAGCTCGGCTCCTACGCGGCAAGCAGCTCAGATACCAATCGAACCCTGGATGCCCTCCGGGAAGCGTTTCCGGCGGTGGCACAGACGGTCGTCGACGAGGTGCTGTTCTCATCGGCGCACAAATGGAGTGCCTTGACCCTGGCCGAATCAGGTGGGCCGCAGTTGTACGTGCTGGGAGCGCCCGACATACTGGAATCGCACTTGCGAGCCGGCCAGTCGCTGCCAGGCGAGGCCCAGACGTGGGTATCCCGGGGGTATCGTCTATTGCTCCTGGCCCGCGCTTGCACGGGCCATCGCCTTCAGGCCGATGGCAACGCGCACGTCCCGGATCGGCTCGACGCCCTTGGGGTTGTGGCGCTGTCGGATGAGTTGCGGCATGATGCGGCGCGCACGCTCGCCGAGTTCGCCGCGGTAGGCGTGCAGCTCAGATTGCTTTCGGGTGATGACCCGCGCACTGTCGCCGCGCTCGCGCTCCAGGCCGGCATGTCATCCGACGCGAAGCTCGTCTCTGGACCGGACCTGGCCGGCATCGACCCTGCCAGCTTGATCGAGCTCCTGGCCGGCAACACGATCTTCGGCCGGGTGACACCCGCCCAAAAGGAGATGCTGGTCAACTCCCTCCGGGCGCGAGGGAAGTACGTCGCCATGATCGGTGACGGGGTCAATGACGTGCTCGCACTGAAGGCCGCCGACCTCGCCATCGCGATGCAAAGCGGCACCGCGGCCGCGCGTGCCGTCGCAGATATGGTGCTGCTCAAAGACAACTTCGGAGCGCTTCCCTTCGCATTGCATGAGGGTCAGCGAATCAGAGGTGGGATGCACGCGATTCTCAAGCTGTTTTTGACACGCGTGCTGTACATGGCCTTGCTCATCGTGATGCTGGCGGTGGTCGACATTGGCTTTCCCTTCGCGCCCAAACAAAATGCCCTCGTCACACTTCTCACGGTGGGCCTCCCCACACTGGCGCTGGCTGCGTGGGCCAGGCCGATGGAGCCACGCGAGCACGCGTCATCCGTGTTTCACTTCGTGGTGCCAGCGGCATGCGCGCTGGCGGTCACGGGCTTCAGCGTCTACATCGGCTATCTCTTGCTCGGCCCAGTGCTGGGGTTTCACCTTGCGACCGACGCGACCAATTCGCCCGAATCTCGGTCCGTCGCACGCACCGCGCTCACGACACTATCGATCCTCTGCGGGCTGCTGCTGATCATGTTTGTGCAGCCGCACGGCGTGCCGGTTCCAGGCTGGCGGGGCGTGAATTGGAGGCACCTTGCGCTGGGGCTGGCGCTCGCAGCCACCTTCGCGGTAATCGCTGTAGAACCGAGACTGCGAGAGGTGTTCGAGTTGCAACCACTCACGCTGGTTGACTACGTGCTGCTCACATTTGTCGCCGCGCTATGGGCATTGGTGCTCCGGGGCATCTGGCGCTGGCGGCTGCTGGAACGTGTTCTGGGGATTGACCCTGTCCATGGAGGGTGAATTGTGGCGTGACCGCTCCGCTCGTCGGTCACGCGGTGCGCGGCTCGACCGTCCCTCTGGTAGCCTCGTCGCGCCGGCCCGAGCCGGTTTCGATCAGTTCCAGGCAGCGGCAAGCGCGTCGAGCACCTGATGCAGGCGGGCGCTGGCTTCATGCGCTACGTCGGCAATAGTGGGGTTGTCGCCGACTAGCCCGAGGGCAGCCTCGGGGTCCATGACCTCGACGGTGCTCGTATTGTCGCCGTTGTCATACACCACAACGTTGCACGGCAGCAGCAAGCCGATGCCGAGATCGGCGCTGAGGGCGCGGTGAGCCAGCGGCGGGTTGCAGGCGCCGAGAATGATGTACGGTCGGAAGTCCTTGTCCAGCTTGGCTTTGAGCGTTTGCTTGACGTCGATCTCGGTCAGCACGCCAAAACCCTGCTCCTTCAGCGCCGCCCGGGTGCGCTCCAGGGTTCGATCGTACGGCAGGTTGATGGTGGCGCCGAAGCCATAGCTACGAACGGGAGCCTCGGTATGTGAAGTCATGGGAATCTCCTTCTAGTCGCCGACTCGGCGCAGTGATGCAGAATTCAAGCGGCTTCGGGTGCGGTGCCTCAGGCTCGCACGAGGAGCCCAACCGCGCGTGAGACCGCCGCTCGCGCCGCTTCGGGCGGCAGCGTCATGACACACTCGGCGACACGCTCCGAGAGCACCTCGCGGATGACCTGGTCCAGGGCGCTGCGCGCAGCGAGCAATTGTGTCACCACTTCCTCACACGGGCGGTTCTCGTCCAGCATGCGCTGCACGCCGCGGACCTGACCCTCCGCACGGTTCAGTCGATTGCGGAGTCGCTTGACCTGCTCCGGCGCATGCGTCGGTTCAGCGACTGGTGCGGGCTGTCGACTCATCGGTGGCTTCCCTGGCATCTGGACCGCGCACACGGGGCGGCTTTGGCAGCGCTCACGTCGCGCCGCCGCTGCGCAGATAGATCACCCCGATGGCGACCAGACCCGCGAAGAAAAAGAGGTCGGGTGAAATCTCGAGTCCGAAGGGCATGGGCGTTCACGACGTCCAGCGTGGGGCTCAAGTGCTACCCGAGACTGCGGGCGAACACTCGCCGCCAGAGCGCGCGAGCAACGGAACCAGCCGCCGCGCCTCGGCTCCACACGCGCTGCAGGGGACGCGCTCAGGCGCGGGCACCCGCACCAGGTGCTCGTCGGTGCGCCCACAGTCCGCGCAGGCGTACTCAAACAGTGGCATGCTCACAGTATACCCCTATAGGGTATACATTGCCAGGGTTGCTCAGCCGCCAGTCGGCGCCGCCAGGGGCAAGCACCACGTCGTGGGCGGAGGCGACGGTGAAGCCTTCCCGCTCCAGGTAGTTCCAGAGCAGGGTCAGACACAACCGCACGGCTGTCTCGGTTGCGCGATCTGTCTGCCCTGGACCAGGTCGACCCAGGTTTCGGTTCGTCATCGACAATGAGGATTGGGGCGAGCTCTTTGTCAATCGCTTGCACCACGGCCAGGAAACACTCGCAGCCCATGCATTTCCTGACACCGTGCACACGCGCCAATTCGTCGATGATCTCGGCCATCGCGGCGGAGCCGGCCTCGAGCACCTGGTGGTCCATCAGGCTGCGGCGCCTACCGCCTCCGGCTGCGTGATGACCGCGCGATGCGTGATGCTGGCGGTACCGGCGAGCGTCGCGCCGACCGAACAATAGCCTTCGAACGCCAGCGTGAGCGCACGATCCACTGCGCGCTGGTTCAGGTTGGGCCCTTGCACGGTGAAGACGACGTCGATGTGACGATAGGCCCATGGCGGGTCCTGGTCCTGTTCGCCGTGCGCCTCGGCGGAGATCGCGGTCACGACCTGCCGCTGCTTGGCCAGGATGCTGGTGAAATCTACACCGGTACACCCGAGCAGCGCGGCGAGCAGCAGCTCGGACGGCTTGAAGCCGGACCATTCAGCGCGGCCATTGGGGGCATCCATGACAACGGAGTGGCCGCCCGAGCCGGTGGCGACACACTGCGAGCCGGTGGGACTGGTCCAGGTAGCGGAGACATCTGCCATTGGAAAAGGCCTCGAAGTTGAACGAGCGGCGGTGGATGTTCGCACCCACCGCCGCCTGAAGAGAACGGGTTGGACTAATTGCGCAGGTGGTCGAACAGGATCGGCACGTACTTCGGCGTGATCTGTGGCAGCATCTTCGGCATGACGTTGTCGACCACCTCCGGGAACAGGTCCGGCAGCTGGTTGCGCAGGTAGTCCGGCATGTCGATGGTCTGCTCCACCAGGCGGATCATGTGCGGCAGAACCTCTGGCATCATCCCCGGCAACAGGATCGGGAACAACACCGGCATCATGGGCGCCATGATCTTGAACATCGGCTCGCGGATGACCGCCGGTGCATGACCGATCGTGCGCATCATCGCCCCCATGCCCAGCGGCATGGCGTCCAGCAGGTTCGGCGTGAGCGCGTCCATCACCCCAACCATGCCGTCAGGCGACATCAGCATGATGAACTTTTCGAACATCGCCCACTGCGAGAGCACTTCCGGATTCGGATCCGGCAGGCCCTTCACGCCGAGCGCCTCGGCCGCCAGGCGCGCCAGGTCGATCACCGGCAGTGTGGAGCCCTTCTCGTCGGCGCTCACCCGGAGCTGGAACTGGCAGCACGGGCACAGGGCCAGGAGTGCGTCCGCACCAGTCGCCTCGGCTTCGGCGATGCGCATGCCGCCCAGCTTCTCAGAGGTCGGGTGCGGCTCGCCGATGCGGGTGAGCACCGAGCCACAGCACATCGAATCTTCTTTCGAGTGCGCCATCTCGACCAGTTGGACGTTTGGGATCGCGCGAATCAGGTCGCGCGGCGGTTCGTAGACACCGCCAGCCCGGCCGATGTGGCACGAGTCGTGGAACGTCACTGTGGCGGTGCCGTTCGCCTCGATCAGGCCCTTGAGCGACTCGGGCACCTCGGTCAGCGCGAATTCGCCGGCGGAGATCTTCTCGGCCAGGATCTGCGAGTAGTGCTTGGCCTTGAAGTCGAACGGGATGCCGAGCTTTTCGGCCCACTGGGGGTAGTACGTGTTCCACACCAGCCAGCACGCCGGGCAGGAGGTGATGACCTCTTCGACGCCCTTGGCCTGCATTGCCGCCGTGTTGTGGCGCAGTGCTTCTTCGAATAGCTCCCACTTGCCCGCCACCAGCATCGGGATGCCGCAGCACATCTCGTCCTTGCCCAACGTGGTGAAGTCGACGCCCGCGGCGTCCAGCAGTTTCACCGCCGACTGAGCGATATCCTGTTCGACGAAACTGGCGGTGCAGCCAGCAAAGTACGCGATCTTCGCCGTTGGTTTGATAACCGGTTTGAGTTCCTCGGTGACCCACTGGTCGCGGTTGTCTTGCAGACCGCCCCAGATGTTCTTCTGGCCCTTCAGGCTCGAAGCCATGATCTCAAAGGGCGGGAAGGTCCCGAAGCCGCGGTCCTGGACCAGGTTGCCTCGCAGCAACCCCCAGGTCGGCTCGATGGGCAGGTCCAGCTGGCAGACGACGTCGCACTTCTCGCACGTGGTGCACAACAGGAACGTATCGGTCATCT
The DNA here is from genome assembly GCA_035310125.1 of Ktedonobacterales bacterium. Lineage (GTDB taxonomy): Bacteria > Chloroflexota > Ktedonobacteria > Ktedonobacterales > JADMIN01 > DATGEP01. Next base: position 10,149 of record DATGEP010000396.1, read on the forward strand.
GCTGATCGAACTTGTCCTTGCCCTCCAGCACGTCCTTCAGGAACGACCACTTGCCGCGCGGACCGCTGGACTCCCAGCCGCGGCCTTGATACAGGGTGCAGGTGTCGACGCAGTAACCGCACTGGGCGCAGGCGTAAGCATAACTGGCCACGTCAGCCGGAAAGCCCTTCGCGGGCGCCTTGCGCTCCAACGGCTCGGCGGGTCGGCCGAGCACGTTGGCGAAGGTCCGCACCAGCGGCTCCATGCCGGCTGCCAGTCCGATGACGCCGCCGATCAGGCCAGTCCCGAACACGAGCTTGCCCGGATTCAAGATGCCTGACGGGTCGTTGCGGCCCCTGGCCAGCTTCATCGCCTCGATCCGTGCGGGACCGAGAATGGAGTCCGCGCGGCTCGAGAAGTAGCGGCCCGTGCTGTAGGCGCGCCCGCCATGACGTTCGGCAACCCGGATGGCGCTCAACGCATAGCCGTAGCCGAAGGTGTAGCCGAGTGTCCGCTCGTCGTGGGGGATGAAGCCCAGCAGCACGATCTCCTGACCGTGTACCGAGAGCCCCTCGATCGCGAGTGGCGCTTTGATGGCGGCTGCCAGGTCGTCGAGGACCGCCGGCAGATTCGCCAGCGGCACGACGACTTCAGCCGGCACCACCGATGGACCCAGTCGCTTCAGGCGCATTGGTTTGAAACGCTCGTCCCACTCGTGGCGGCTCATGGCCGCCGGCAGGCGGCGCCCGCTGGTGGTAGCCGCGATATCGCGCAGTCCGTCGACGACGATTTGGGCTTGGTCTGTTTCGTAGCTGAACAGGACGACATAGGCGTCCTCGGGCAAGGCTGGCCCGCTCGGCAGCGGGTGGCCCTGGTGTGTCTTGGGCGGTCCGGCATTCTTCAGCCGCGCCATGGTCGGATTCACAAACGTGATTGACCAGATGGGCAGTTTCTGGGCGGTCACCATTTTGAGGGCGTCCGTCAGATGCTGAGCGTCTGGAAAACTCACCGCCGTGCTGGCCTGCTCAGCCGCGCGCCTGACGGCCAGGGTGACCTCGGTGATGATGCCGGTCGTGCCTTCGGCGTCCGAGATCGCCGCCAGCTCCGGACCGGCGACCTCGCGGACTTCGCCAGTGCCAGTGACGATTCGCGCCCCGAGCACGTTGTCGACGAACCAGCCGTGCATATGGCTGCCGATGCCTGCGCCGCCCTGCGCCAGCCAGCCGCCGATGGTCGAGGCCGGCGCGCTCGTCGGATACAGGCGCAACGCCAGCCCGTAGGCGGCCAGGGCTTCCTCGAGGTCCTGCCAGACTGTGCCCGCCCGTACCGTTACCGTGAGGTCTTCGGGGTCGGCCCAGACGATGCCTTTCAATCGCGTGAGATCCAGCACCAGCCCGCCATGCGCCGGGACCACGCCGCCGTAGCCGGAGGTGGCTTTGCCGCGCGGCACCAGCGGAATGCCCTCGGCAACCGCGTAGCGTACGAGCTCGACGACTTGCGCCTCGGACTCGGGCTGTGCCACGCCATCGGCCAGGCTGGGCCCGGCGAGCAGACGGAATGCTCCGGGCAGGACGCCCGTGTCGTGCGAGTAGATGCGCCGCTCGCGCGTATCGAAGCGGGCCCGATCTGGGCTGACGATTGCTTCGATTGCTTGCTGCTGCGGGGTGGTGATCGTAGGCATGGAGATTCTCCTACTCAGAAGACAACTGCGAGCGCAGACGAGCGCCGCCGCTGGAGGTCGGCCTGCACAGCGCGCAGCAGCTCGACGGCCTCCGCGATACGTGGGTCAGCCAGGCGGTACAGGACGTTGCCGTCGGCCCGGCGGGTTTCAACCAGTCCGAGGTGGCGCATCAGGGCCAGGTGTTGTGAGACGTTGGATTGGCGGGCACCGACGAGCTGGCCGAGATCGCCGACACTCTTCTCGCCGTCGCGGAGCGCCGCCACGATCAACAATCGCTTGGGGTCGCTGAGCCCCTGGCAGAAGCTGGCGTGCAAGGCATACAGCTCCTCGCGCGGCAGACTGGTCTGGGTTGCGGTCTGAGCCATTTCGTCGACCTCCTCACGCGTCAGCCCGATATGGCGATATGCGCCACAGCGAATGTCTGGATGTGCTGACGCGCTGTCTGTCCTCGTAATACCCCCACTCCGTATTTCCGCCCCCACCCTCAGGGGTGGTCTTTGCCTACCGCGAGAACTACCCCGGCGGGTGTTCATATACCTGGTGGGGGTATGTAAGACTGATGGGCAACAGCAACACGAGGGAGTCTTGTCCATGTCTAGCACCATTAGGTTCATGAATAGCGGCATCGGGCGCTCGGTGCGTTTTCTGCTCGGGGTTGGCCTGATCGTCTACGGCCTGTTCGGGCTCGGGAGCGTCGCGGGCACACTCGTGGCAGTCATCGGACTCGCGCCGATCGCCCTCGCCGGGTGGGGCCATTGCCTCATCGAGCCGTTCACGCCGCACTCTCGTCCCACCGCCTGAACGCGGCGGGAACTACATGGGAAGCACTGCGCTGAGTGAAACACTGCGCGCGAGCGCGGACGCGGTCAAACGCGCCGTTGAAACTGTCGGCGACCCGCTACTGCTCAGCCGCGGCCATGCTGAATCGGGCGGCTTGGCATACGGCTGCAGACCGAGTTGGCGGCGAAGTTGGGCGCGCTCCTGGTACGGACTGAAGCCGGGCGTTCCTGGTCGACCCGCGCGAAACGCGCTACATCGATTGCCGCGACCTTGACCTGCCTTTCGGGCGTAGGCTGCTGAACGGTGTGCGCGAGCGGACCGAGACGGCGATGTCCCAGGCCCGCTGTTTCCTGGCCTCAGAGCTGGCCCTTCGCGCGCAGGGCATGGCACGCAGCCTGCAAGTTCAGGCGCTTTCAACGTAATGGCAGCATCGGACCGGCTGCGGGTGGCGGTCGTGGGCGCCGGGATTGGCCGCGCGCATGTGCGTGGCTATCAAGCGGTAGCCGAGCGTTTCGAAGTGACGGCGCTGTGTGATATCGACGCCGAGCGAGCGCGGCCGATTGCGGACGAGCACGGAATTGCGCGCGTAGTGACCGACTTGGCCGAGCTCTGCCGCATGGATGACCTGGACGTGATCGACATCTGCACGCCGCCGCACCTGCACTTCGATCAGATCCAGCAGGTGTTGTCAGCCAAGAAGCACGTCATCTGCGAAAAGCCGCTGGTCAGCTCGTTGTGCGAGGTGGACGCGCTCGCCCAGGCAGAAGCGAAGTCGGGTCGACGCATCATGCCCATCTTCCAGTACCGCTTTGGCCACGGCCTGCAGAAGCTCAGGCTCCTGATGGCACATGGTTTGACGGGCAAGCCCTACCTCTCCACCGTCGAAACGGCCTGGCGCCGTCGAGCCGCATACTACGAGGTGCCGTGGCGTGGGAAGTGGGCCACCGAGCGGGGCGGAGCGCTACTTGGTCACGCGATCCACGCCCACGACATGTTGTGTTATGTGCTCGGGCCGGCGGCACGCGTATTCGCCTACACCACCACACGCGTCAACGACATCGAAGTCGAGGACTGCGCGGCGGTCACCCTCGAAATGACTGACGGTTCCGCGGCGTCGCTCGGCGTCACGCTTGGCTCAGCCGCGGAGGTGACCCGCCATCGGTTTTGCTTCAGCGGCCTGGTCGCCGAAAGCAACACCCGCCCGTACACCAACTCCGGCGACCCGTGGAGCTTCGTCGGCGACACGCCCGAGTTGACTGAACAGGTCGAACAGGTACTGGCGGCCTTTCAGCCGCTGCCCGAACTCTATGCGGGCCAGTTCTACCGCCTCTACGACGCACTCCACCACGAGCACGAGTTGCCGGTGACGCTGGTCGACGCGCGCGTCTCGCTTGAGCTCATCACGGCCATGTACTACTCAGCCGAAACGGGAAGCAGCGTCACCCTGCCCATCGGCGCCGACCACCCGCGCTACGCAAGCTGGTTGCCAGAAACATGAAGCCGCGCACCATCGAGCGCGTCGACGTCTTTCCGACTCGTCTGCCGGTGGTGAAGACCTTCGAATTCGCCTCGGGCTTGGCGGGCACGGCTGGGGGAACCGCTCCACATGTGTTTGTACGGGTGACCGATAACGCGGGCGAAATTGGCTGGGGCGAGGGCCGACCGCACCCGGCCTGGGCATACGAGACGCTCGAGTCGGTTACGACGACCATCCGCGGCTACCTCGCGCCAGCGGTAGTCGGACTGCCGCTGACGGACCGCTGGGGTCTCCATCGGCGGATGCACCAGGCCATCGGGCGGGGGCCGAGCACCGGCCAACCGATAGCCAAGGCCGCGGTGGACATGGCCGTGCACGACTTGTGCGCGCGAGCGAGCGAGATGTCCCTGCGCAGCTATCTGGGCGGCAATGACGACCGTCACGCGGTTGCGCTGAGCTATACGGTCACCGCGCACGACGCGGACGCGGCCGCTCACGAAGTCCGCGCGGCACGCAGCGCAGGGTATCGCCACTTCAACTTCAAAGCCGCCGTAGCGCCGGCGACCGATATAGCCGTCGCTTGCGCTGTGCGCGCTGCTGCCGGAGCGGATGCATTTGTGTGGGCCGATGCCAACCAGGGTTTTCAGTTGCCCGAAGCGCGCCGGATCCTGGGTGAATTCGCCAGCGCCGGCGTGGACGTTCTCGAGCAGCCGATGAGTGCGGACCGGCTGCACCTGTTGCGCGCGCTCCGGCAGGGCTCATCGTTACCGCTGGCGGTTGACGAGGCCAGCGTTGGGCCCGCCGACTTCTTCGCCTACGCGGCCGAGGGTCTGGTGGATTACCTGGTGGTGAAAGTCACGCGCAGTGGTGGCATCTGGCCCACCCTGCAGCAAATCGCCACGGCTGAGGCAGCCGGCCTGCCCCTGCTGGTGAGCGGCCTCACCGACGGCTTGCTGACGAAAGCCGCGGTCTGTCAGGTCGCGCTGGTGTATGGCTTTGGCGGACCAGCCGCGCTGAACGGTAGCCAGTTCATTGATGAGTCGGCCCTGTACCCCGATAAAGCGCGGCTCGAATTCGACGGAGTGGTGCACCTTGGGAGTGCCGCGGGCATCGGAGTTGCGCCCGACGTGGCGGCGTTGCGCGAGTTTGGCGCCGGCTGACGGCGACATGCGCTCGGCTGCGCGGCGGGACGGTAAAGAAGTGGTTGACAGGCGCCGAGGAGGTGTGTAGAGTGGCAGAAAACGTTTGTAGAAAAGGTTTTCTGTCTCGATCGGGTGTCACTCGAGGGGGTGCCACCCCAAGTCGCGGCCGTGGACTCGGCCGGTTTCGCATGGGGGATGCGTGTATGCACAGCCATCGCCTTAGCCAACTCCTGGCGCTCGCCACCGTCGCCACCCTGATCGCTGCCTGCGGGACGGGCGCCAGCAACTACACGCCCGCCGGTCAGCCCGCACCGAACCAGGGCGCGGCGACGACCAGCGGTGCTGCCGCCACTGGCGCCAAGGTCCACCTGGTGTACTTCAATGCCCGCGGCGCCGAGGCCGCCGAACGCAAGCTCGTCGACCGCTACGTGAAGGATCACCCGGACATCGAGATCGAGTACCTGTCCACCACGTCCATGGCTGGGCCAAGCGATACCGACGCCATCGCCAATCTGATTTTCAACATCCAGGCCAAGCGCGTGGTCGACGTCGCCAAAATCGAGGTCAGTCGAACGCCGCTCGATCTGATGGCGGCCGACGCGACCAAGGAGCTCACCGCGATCGGCGGCGACGCGGTGAAGACGCGCGCGCAGGGCCTGCTGAACAGCGGCTACGTCATCGTCAACAACGGCGTCTGGGCCCTGCCGTACGAGTATGACCCATTCGGCTATATCTACAACGCGACCCTCTTCAAGGACGTCGGCCTCGACCCGGACAAGCCGCCCCAGACCTGGGCCGACCTGCGCACCACCAACGAGGCCATCAAGGCCAAGATGCCGAACGCCTGGCCTCAGTGCCACCCCATCAAGAACACGGCCAAGACGTTGCCGTACATCTGGAACGCCGGCGGCACGCTCTGGGATCGCGATGTTCTGCCGACCAAGGCGCTGTTCACCACACCCGCCGTGAGCGCCACGTACAAGTTCCTGGGTGAGTGGGCACAAAAACAATGGATCAACACTGACGAAATAACGGGCGACAACCAGCTCCAGCTGATGATCTCGCGCAAGTGCGCGGCGATGGACACCAGCACAAATTTCACCCTGGCGCTTCAAGCGAATGATCCAAAGACCGACTGGCGTGCCGCTCCGCCGCCGTCCATGAATGCCAACGCGCAGCCAGTCACGTTCGGCGGCGGTAGCGCGCTGGCCATCCCAGCAACGGCCGCTCATCCGAAAGAAGCGCTCGATTTCATGATGTGGCTGACGAGTGACGAGGTTCAGAACCTGAAGTTCGGCGTGAGCAAGGATCTCGGACTGTCAGATGACGACATTGCCGCCCAGGCCACGCCCGTCAGCAAGAACACCTCTGAGTCACTGAAGAACAACGATCCGAAGTGGAAGTGGGCGATCCTGATCATTCCGTCGCGGCCGGCCGGCGTCTCGCCGGCGTTCTCCAAAATCTATGACATCCTGGCCGCGGCGCAGGAGCGCATCATCCGTGCCAACGCCAACGTCGACGAAGAGCTGGCCACAGCCCAACAGCAGTCGCAACAACTGCTCGATCAGAGCATCGCGCAGTACCCCAACCTGTACAAGTCCAGCTGATTGGTGTACGACCCATGGCTGTAACTGTCGAATCCGTCGGAACCAGCGGACTACGTTCGCGACCGACCTCGTTTGGTGAGACGCTCCGCAAAAGTCAGCCGGCCTACATCCTGTTGTCGCCGTACCTGATCCTGTTCGTCGTCGTCCTGGCGTATCCGCTGCTGTACGCGATCTATCTGAGTTTCTTCGATGCCACGCTCAATCGACCACCGACGTTCGTCGGAGCAGGCAACTTCATCCAGCTGTTCACCGATGCGGAGTTCTACACGGCGCTTCGCAATACCTTTTTCTTCGCGTTCTTCGTCGTGCTGGGAGAGACCATTCTGCCACTTGCGATGGCGCTTGCGATGAATGAACGACTTCCCTTCCGAGCTCTGTTCCGTACCGCATTCTTCCTGCCGGTGGTCTGTTCCTGGGTGGTCGTCTCGCTGATCTGGTCGTTGTTGTTCGCGCAGCAGGGGCTGGTGAACTCCGTTGTGCAGGTGCTGGGCGTTTCCCCACAACCGTTCTTCTCGAATCCTGGTCAGGCGATGTGGATCCTCATCGCCACGACCGTCTGGAGAAACCTGGGTTACTACATGGTCATCTACCTGGCCGCACTGCAAGGTGTCCCGCAGGACCTTTACGATGCGGCCTCGGTCGATGGCGCGACGAGGTGGCGTCAGCTCTGGCACGTTGCCGTCCCGATGGTGCGACCGGTCATCTATTTCGTCCTGACCATCTCGATCATCACGTCGATGCAGCTGTTCATTCAGCCATTCATCATGACCAACGGTGGTCCGCTCAACGCGACCATCTCGGTCGTCCAGCTGCTGTACCGCCACGCGTTCGTGCAACTGGAGTTCGGCTACGGCTCAGCAATCGCGACGTTCCTGCTGGTGCTCCTGGTTGCCGTCGCGCTGGTGAACAAGCGGGTTCACGATCTGGTCGTGCGATAGACGAAGGAGCGAAGGAAGAACGACTCATGGGTGATGTGCTGGCGATTCGCTCGCTACGTTCAATCGATCGATTGTTGCTGGTTCTCTTTCTCTTGCTTCTCGCCGTAGTCGCGGTGTTCCCGTTCTACTGGCTTGCCATTGGTTCGGTCATGCCCCCAGCCGAGTTATTTGCGAGCGTTCCACGGCTGTGGCCTTCCGAGCCCGACCTCAGCCCCTACCGCCGCATTTTCGACCTGGTGCCACTTGGCCGCTATTTTGCCAACAGCGTCATCGTGTCGGGCACGACCACGGTTGTCGCGGTCCTGGTGGCCTCTGCAGCGGGGTACTGCTTCGCACGCTTGACCTTCTTTGGCCAGGGAGTCCTGTTCGCGCTGATTCTGGGTGCGTTGATGGTGCCATCCCAAGCGACGATGGTGCCGCTGTTCGTGATGTTTGCCAACTGGAACCTGCTCAACAGCTACCCCGGCATCATCCTGCCAGGTGTTGTCAGCGCCTTCGGTGTGTTCATGATGACCCAGTTTTTCAAAGCATTACCGGCTGAGCTGCGCGAGGCGGCGATTGTCGACGGGGCCAACGAGTATCGGATCTTTGCGGGCATCTACCTGCCACTCGCTCGGCCGGCCGTGGCAACGCTGTCGCTGTTCGTTTTCATGGGCACATGGGACCAGCTGTTGTGGCCGATGATCGTCGCCCCTGCACCGGACATGCGCACGCTTCAGGTGGGCCTGGCATTCATCCGCCAACAGGCGCCCATAACGAACCAGGTAATGGCTGCCATCGTGGTGTCCGTGATCCCGGTGGTGATCGCCTTCCTCCTCACGCAAAAGCAGTTCATCGCGGGCATCGCCGCCGGCGCGGTTAAGGAATAAGCCGCGTATGGCGGGCATCAAGGACGTTGCCAAAAAAGCCGCGGTCTCGATCACGACTGCCTCACGCGTCCTCAACCACGTCGATTATCCCGTCGCCGCCGCGACTCGGCAGCGCGTCGTGGCGGCGGCGCGCGAGCTCCACTACTCCCCCTCCGCACTGGCCCGCGCGCTGGTGACCCACCGCTCGGGGATCGTTGGCGTACTCGTCGGCGACATGGTCGACCCGTACTTCGCCGAGATCGCACGCGGGGTTGAAGACGCCGCACGTAGAGCGGGGTACCTGGTCATCGTGTGCAATACGGACCGCGATCCGGCCGTGGAGCGACGCTATGTTGAGACGCTCGCAGACTACCGCGTGGATGCGCTGATCTTCGTCGGTGGCGACATTCTCACCCAGAGCGAGCGGCGCAAACTGAAACAAGTGCTGGCGATGGCGATCAAGCGCGGCATGCTGCTGGTGGCATGTGCTGGCGAGCATGCCGGTTTACCCGCGATCGATATCGACCACCGCGCGGCCGCGTATGACATGACAGAGCATCTGCTCGGCCTGGGCCACCAACGCATTGGCTTCATCGGGGGACCGGTCGACGTGAGCACCGCCGTCCAACGCGAGTCCGGCTTCCGCTCCGCAATGAGCGCTGCTGGACTCCGGCCGACGCTTGGTGCGCGTAGCGACTTTACGTACAACGGAGGCTTCGACGCGGCCAGGCGGCTGCTCGCCAAGGAGCCGCCCACGGCGATTTTCGCCGCCAACGATCAAATGGCGTTAGGCGCGCTGGAAGCCGCTTTGACAGCCGGCGTGCACGTGCCAGACGACCTCACCGTGGTTGGCTTCGGTGACACTCGCGCCGCACAGCACGCGCGTCCGTCGCTGACGGCGGTGGGCATGCCGCGCCACGAGATGGGATTGGCGGCCATGGAGGCCATTCTGGGCGCGCTCGGGTCGCATACCACGCGCGTCGAACCTCGCCAATTTCCCTACCAGATTCTCGTGCGCAAGTCGTCGGCACCGCCCCGCGCGGCCGGCCCCAAAGGAGAACTCGTGGCATGAAAGTAGCGGTCCTTGGCACGGGTCGCATGGCGACCATCCACGTGGCGGCTTTGGCGGCATTGCGTGATCGAGGTCTGCGTGTCGACGGGCGCAGCGTGTCCATTGAGCCCGCGGTCTACGGTCGCAACCCGGCCAATGTCCGGGTCGTGGCCGAGCAATACGGGGTGCAGCGCACCAGTACGCGGCTCGAGGAGTTGATCGACGCACCCGATATCGACGTGGTGGACAACTGCCTGGTCAACTCCGAGCATTTTGGTCCGCTCATGCGTGCCGTCGAAGCAGGCAAACACGTATTTACGGAGAAGCCGCTGACGATCGAGCTCAGCGAGGCCGAGCGCCTGTTGGCCGCAGCTCGCAAAGCTGGAGTACATCACGGCGTGATCCAGAACATGCGCTTCAACCCCGGTCCGCGTAAAGCCAGGGAACTGCTCGCGCAGGGCCTGGTGGGGCGCATATTCACCACCGATGTCCTCTTCGGGTACATGGTCCCCCAGACGGTCACCAACCGACCTACCTGGTTCTACAAGAAGGAGGAGGCCGGAGGTGGCATCGTCGAAGACATGATGGCTCACTTCTTCGACCTGCTGCGTCACCTGGTCGGCCCGATCGAAGCAGTGTACGCCGCCACGGGCATCGCGTGGCCAACCCGCCGCGAGCCAGACGGCACACCCTTCGCCGTAGAGGTGGAGGATCTGGCCAGTGTCAGCATCCGCTTTGAGAATGGCGCGATTGGCAGCTGCCTCGCATCGTGGGTACGCCGCAAGCACGAGGAGGTTCCTGAATTTCAGATCGACGGTGAAAACGGCAGCCTGCTGTTCAGCTTCAACTCGCTGCGCGCACAGCAGCAGGCCGAGACGCCACTGTTTCGTTTTGACGCCCGCAAGGTTCAGACCGAGTCGGTGGCCGACTGGCGAACCATCGACCTGGAGTTACGCGACCCCTTCGAGCTGCAGCTCGAGCAATTCCTGGCGGGCGTTGCGCGTGACCAGCCAACCACGCCGGATTGGGCGGACGCTGTCATCAATCAGCGACTGATCAAAGCGGCATACCAGAGTGCAACCGAGCGTCGCGAGGTCCGGCTGGAGGAAATAACCAGCGCAGTTGGAGCGCCTGGATGATTGGCACACGTCCATTGCTGCTGCCGACCGCTGACGGCCGACTTGAAGTATATTCGCCGGGCGCACCTTCGCCTTTTCCGACGTCAGCCAATCCGCCGCGGACTCGCGTCGCCTATGCCGCCGCGCATGTCGTGAGTGATCCACTCGCCACCGTCAATCCGTGGGTTGACTCAGCAGTCGATTGGGACACGACGCTCGCATATCGGCGCTACTTGTGGGACCTCGGGTTCTCGGTGGCGGAGGCAATGGATACCGCGCAGCGCGGCATGGGTCTGGACTGGACCAGCACGCGAGAATTGATCCGCCGTGCGCTGGCCGAGGCGCGCGCGGTTGGTGCAATCGATCGCATCGCGTGCGGTGCTGGCACGGACCAGTTGTTGCCCGGTGGGGGCAAGACGCTTCTTGATGTCATTCGCGCGTACGAAGAGCAGTGCGCTTTCGTGGAGGAGCATGGCGGCCGGATCATCCTGATGGCTAGCCGAGCGCTGGCTGCCTGCGCGAGCGGCCCCGATGATTACCTCAATGTCTACGACCGGATCCTGTCACAGGTCAGGCAACCAGTGATCCTGCACTGGTTGGGAGACATGTTTGACGCGGCTCTTGTCGGGTACTGGGGGTGCATCGAGCGTGACCAGGCGACCGAAGTGTGCCTCCGCTTGATTCAGACGCACGCTGACAAGGTGGCTGGCATCAAAGTGTCGCTGCTGGACGAAGAGCATGAGGTGGAGCTGCGCCGGCGCCTGCCGGTGGGCGTGCGGATGTTCACTGGCGACGACTTCAACTATCCGACGTTGATTCGCGGCGACGAGCGCGGCTACAGCGATGCGCTGCTTGGCATTTTCGACGCGATTGCCCCGGCTGCCGCGGCCGCGCTGGCGGCGCTCGACCGAGGGGACCGGGTGCGCTACGCGGCGATTCTCGAACCAACCGTAGCGCTTTCGCGCCACATCTTTCACGCGCCAACGCGCTTTTACAAGACGGGCGTGGTGTTCCTTGCCTACCTCAACGGGCACCAGCGCCATTTCGAAATGGTCGGCGGCCAGCAAAGCGCGCGATCCATCGTGCACCTGGCCGAGATCTTGCGCCTGGCGGATCGGGCGAGCCTGCTGCGTGACCCGGAGCAGGCGCAGGCGCGCATGCGACCGCTATTGGCCCTGGCCGGGATTGACTGAGGTAACAATCGCCCCCGCCACGTCTTGCGCCGGCGCCGGAGGCCGCGTGAGTCCCCTCAGTCGGCCGCCCAACGGAGCAAAGGTCCAGGGCATAAAGCCTGTGCGAACCACTGTGCGAGCGGATCTTGTCGGCGGTAGGCTCGTCGAGATGACCTTGGTCAGTCGAGCGCGTCGTAAGTGTAGACGCGGGTGCCCACGCAACGTCCAGGGCCCATTCTTCCCTTGAGATCATCTATCTGCACCAGATACGTGGCTTTTCAACGTCGACAGCCGGACTGGTTCTCGCGGCGACCATGGGGACGGCCGCAATCGACGGCAGCGACCGCGACCATGTGAAGGAGTGGTCATACCTCAATGGCGCCGCCCACGCCTCGCAGATGCTCCCGGAAAGTCAGGGAAGGTGTTTTCTGGCGCTTAGCCAGGTACGTATCAAACTGAACCTGG
>DATGEP010000397.1:0-6328 GCA_035310125.1 Ktedonobacterales bacterium
TTCGCCCACCTGCCGCTCCAGCGCGTCGATGCGCTGCTGCTGCTCGACGGGGTTCAGGAGACGGACCTTCGCCAACTCGCCCATAGCCGCTACGCTACGGCTCCGCACAGTCCGGCGCAAATCGGCCGCTAATCAATTACATGCGTTGAGACGAGCGTGGCTGGCCGGAAACTGGCCGAACAGTACAGTTCCCAGCCGTCATTGCCTCCACCCTACTCAGTAACAGCGAGTTTCAAAGCCGGCGATCCGATGGTGTTGCACGCGCGGCCGGGGTCGTAAGCCGGTTTTGAAACTACGTTTTCGTGGAGGCGGGGGACAGCGGTGAGCACGATCGCTCAGTTCAGACGGGCGCCGGGCGGGTAGGCCAATGTGAGGCGCAGCGTCGGCACGTGGAAGTGCACCTGCTCGAAGCGCCGCAGGAAGTCGAGGCCGAGAATGCCCTGAGCTTTGACAACAGTCACGCGCTGGCTGACATGCACCCGGAGCTCCGCGATGGGATGCTCCTCCAGCTGGAGTGAGCGCATCATCCAGAAGCGGCCACCAGCCGACACCAGAAATCCGGTCGGCAGCAGTCGGGTGTACGTTTCCTGGCTGATGCTGGAAACCGGAGAACCGGTATCCAGCACCATCATCACATCGCGATCGCCGACTTCCAGCCGGGCCAGCAGCCATCCGTTGAGCGGGTGAGTCCTAACGGTGAAGGAGATCTCGTTTGATCCGGCGGGTTCAGTAGGAATGGAGGTCAAAGTGCTTGTCCAGCTCCTCTTCTGAGATTTCGCCAGCGACCGCTCTCTCCCAGATCTCGTCGAGCAGCCGGCCAAGCTCTTCGCCGGTACGGATGAGATGATAGCCCTCAAACATCGAATAGACTCCGCCCGGATCTGGTCTTGCGCGAATTGCTGCCATCTCGATCTCATCGATCTCCTGCCGTGACTGGCTGTGAGCGATCAACCGGCCCTTCTCGGGCCAGCCGTCGCGCTTCTCCAGCACGATCATCAGCATCCACTGGCCGGGGTAGCGGTCGATCGCCTCGTCCACGGTCATGATCGGGCCATTCCAGTCGATCGCCGGCGCGGGCTCGGAGCCGCCGTGCTTCGCCGTCGTGCGTGTTCGCCCTGCCATCGCGCACCTCGCCTTGCTTCCAGTCGCCCTTTGCGCCCATTCTAGCAGCGGCTCCAAGGCTCCCCGCCCACCGCGAATTGGTTGCGTCTTTCGCATGCCGACGCGCAGCGCGCCGCCGAATCCGTGCTATAGTCAAGGGACGGTGCGGATCGCATATGTCTGTCGCGCGACGCACAGGAGCGATGAGATGACGACCGAGACGGCGCAGTACCCGACCCTGAAGCTCGACTGGCTCGAACCCGGCACCGAGAACGGCCACTCCGTTACCCCCAGCCGCCGCGGCCTCTCGCTTGAGGACGTGGACAGGGGCGGCTACGGCAGCCCGCCGGAGCACAGTACGAACCTCTCGACCATGCGCCAGCGCGGCGCCGCCGCCCGCGGCAACGCGCCGCGCGTCGGCCGCCGCTGGGACGCCAAGGCCGAGCTGTGGTCCGCCTCCGCCGCCATGCTCTATGAAGAGGCGCAGGCGCGGCAGTGGTCCTCGGCGCTGGACATCCCCTGGCATACGCTTAGGGCGCTGCCGGACGACCTCGAACTGGCGATGTGCCAGCTCTGCACGTTTCTCACGCAGGTCGAGTTCATCGCCGCCGACCTGCCGGCGCGCTTCATGAAATACATCAGCCCCGACTACTACGAAGTCCAGCTCTTCCTCGGCTCGCAGGCGATGGACGAGTCGCGCCACGAGGATGTCTTCCGCAAGCGTGCGCTGGCGAACGGCGGCGGGCTGATGCAGCCCGGCCGCGGCTCCTCCGCCTTGCTTTCGCTGCAGGACTTCACGGAGATGACGGCGCTGATCCATCTGGTCGGTGAGGGCTTCGTGCAAACGATGTTCCGCATGGGCGAGCTGGTGGGCCAGAACGAGGCCGAGAAGCGCATCTTCCGCCTCTGCGCCCAGGACGAGAGCCGCCACGTCGCCTTCGGCGTCACGCACCTCAAGTACACGCTGGAGACTCAGCCGGAGCGGCGCGAGGAGCTGCACGCCTACCTCGACCGCTTCGAGCCGGCGCTCGCCATCTCGCAGGCCGGCGTCACCGATGAGGGCGATATCGCGCAGTCGCTCTGCGTGCTGCTCGGCGGCGGCAAGGACCACTACGACGAGGGCCGGCAGAAGCTGCAGGCGATCCGCAAGAAGCAGGTGAACGAGTACATGCACCGGCTCGAAGTCGTCGGCCTGCCCGAGCGGCGCGAGCGCATGCACGCCAGCCTGCGCGCCTACCTCACCAACTGAGGGCTTAGGGCATAGCGCGTAGGACCAGGAAATAGAAACGAGGAATAGGAAATAGGGGATACGTTCTTGTACGCGTCCCCTATTTCCTATTTTCATTATCCTATTTCCTCGTCAGCCCAACCCGACCGGGAGCCGTGATCATGCCCGACGAGCCGCGCAGGCCCGACTTCAAGTGGATGGAGGCCGACGTCGAGCGTGTGCGCGCCGTGCCGGGCGAGCACGGCATGACGCTCGAGGCAATCAACATCGGCCGCTACGGCGAGGTGCCCGACCACTGGCCGTTTCTGGACGACACGCCGCGCGGCGCCGCGCCCGGCGGCCCGGTGACCTTCGCCTCCAGCTACTCGATCATGGACAAGGCCGACGTCTGGGCCGAGAACGCCGCCCGGCTCTACGAGGAGGCGATCCGCGAGCGCTGGACCTCGGCGGCGGACATCCCCTGGGGCACGCTGCAGCCGCTGCCCTGCGAGCAGGAGCGGGCGATCGGCCAGATCTGCACGCGTCTCTCCGAACAGGGCTTTCTCACGCAGCAGGTGCTCGGCCACTGGCTGGAGAAGATCGCCTACGGCTTTCTCGAAGTGAAGAGCTTTCTGGCCACGCAGCTCTTCGACGCCGGCCGGCAGTGCGAGGTCTTCCGCAAGCGGGCGCTGGCCAACGGCGGCGGCCTGGGCATCGAGACGCCCAACATCTGGAACCGCGCCCTGATCGATTCGCTGAAGTGGACCGAGTGCAGTGTCGGCCTGCACATTCTGCAGGGCGCGACGACGGTCCTGCTGCTCGAAGCACTGGAAGCCGCGCTGCCGAGCGAGGCGGACAAGACGATCTGCCGCCTCGTGGCGCGCGACCAGCGCCGCCACCTGGCCTACGGTGAGGCGCACCTTGCCTTCCATCTGGAGAAGCGGCCCGATCGGCGCGAGCAGCTCAACACCGGCTTCTTCCGCACCGAATCGGCCTACGCCAGCGACCTCGCCGCCGACCGCCCCTTCGCCGAGGCGCTGGTGATCGTGCTGGGCGGTTCGGACGGTCACGACGCCGGCTGGCGTCGTCTGTTGGAGTTGCAAGAACGCCAGGCCGCCGCCTACCTCGACGCGCTGGAGCGCGCCGGCATGCCCGAGCACCGCGCCCGCGCCTACCCCGCCATCCACCGTCCCCTCGCCGCGCTGGTGCAGTCAGGCGCTTGAGCGTGCGGTAGCCGTAGTCCAGCTCTCGCGCGAACGGCGCACCCATGGCGAAGGCCGCGCCACGGGCTCAGGTTTTGGAGTGCAGCGAAGCAGCCGAATTGCAGCGATCAGCTCGGCGCTTGCGGTCGCGATCGGAACCGCCGTGTGCGCTACGCTCGGTTATGCCCTGCAACCAGCCGCGCGCGCTCCCGTTGCGTCGGCCCCAGCGGCGGCGTTGGCGGCAACGGTAAGGCCAACGCCGTCCGCATTCCCGCATCCCTCGTGGTGGTTGCCGCTGCCGAAGTCGCGGCCAACTCCAGATCCACACGCGCCTCCAGGGTCGCTGCTGCCAGCGGACGGCAGCAGGTTGCCACCTCCGCCGGACGGACCCGGCCCGACAGCATGTGGCGACTGGCCCTCCGCGAGTAGAGCCATCGAGCAACGTTACGGAGCGATCCGATTCTGCCAACTCGTTGGCCAGACGTGGGTCCTGACGACTGAGGGGAAACCGGGCCAGACCGGCGTCATCGGTACCTACGATTGCGATGATAAGCGCTGCCTCGATCGACAAACCGACCACCCGCTGGCAGGCTGGGGCTTCTTCGCGCCGCCACAACCATCATGGGTGCGGGTCGTCTCTGTGGATATTGTCGCTCATCGTATTACCGTCGCAACTCCCAAGACCTACGACTTCGACCTGAAAACTAAGACCTTCATCCCTCACACCTCCGTTCCTCCGCAATAGGCTGAGTCCCCTTCTCGATCGTATTGGCTCAGTGGCCGAATTCCCGGGAACACCAGCAGAGGACAACCCGCCATGTCTATACCTCGGCTCGGGGCCATACCCCAACTCGCACGATTGCTCCTCAGTATAGTAGGTCTTTGCCTGTTGATTGGATTAAGTCATCGCGCTCCCGCGGTCGTTCGAGCCCAAAATCCTACACCTACAGCATTCTTCATCAGCGTTACCCCTGGGGCCACCACCGTACCATCCGGTGCCACTGGCGTAGGCGTGTATGCTCTTGGAGCCTTCGGTGGCTGTCAAAACGGATACGGAGATCCCGTTCAGACGATGGAAGCATCTGCCGAATACTACATTTCTCACTCGATATACACTTGGGTTTCTATATCGCCACAGAGCGCGGGTGAACCCAATTCACCCCAATAGCCGCAGAGGCTTTGATGCCGTTTCCCCGCCTGCGTTAGCCGCCGAGAACTAACGTCCCTCTAACGATCGGATACCAACTCGCAGGCGAACAGGTATTTACACCATATACAAGGGGGGGTATGGTTCCCAACGGCGACGCGATTGAACACCGTTCGGGAGTCCCGCTGTGTGCCTGCCGCGCGCCTCGCAGACTGCTACATTCGAGGGATTCTGCACGCTGATCCGGCCGCGGAAGGATCGAAGCGCGAAGCATTCCTTCGCAACGGCGCGGCTCGATAGCATGGAGGCGTCAAGGAGGGGCCGGGCAACGGGCTCCGCCCGATGCGGGGATGGTGGGACGATGACAGGTGCCGCACTGCGAGCCAGCCATCCAGTCGCGCTGGTTGTGGTGGCGGCGCTCACCGCCGCCGCGATGGCAGGGTGCGGCACGGTGAGCCACGCCCTGCGGCCGGCAGCGCCATCCTCCTTGCCAACCTCAGCATCAGCACAGCTTGCCTCGACACTGGCCGCCAGTCCGACTGCTGCGAGCATTGCGCCGACGCCGACGCGCGCGCCGCGACAGCTTGGCCCCGACGGACGCCCGATCTTGCCTCAGTCGCAACCGCCCGGCGCCCCGCCGCTCGGCCCACCCCAGCAGCCGTCCGGCAGGCTCAGTCCCCGATCATGCGGCGATTGGTCTGCAAGCTCGAGTGCGGCGGGCGGTGGTATCACGCGGCAATACGGCGAGATTCGCACATGCGAGTTGGTGGGAACAACCTGGGTGCTTACCACTGAGGGCACGGCGACAAGCAACGGCGTCATCGCCACCTATGATTGCACGGACCAAGCCTGTCTCGACAACGCCAACGACCACCCGCTGAATGGCTGGCATTTCTACCCAGCGCCTGGCTGCTGCGTGAAGGTGGTCGAGAGCGGCGCGGCCCAACACCGGGTTCGAATCCTCACCGGGGCCGGCGCCTACTACTTTGATCTTCAAACGAAGATGTACACCGCAGACTCGCATCCTCCCAGGTAAACCTACACCGCATTAGGTCGGTGCCCCATTCTCCCTTAGGGAGCCTGCCATGCCTACCCCGCGGTCGCCTGGCAAGTCCTACACGCTCTGCGGCCTCATCACGCTGCTTCTGATCGGGGTGGCAGTCTTGCCGGCTGGCACAGGCACTCGGCGCGTGCATGCACAAAGTCCGACTCCTCATTACCGCTTCATCGACGTTCGGCCTGGTACCATAAAGGTGCCCTTGGGCGCGGATGCAGCCGTCGTTGAAGGAGCAGAGCAGTGCAACTACAGCGAGCAGACTCTAGAAGATGCCACTCTTCGTTTAGTCAATAGCGCCATTTATACTTGGACAGAGCTGACACCATTTCAGTCCTGTTCCAACGTTGACGGATCTCAGTTCTCGCTGAACGGCATCGAGAGAGAAATATCGGACATTATTGCCTATGTAGAAGCAAATTCCGCTCTTGCAGTTGACAACACGAAAACTACTGATACTTATTGGCTTGGTATAATGAACCGCCCCGGGTTTAGTGGAGACTCGAGTTATTGGGAAGCAGCCAAGGGAAGCTGCTGCTCCGCATAGTAGAGCGCCTCGAACTCCGCTGGCGGGAGCATGCCGAGCTCACCGTGGAGTCGGCGCTGGTTGAACCAGT
>DATGEP010000398.1:0-28355 GCA_035310125.1 Ktedonobacterales bacterium
CACTCACCAGGGCGGGTTCTAGAGTTCAGCCTGACACTGCGCTGGCCGGGCATGGGCGGCGTCTCCGCGCAGTGTCAGGCTGAACTCTAGAACCCGCCCTGGTGAGTGTCAAGAAATGCCCGAGAAAACCCTATACTGACAGCCGAGACGGGGTAGGCTGACGTCCGGCATGGGTATACCTCAGCCGGACGGCGGCAGCCACTGTGCCGATGCATCGCGGGTAGCGCTGCTTGCAATCCCGCCGGCCGCGGCGTACGGAAGCGGAGGTGTCGCAGATGGTCCTGGACACGGAACCGACGCTGACGGTTGGCCAGCGCCTGGTACGGGTGCTCGATGACCTGGGCCTGCCCCAAGCCCACTTGCTCATGCGCAACCCGCGGGACGTGGTTGACCTTGTCGGGCAGGCGCCCGGTCGCATTGCCTCCATCACGCAGCAGGGTGCGACCGGCGATCCCAGAGCCCTCGTCCCGTTCCTGGACCGCACCCTCTGGATCCTCGGTGACGCCGGCGCAGAGGTGCAGCCGTTCGCGCACCACCTGGCTGCCCTGGCGGGGGCGAACGTGCGCTGGCTGCGAGGATATACGCAACTCGGCTGGAGTGACACCGCGGCGGATTGCACCACCGCGGTCGCCGCGGCGGTGCTCGCCTTTCTCGCACAGCGGGACGCGGTCGCTCCACCACCGCCCGCCACGCTCGCCGGTGCGGGCACGATCGCGGGGGTGAGCTATCAGGCGGCCGGCAGCGGCACCCCGGTCGTGCTCTTGCCGCTGGGGCTCGCGCCGCAGCAGTGGGAGCCGCTGCTGCCCCTGCTCCAGGCCCGCCACTGCACCATCGTCCTGGGCGGGCGCTATCTCTCGCCCATCAGCTTTCTTGAGGACCGGGCGGCCGGCCACTACAGCCGCATGGCGCTCGACTGCCTCGACCTGGCGGAGCCACAGGCGGAGGAGGCGCTGATCGAGATCGGCTGCGGCACCGGTGCCCTGCTGCGTGGCATCGCCCAGCGCTTCGGCCTGGCGCGCGTCGCCGGGCTGGACATCAACCGCTTTTTGCTGCGCGAAGCCCGGGCGCTGGCCGACGCAGCGGGCCTCGCTGAGCAGCTGGAGTTCCACGAGGGCTCGGCGGAAGCTATCCCCTTCCCCAACGCGACGTTTGACCTCGTCTGCTCGAGCACGGTGCTGGAGGAGGTCGATGCCGACCGAGCCCTCGCCGAAATGGTGCGGATCACCAAGCCCGGCGGGCGGGTGGTGGTCGTGGTGCGGGCGATGGACCTACGCTTCTGGACGAACCTGCCGCTCCCCGAGGGCGTTGCGGAGAAGATGCTCGCCCCTGCCGGCGGCGTGAGCGCGAGCGGTTGTGCCGATGGGAGCCTGCTACGGCGGCTGGGTGCGGCCGGACTCCAGGGCGTGCGCGGCGGTCCGGTCTGGAGCTGGCACCAGGACGGCATGCCGGGCTGGGCCGTCGCGGAGGCGGCCAGCGCGCGTCTGCTGGCGGACGAGGCGGAAAGCTGGCGCGCTGCGCTGGTAGCGGCCGCAGCCGAGGGGGTCCCGGCGGTGCTTGGCCGGCCCCACCATTGCGCCCTGGGGGTCAAGTGGAGGGCGCCTTAGCGTAGGATTTTTTCCCTTTCGTGAGGCCACCCCATCAACGATCCGGAAAAATGACCCGATCAGGATCGCCCGACGCCTGGCAAATTACCGTGATCAGTGACAGGCGGACACGGTGGCGGCGGAACGCTGGCAGCAGCTACTCGCCCCGGCCCCGGTGACCGTTCCCGGGCAGGTGTCCCTCGGGGACGGGCCGGCGATGCGGTTTGCGTCCGGCGCGGCAAACGGCATCGTCCGGACGGTCTTTCGGGTCAAGGACCTGGACCGCACCGCCACCTTCTTGGCGCAGCAGGGACTGCTTGGCGAGCGCGACGGCGAGCGGGTCCGCATCAATCCGGCGCGCGTGCAGACGCTCCGCTTCGAGTTCACGGCGAGGGCGTAGACTCGTTCCCGGTGCATGGATGGCCTCATGCACTGCTGGTCAGGGGAGGGTGCCCATGAATGACCAGGCCGCAGCCCCAGCCCGTGAGGTCTACTTTCACCAGGACAACACGGCCTTTACGGCGGAACTGGCGCGACGGACGGCGGCGGAAGAAGCGCCCTTCTTGCTCCCGCATCTGCACCCGGGCATGCGCTTGCTGGATGTAGGCTGCGGGCCGGGGGCCATCACGCTGGGCCTCGCCGCGGCCGTCGCACCGGGCGAGACGGTGGGCATCGACCTGCAACCCGGGCAAGTCGAGCAAGCCCGTGCCCGCGCGGCGGCGGCGGGGGTCGCCACCGTGCGCTTCGAGGTCGGCTCGGTCTACGAACTGCCGTTCCCCGCGGCCAGCTTCGATGCCGTCTATGCCAATAGCGTGCTGTTTCACTTGCGTGAGCCACGACGGGCGCTCACGGAGATGCGGCGGGTGCTCCGTCCGGGCGGGGTCGTGGGCATCCGGGACCCGGATAATGCCACCGAACTGCTGGCGCCCACGACGCCCCTGCTGGACGAGAGCTATCACCTGCGGCTCCGCGTGCGGCAGCACCAGGGTGGCAGCCCCTTCTATGCCCGCCAGCAGCGGGCATTGCTCCTGCAAGCCGGGTTCAGCCGCTGCATCGGAAGTGCTGATGCCGTTTACGCCGGGGACCCGCAGGTCAGTCAGCGTTGACTCGCCCGCGTCGGGCAGTGCGACGCGTGGGTCTGCCGTTGGCAAGCGGCTCAGATAGCGTTGCTCTGCCGTCACCAGATGCATCAAGGTGGCGAGGACGGACCCGTAGGTGCCCGGCGCCGCCTCCTGCAAGGCCGCGGCCGGTAGGTCCATGAGATGGTCGAGCAGGTGGAGGATGGCCCAGGTGTGGTACCGGAACAGCTCCCGTAGGCTCTCCATCACGTACTTCCCTCCGTCGCAGCCAAGGGCCCGGAAGGTAGACTACCAGCCGGCGGGGAAGCAAGAGAACGAGTGCGAAAAGGACCCTTGGCAGCGCCTCGGAACCACCCATACCCGCTGGTAGCCGTAAAGGCCGTGCTCTGAAAATAGCGCCACTGCGGCGGCTTCATTCGGTCTGGTGCTTCGCATGGCATGAGCAAGTTATGGGGAACAGACTCGGTAGCCGTGTCCTCGTGGACGGACTCGCGGGGTCAGGGAAGAGCACGTTCTCGCGCGCCCTTTCGGTGCGGACGGGCTTACCGCTGATTTACCTCGACCTCCAGTACTGGAAGCCGGGCTGGGTGCACCCGTCAGAAAGCGAATGGCGGGAGAAGCAACGTCGCCTGCTCGCGGACGACGCCTGGATTGCCGACGGCAACTACCGCGAAACGCTCGACCTTCGCCTTGAACGAGCCGACACGGTCGTGCTGCTTGACACCGCGTGGTGGATATGTGCGAGTCGGGCATTCGTCCGCGGGTTTCGGAAGCCAGGCGAGCTGCCCGAAGGGTGCAAGTATCCTGCGCTGCAACGGTTGCGTGATGGGTGCCGGATGGCTGGTGTCGCCTGCCGGGAC
Organism: Ktedonobacterales bacterium; assembly: GCA_035310125.1. Lineage (GTDB taxonomy): Bacteria > Chloroflexota > Ktedonobacteria > Ktedonobacterales > JADMIN01 > DATGEP01. The sequence continues at coordinate 3,523 of DATGEP010000398.1, forward strand.
CGCGGTTCCTATCCCGAGCAAGTACGTGCAATGGTCTCTCAGCACGGCCAGCACGCGAGGTTGTACGTCCTTCGGTCCACACGGGCAGTGCACGAGTTTCTCAACAGCCTCGCCGGCTCTGCGACGCGGGCAGCTGGCGACAGAAGGGACGCTCCGTCCATCTCCTGCACGTTCGCTAACCATCGTCGCGGTTTCGACCGCTTCCGTTCGCTATCGACCATCTCTTGTCATCTGTTGTATACTAGTACGATATATCGATGTTTTCAGGAGGAATGTTCTATGACTCTGTATAAGACCGAACTTGTTCGCCGTGTTGCCAAAGAAACGCGCCTCAGCCAGCGTGTCGTCAATGAAGTCCTCGATACGGCGCACGCGACTATCAAACTGGCGCTGCGCCAGGGCACCAGCGTCGTCTTGCCCGGCTTTGGCACCTTTTACACCCGCGCACGGGGGGAACGGCGTGTGCGCAACATTCGCACCGGCGAACCGATCACCGTGCCGGCGGGCCGGCAAGCCGCCTTCCGCGCCGGCGAGCACCTCAAGCACGCGGTCAGTCTGGCCCCGCGCCAGCGTGGCCGTCGCCGCGCCGTCGTTGAGGACGAGGACGCCGCGTAGCTCGCCAGCCACCGGCGCGGACGGACCGTGCGCGACCACGGGATCACCGGATGACGCACGATCAGCGCCCCGTCATCGGGTGTGCCTGCAGCGGACGCCGGTCAGGCCGTGGGAAGCCACGCGTGCGTTCCTGCGGTTTGACCTTGACCTCAGGCGTAGCCGCGAGCTTCTCCACCTGCTCCACCACGGCCGTCCCCTCGTCGACGAGATTGAGGCGAAACGACCCCACCCCCGGCAGCCAGTAGTTCCGCGCCTCCTTGCCCACCCAGACGATCACCCCGTAGCGTTTGAGCTGCCCGGCCAGCCAGCGCGTTGCCCCCTCCAGCTGCTCAGGGGCGAGTTGGCCCAGCACCCGCGCGGCGACCTCCGGCCCGAGGATGAGGTCGCGCGTCTTCAGCGGGTCCGGCCGCCGCGCCTTGCAATCGACACAGAGCAGCTGCAGATTGTCCAGCGTGCGCGGCTGGCTATCGTCGAGCCGCGCCACCCTGGCCCAGCGCTTGTCCATCGGCCGCTTGCAGGCCTCACAGCGGCCGTCTTCGGCCGCCCAGACCGCGAGCACGACCTCTGCGGCGGCTCTTCCGCTGTCGGCCATCGCTTCCGCACCCCACGTTCTGTCAAGCAGCGTAGGCGCCTGCACCATCTCCGCCAGCATACCATCTCGCCGCGCGTGCCGAGACTGTGATGGTGCCTGACCCACCCCGCGTGGGCATCCGAGGCCGGCAGGGTCCGCACGTCGGCGCCACACGCGCTGTTCCTGTTTCGTTACCAAGTGCTTCACCAAACCGCAACGCTAGGTGCTACAATCATGCGTAGCGGATGCCCATTGCCACCGCCTGACCTCTCGCTACGGTGAGCACGATGCCCCGTCCTCGTCCGCAGTGCCCCGCCTGTCACGCACCGCTGTTCGTGGCGCTTTCCGCTGACGCCGCGGTCGCGCAGCCGCCGGCCTGGGTCTGTCACCAGTGCAGCTGGCAGCATCCCCTGCCGCGTGTCGCATCGCTGACCCACCGGCCCATGCCGCGCTGCACGGCGTGCGGTCAGCCCGTGCCGCCCGAGGACCTGTCGCGGAGCATCTGGCTGGAGACGGCGACGTTTGGTGTGCGCCAGCTGGTCCACGCCACCTGCTGGGTACACCGGCATGCCCCGGCGGCGGCCGACCACGCGTCCTAGCCCGGCCTTGCCTTCCGTTGGGGCATGTGCCATAACAAGCCGCAAAGCGTGCAGGAGCGCGGCCGCCTCGCCATGCCACCAGCGAACCTGACCGTCCTGCCCGGCAGCCTCTTGCCGTTGTGCGCCCTCTGCCAGCAACTCGCGGATGGGTTGCCCGCAGGTGCCGTGCTGGTCGTCCTCCCCGATCACGACGGACCCCAGCGAGCGGCGCTGGAGACCCTGGCCCTGGTGCTGGCGGCGCAGGGGCGTCGCGTCACGACGCTCGCGGCCGACACCGTTCGCACGCCCCGTGGGCAACTGGCGCTGCCGCTGCTGGCATGAGCGCCTCCCGACCTGACGCTGATCGCTCTACCTTGGTCGGCTGTGGCCACTCGCCATCGAGGGTGTCGATCCGTGCAGTACTGGTTGCATTCGTGGTGTATCATGAGAGTATGACGCATCTTCCACGAGATACACGCAGGCTCTGTCCGCTCTGTCAGCACTCCTATCAAGCGTTCACCGCGCTCTCTCGACGCGACAACACCACCGAGATTTGTCCAGACTGCGGCATACGCGAAGCCTTTGCAGGGATGATACGACCAGCGAAGCACGTGCAGAGCAAACACCCGGTACGGTCTTGAACTATCCCATAGTTCTTGACAGTTGCCTGGTTTGTTTGCTATACTTGTCGGTATATGAGGTATGGGTTATCCCCACTGCGCTGCACCATTCGCAGCCGCACCGTGCCAAAGAAACTGTTCGCGCTCCTCGAAGCGGAAGAGATTCCGTTCCGTATGCTGTACAACACCATCACCGTGTTCGTCCCGGACGAGGACCGTGACCAACTGGAGGCCATCGTCGATCGCCTGGAAGAACCGGATCTGGTCGTCGCCTCGTAATGGTGTGTGACCTCGCCAACCGTTCGTATATTGATAATTCTTCCACTGTTGTGCTAGAATAGCGCCAACGATGCATCTGGGAGTCTCCACCATGGTTGGCGCCAAACGCCATGTCCGGATTGCCGCGCAGGGCCAGATTGCCCTGCCGGCCGACTTCCTGCGGAAGCACCGGCTCAAAGCCGGCGACGAAGTCGCGCTTGAGGAGACCGACCAGGGAGTGTTGATCACCCGCGAGGAACCCATGCACGAAGAACAGGAACCACACCACCAGACGCCAGCATCGGCAGACCTCGCCCGTCGCCGCCGCACCGCTGCGGCCTTAGCCGTTGTGGCGCGGACGGCCGGCGCCCTCCAGAGCGACATCCCCTTCCCCGGCATTGACGCGGAGCGGGCCGCTGCGGAAGCGGCGATGGCTGAGGATGCTCGCCGGGAGCGCTGATGGCACGGTATCCCCTGCTGGACACCAACGTCTTCCTGCGCCACCTGCGCCAAGACCATGCCGACTTTTCACCACGGGCGACGGCCTACTTCGAGCAGATTGCTCGCGGCGACCTGGTGGTCGAGACCTCCCAACCGGTCATCTTTGAGACCGTCTACACGCTCCAGAGCTTCTACAAGCAAACCAAGGCCGACATCCGCGCCACCCTGTTGCCCCTGGTCGCGCTCCCCGGCATCCGGCTGCCCAACAAGCGCCGCCTGCGACGCACCTTTACCCTGTACGTCGACTACAACCTCTCGTTCGTCGATGCCTACCAGGCCGCCTTCGTGCTCGAACGTGGCCATCCGGCCCTGGTGAGCTTCGACCGCAATTACGACCGGGTGCCCGGTGTCCCTCGGGTCGAACCCTAGCCACCAACAGCCGTGAGGGTGAGACTCTTACCGTGCCCGTCCGTCCGTACGGGCGTCCGTCCGTACGCTTGTCATAAGCGCGGAAGGCTGACCCCTCGCGCTCGCTATACTGCGACCGGTATGGCGAACTTCCCTCTTGACAACCGTATGGTTGTTATGATGTATACTGATAGTACGATTACGAAAGTAACCGGAGTTACATAACTGGCAAGCAACCTACGACACGGGAGCGCTCGCCGGTTAGACGGAGTCTATGGTTATCTCGATTGCTTCACAAAAGGGCGGTACTGGCAAAACGACGACGAGCATCTCGCTGGCCGCCGGCCTCGGCCGGCGCGGTCGCCGGGTGCTCCTGGTTGACATCGACAGCCAGGCCAATTCATCGAAAGTGCTGGTGCCGGACTACCAAACGCTGACGAAGGATGAGACCGTCCACGCGACCATTCTGGAGCGTCGGCCGCTGCCGATTCGCCCATCCCACGCCAAAAACGTCGACATCGTGCCATCACACATCCTGCTCTCCAACACGGACATGACCCTGACCACGGCCATCGACCACCGCGAGGCCCGGCTCAAGCGTGAACTCGACAAGGTCAAGGACCGCTATGACCACGTCCTCATCGACTGCCCGCCGGCCTTGTCCTGGCTGACCGTCAACGCCTTTACGGCCTCGGACAAGGTTCTGGTCGTCGTCTCACCGGGCTATTTCGAGCTGGATAGCATCGTGCAGCTCGGCAAGACCATGGCGGAGGTGCGCGAGCACTTCAATCCGGACCTGACCTTGCTCGGCTACCTGTTCACCATGAGTGACTCGACCATTAACACCGCGGTGTCACTGGACACGCTGCGGCAGACCTACCCGGCCGAGCTGCTTAAGACCATCATCCCGCGCAACACGGACATCCGCGACGCGCATTTGAACAAGCAGGACATTTTCACCTTCAACGCGCGGGCACGGGCAGCCGATGCCTACAGCCGACTTATCGATGAAGCCTTTACGGAGGTCCCGGCATGAGCACCAAAAGGCGGCCCGCCCCAGCCGGGCTAGTGAACGAACTCCGCGGCGCGTCAGCCTTTTTCCAACGCGAAGAGAGCAGTGCCACAGCTGTGGCTGTCCGACCAGAACCGTCGCCTGACCCGACTCGCTCCGACGAGGAGGCACGACGCCAGTCCGGACGACCGTCCGTCCGGACGCCCGTACGCCGCAGTCTGCGGCGCCACCCGTTCGAGTTCTACCAGGACCAAATCGATACCCTGAAGCGCCTGTCCCTCGAAGACCAGCTGGCCGGCGGACAGGGCAGCATGAGTGCCATGGTGCGCGAGGCGGTTGACCTGTACATCAGCAACCATACAAACACCGACAGGACATCCGTCCGTCCGGACGCCCGTACGGGGGGAGTGGAGGAGCTAACAGAAGCTGGCGTCCCGTGACGGACAACGGGCCCAGAAAAACAGAAAGCGCCTGGCAGCCCCGGAGGACCAACCAAACGCTCACCGTCCGCAAGACCGAGCGTAGCAAACCACCTCCAGGGCTGCAAGGCTACAGGAGGTTTCGCTATGTCTACGACCAAGGAGGATAAGGAGGGCCCGCCGGCGTTTCCCGGCTTTGCCCCGCCTGAATCGAACTACTTCCGCATGCCGGTCGACTGGATAGATATCACCGCCGGCATTAAGAACATCGCCGAGCTCAAGGTCGTCCAGTATGTGCTGCGCCACACCTGGGGGTTCCAGGAGTTCGGGATTAAGAAGCACATCACGATCGACGAATTCGTGGCCGGGCGGCGCCGCCGCAATGGCAGTCGGATGGACCGTGGCACCGGCCTCAGTGAACGAGCCGTCCGCTACGGTCTCGACGACGCGCTCGCGCATGGCTTCCTCGAGGAGGAGCGCGACGAGTCCGACAAGGCTCGCATCAAGCGCTCGTTCAGCCTACGCATGCAGCCGGGTGCACCTGAGGACGATGACCCCTCACCACCGAGCGACGAGCTGGGAAAGGCGCGACAGGATTTGCAGGCAGAGGTGCAAAGTTTGCACCCCGAGGTGCAAACTTTGCAGGGCAGAGGTGCAAAGTTTGCACCTCGTACAGAGATAGATACTCTAGATATAACTTCTTCGAATACCAACCGACCCTCTCAGCCAAACCTAATAGGGGAGACCCCTTCGAAATTTCGAAGGGGTTCACGCTCAGGTTTGCGCGAGGAGGAAAGCGGGTCTCCTACGGAGCCCCAACCCCAACAGCGAGTCGGTTCGACCCGCCGGGCAACTCGTGACCAACCCGACGAACCAACGCAAGCACTCCGACCGTCGCGTCAGGCGGCTGCTGGCATGGCCCGGATTTCCGAGGTGCTCGCCGCGGCCGGTATTGCCGTGAAACGGGCGCGCGTCGAGCCACGCACAAAACCAGCAACCGAGCAGTTCGTAGCACTGGCCCCGCCGCCGGCGTCACCCGCCGAAGCTCCACCGGAACGGATCGACTTCGTCATCGAGGACATCTCGACCAAGCTCAAAGATACCGAACACCTCGCCTCGAACATCACCCAGGCTCGGCGGCTCTGGCAGGCCTCTGGCCAGTCGGTCGAGGACTTCGTCGCCCTGCTCTACGAGATTCGGGAGACGGTGCGCTGGAAGGCGAACGTCGGGAACCGGATGCCGTATTTTTTCAAGTGTGTGAAAGTCGCGGTCGGCCTTGAGCCGAATCCCCACCCAGCACTGCCGACGCCGTTGGCCGCACCCCCACGCCGCGATGGCGCGACCACGACCGCTGCTGAGGCATCAGCGCTCCTGCCCGATGGCTACGACACCGCGCGGCTCTGGCGTCGGGTGCTCGGGCGCCTGGAGAGCCAGATGACCCGGCCGAACTTCGAGACCTACCTGCGCGGGACCGCCAGTATCGGGATTAGCGACGGTCACCTCGTGGTGGCGACACCGAGCGACTTCGTGGCCGAGTGGCTCTCGACCAAACTCGCGCGCACCATCCGGCAGGCGCTCATGGCCGAAGCAGGGCTGGCGATCGCGGTGGAGTTTGTGGCTCGATCCGAATCCGCGTCGGTCTCTGAAAATTCCGCGCCAGAGGCGCTCAGACGGCCGAGAAGGGCCCGCCAGACGCCGGGAGGGGTTTCGGGATAGCCGGCGCCGAAATCGCCGTTTTATTGGCTCTCAGGCGGTTGCGGACGACGCGTGTTCGAGGACCGGCGGTGTTCATGAACACTGGACGTGCTCGAGCACGTTCCGTGTTCGAGGACGTTTCGTCCTGCCGCCTGAGCGTGCGCTGGAGCTGGCACCCGAAGCGCTAGCCCGACCGTCAGCCCAAGCGCTACCTCTCGTCGCCAACAAATGTCCTCAAACACGCCGTGTATGCAAGAGTATGCCAACGCATGAGCGAGAACGCGTTATTGATCGGGCGCTGCGCGCGGGACGAACAGGGAGGAAGGGCCAGGCTTGGGCCTGGTGGCCCACGCGGGAGGCGGTGGGGGTCCCCGGCCGCTGGCGCTAAACCTTGCGCAGCATGCGCCAGGTTTGCCGGGGACCCCCACCGCTGTGGTGTAAACGAAGGTTGGGTGCGGGTCCATGGAGACGGGCGTGTTTGCGCCCTCTGCCGCGTGAGCCGGCAGCTCGCCGGCTTTCCTCCCTGACCCTCCATCCGGCGAGCTGCAAGATACGCTGCCGCGGGCGGGTGCTGCGTACGCAGCGATGGCGTGCGGGCGCTGTCGACCCGTAGGCAGCGGTCATGACCGCTGCGCCCGCGCCTCCTGTTCCTCCAGTTCGCGAATCAGCATCGGGGTGCGGACGAAGCGCAGCACCACAGCGCGGCTGGTGTGAAACTGCTGGGCGATCGCCGTGAGCGACTCGCCCCGGGCCCGCAGCCAGACCATCGCCCGTGCGTCGGTACTGTGTACCCCACGCGGCGCGGGGCGTGGGCGCCGCGTCTCTCCGCCGGCGTCGATCGGGACGGGAGTGGCGACTTTCAGCTGAACCGCCGCGCTCGGCTGCGTGCCAGCATCCGGTGCAGCGCGGGCAGGGGCGGGCGGCGTCGCTGGCGCCACAGACTCGCCGCTTGCGGCACCTGCGCTGGCGAACAGCTCGTCGGGAAAGAGTACCAGCTGCGCACTGGACCGTCGCCGGCGCCGCGCCATCGGCTCCTCCTCGACGCATATGGTACGCCGCGCGACAGCAGGAAGGGACGCCGCCGCGGGCTGGGCTGCTGCGCAGTCTGCTATCCACAGATTGGGGGCCTGGCCTTGACCGGCTGCTGGCGCCCGGTGGAGCGGGGGCTGCAGCAGACCTGCTGCAGAAAGGAGGTGGTCGTGATGGACGCGAAGACGTATGTGCTCGAACTGGATGCCGAACAACTCACCCTGTTGCGCGAGCTACTGCTGTCGCCGGACGTGGCTGCCTGGTGGCAGGCGCACTATGAGCCCATCCAGCGCCTCGTTGCCGCGCTGGACAATCTGCGCAATTGGTCGTGATGCGTCTGTTCGTCGCCGCCGTCCGCCAGCCCCGGTGGGCGGCGGTTTTGTTCTGCCGGCTGCCTGTGTGCGGGCCAGGCGCTCCGCTGGCAGAGCCAGACTCCGCGCCCGCTGCAGCGGGTGTGCAGCGCTGCGTCTCCGTCGGCTCGCACGACCCGACTAGCGGGCCTTGATCGCGACGGCGTAGACCTGGCGTTCGACGCGGGGCTGGCCGTCGCGGCCGGAGCGCTCGCGCGTGTGGTCGAAGCCGACCACTTCGGCGGCCTGGCCCTTGGCGAGATTCAGCTGGGCGAGGCGGTCGGCGAGCGGACGGTGCGGGCCGTTGAAGGCGAGCACCTGCCACCAGACGGTGGAGTCGTCGTCGCCCCTGACGGCGAGCGGGAAGCTGCCGATGCGGGTGCCTTTGGGCGTGGTGCGAAAGCGGGGCGGCTGGCCGACGCGGCCATGCAGGTGGACGCGCTCCTGTTCCGGCGTGCTGGGCGGCTCGGGCGCCGCGGCGGCGGCGTTCTCCGCGGGCGGTTCGATGTGATCGATCGCGCCGGGATCGGCAGCGGCGCTGCGCGCTGGCGGTGCGGACACAGCCGTACGGTCGGGATCGTCGGGGAGCCGGGTCTGGTCGAGATAGCCGGCGTTGGTCTCTTGCAGGCCCTCCAGGTAGCGGCGATCGGGATGGTGCGCGGGCAACCCTTCGAGCAGGTCAGAAAGATAGCGATGCAGTTCGACAGCCATAGTTGTCTCTATTATACGCTCCCGTACAAGTCCTATGATGGTGCTTCATCGTCCGGCACCGGCTCGATGCGCGGCGTGAACGGCGGAGGCGGGGGCGTGACCGGTCCCGCCGCACCCGGCGGTGACTCATCCGATGCGCTGCCGTCGTTGGGCCCGTCGACCAGGCGCATGACCACGGCGCGCGGCGTGCCCAGGCTGCGGGCATACTGGGCTTCCACGGCCTGCCACTGCGCCCAGCTCGCCGCCGGCTCCGGCACGGTCAGCGTGCGGAAGCGCCGGCTCTGGCTGCCCACGCGGATGAAGGCCTGCTGGCGCTCCAGTTGCATGAGCTGGGTGGCGGTGACCAACTGTTGCTCGGCGGCCGAGAGGAAGACCGGGTGGGTGCGGCCTTCTGCCTGCTCGTCGCGCACGGTGTGCTTGACCTGGTAGGGGTCGAACAGGGTGAACAGTCGGGCGGTGGTGACGGCATCCTCGGGGCCAGCGTTGAAGGCAATGTGGATGCAGTTCTGCAAGGCCCCCTGCAGGCGTTCGGAGAGCTGGCTCCAGGTCTGGTGGACGAGATGTAATGTTAGACCGTACTTTCTTGTCAAGGATAAAACACGAGCGAGTGATTGCTCGCTGGGGGCGGAGAAGAGCGAGAACTCGTCGATGTAGAGGTGGTAGGGGTGGCGCTCGCGCTCGGGGATGTCCTCGCGCGAGAAGGCGGCCTCCTCGAAGCCGACGGTGATCAGCGCGCCCAGGACGCGCTGGGTCTCCTCGTCCACCCCGCCCAGGCCGACGAAGAGGCTGGTCTTGCTGTCCATGAGGGCGCGGAAGTTGAGGACGTTGGTGGCCTGGCCGAGCGTGAAGCGCAGGGCGTCGGGGAAGGTCAGGAGGAAGATGCGCCTGAGTGTTGATTCAATCATGCCCGGCGCTTCTCTACCCCAGCGGTCGAAGCGGCTGTGGAAGAAGGCGACGGTCTGGCGGTCAGGCACGTTGGCCAGGAGCGCCTCGCGGTAGGGCTTGTCGGTGAGCAGGCGCTCGATGGCGGGCAGGGGGAGCTGGTTGTAGACCAGCACCATGACGGCGGCGGCCATGATGTTCTCGAACTGGGGCGCCTGGCCCTCGGCCAGCTTGGGCCAGATGCGCTTGCAGGCTTCGTTGACGTGGCGGGCGCGGTCCTTGGGGCCGAAGGGGGGATGGAGGGCGAGGATGTTGAAGGGCACGAAGGCGTCTTTGCTGCCGAAGTTGACGAAGCGAAAGCGCTGGCCGGCCTTGGAGGCAAAGAAGCCGCTGCCCAGGAGCGTGCGGCCGATGCTGCGGATCAGGTCGGACGTGGGATCGACGACGCAGACGGGAATGCCGTGCTGCAAATCCTGGATGACGAGGCTTTCGACCAGCTTGGACTTGCCGAACCCGGAATTCCCAATGATGTGCTTATGCCGATGAACATCTAATCCGGCTAACGCCACATCCTGGGGGAGCAGGCGGTTGCCGGCGCGGCCCAGCAGCACGCGGGGGCCGGCGGGGCGTGTGGGCGAGCGCGGCGCAAACCAGCTCACCGCAAGCCCTCCAGCAGCGCGACCTGCCGGCGGTGGAGCGGCACCGTCCAGCATGGGGCACCGAAGAGCTGTGCCGGCGGTGTTGCGGTCGGGGAGCCGGCGGCGACGCGGAAGGCGTCGGCCAGGTCCTCGGCCTGCGCCTCGCGCAGCACCTGTTCGAGCCAGGTCGTGATCTGGGCGGCCCGCGGCTCGATTGGCGTGAGCAGGGCGATCGTGATCAGCTGGGCGCCGTAGGCCTGGTAGGGGCCGCGGGCGAAGGCGAGCAGGTGGCGCAGCTTGGGCACGAGTTTGCCGCGGTGCTCGGCGCCGGTGTCCCATTCGAGCGCGAGGCACAGGCGCTGGCCGGTGTCGTTGCGAAAGTCGAGGTAGCCGTCGGGGATGACGGCCACGGTCCGGTCGCTGGCGCCATCGGGCACACGGACCGGTTTGGCCTTGAGCTGCCACTCCGGCCGGACCGTGACGGAGAGGTGCGGCTCCTGCCGGCAGAGCAGGGCAGCGCTGATCAGGAAGTCGGTACAGGCGAGCGTGTGCTCCAGGAAGCGGCGATCCTCAGGCTGTTCTGACGGGCGGAAGCGCTCACGCACCGGGATGCCACGGGCGTTGAGGAAGCGACGACCAGCAGTGCTGAGGCGCCAGGTGTAGCGGGCGCGGCCGCCGATGGTCGTCTTGGGAACGAACGACCGCAGCAGCAGGCCATCTTGCTCGTACAAGCGCTTGAGCGTGTCCTGGGCGTAGCGCAGCGAGCCGGGATAGGAGAAGAACAGCCGACAGACCTGGTCGGCGGACATGAGCGCATACAGGGCGACCGCCTCGAGTATGGCGACTTCAGTGTCACTGAGGACACGTAGGGAATGGCGACGCGCTGTCTGTTCTGGTGTCGATGCTGGTACGGCAGGCATGACTTCTCCTTGTGATTGCTGAAAACAGCGTTCTTTATACCATATCGACTACCGTAGTCGTCAATGCGCAGTATCAACAAGACAACTGTCATACGCAACGAAGAACGAACTTCTGGGCGTACTATTCACAGCAGAGCTGGCACCAGAGCGCGTCACGTGCCCGATGATACCATTTCACCAACTTACTCCTTGTCCCACGCCGTGGGAAGCGAAAGCTCCTGGTCTGCCGGTGGTTGCTGGGTTAACGCATCTAAGATCCGCTCCAGCAAACTGAGGGCGATAAACGCAGCCGGTGTGAGGATCGCGACGGCAAGCCAGGCAAGCGCGCTGCTTGAGAGCAAGGCGATCAGCAGCGCGAAGCCGATCGTCGTGACCGACACGGCCAGCCAGCAGCGGAGCGCGGGCGTCGCGCCGTACCGGCGAAACGACCGGCTGACGAGACGCACGATGCTGAACCCCACAAAGCGCAGCACGACCAGCAGCGCCGTGCAGCAGATGATGATGGCGCCGCCGATGAGGGCGCCGGTATCGACGGCATCGGCGTGTTCACGAGCCATGAGAAACCTCGCTTCGCAGGAGAACGGCCGAGGGCGGCGGTCACACGCCACCCTCGGCCAGAGGAACGATGGGAACGCGGCTGCTTAGATCACGGCGCCGCTGCTCAACCCCTGCCCGAACTGCTGCCAGAGCAGGAGCAGGAGCCCGGCGACCAGGCAGCCGAGGCCGGTAAGCAGGAAGGGCCAGCGCACCAGCTTGCGCTGCGCCGCGACCGCCCTGGCCCGCACGTAGGCCGGCCGCGTCTCCGCATGGGACTGCCAGAGGCCCAGGGGCTGGCGATTGACCTGCTCGCCGGATGCGGCGCTCTGGTCGAAGCTGAGAGCGGTTTTCTCCAGGTATTGGACACACTGGTTGGTCTTGGTGTCGCAGAGCGGCGGGCTAATGGGCTCGCCGAAGTAGGTCTGGGGGTCGATGCCGCCGCGCCCAAGTGACAGGAGGATAAAGTCCTGCGGAGCAGGCGCGAGTGGGGCGCCGGGCTGGGGAATCTTGCCCAGGGAGCGCAGCTCGCTGTAGCCGAGATTGGCCAGCACGACCTGCTGGCCCGGTGGGTTATTCGGCTGGCAGATGAGCTGCGCGTACTCGAACCACTGCGCCACGCCGTCAAAGCCGGAGACGGGCTCGCCCAGCACGTTGGCCGCCTTCTGGTAGACGTCCAGGAAGGTGCAGGGGCTGATGTTGGCGATCGCCCAGCCGTTTTCGAGCGTGGCGCCGGGCCGGGCGAGTTCATGCCCAACTGGCAGGGGTGGCGGCGGTACGTCGGAGACGGCGCCGCGGACGCGGCTCAAGACAGAGAGTGGCAGCAGGGCAAGGCCGACGACGATTAGCACAACCGCAACAAGTTTGACGATCATGATGCACCATCCCGGTGGGGGGTGTAGTCCAGCGACGCGGCTGGCTTGAGGGTCAGCGGTGAGCGCAGGGGCACCGGCGTGCCGATGGGGAGCGGGTCGGCTGACGGAGCGACCGTCTTGGCCGCGGCGTCGAGAATGCGGCGGATCGGCCGGGGCACTGTGGGTAAGGAGAAGAGCACCGAGACCTGCAACCAGTCTGTGCCGCTTGAGCGCGGGTGGCGCGTGCCGTGGCCCGAGGCGAAGACCGGCACCGCGGTGGGGTAGGTGTTACCGAGCCAGCGGCGCAGGTCGCTTGAGAAGGCTTCCCAGGCCCGTGTCTCGCTGAGGCGGACGGGCACCGTGTAGACGATGAAGCAGGGGTGGGACAGGTCAATCTCGTCGTCGATGGCTTTGGCGGTCGGTTCGGTCATCGCCTTGTCGGTGGCGAGCTTCGCCTCGTGGACCAGGTGGGCGATGCGGGCGGTATCGTCCTCCCGACGGTCTTTGCGAAAGGGCCAGAGGCAGCCGAGGCTGAAGCCCTCGGACACGAACTCGACCGGGCTGCTCCAAAAGGCCCAGCCGGCGAAGGTGGCCTGCTTGCCGAGCGAGCGGCCGATTTCGCCGAAGGACTTGTTCTTGGGAAACTGCGCCAGCCCCGCCAGCAAGGAGGCAATGGCCTTGGCCTCGAACTGATCCTGCACGCCGCGCTTGTAGGCAAGGGCGAAGGGGGAGGCGTTATCCGTGAGCAGCGCCGCGGTGATGACCTGCAACGCGCGCAACTCGTCGAAGCCGTGATAGCCCAGCACGGCCTCAGGCCGCTGGTCGGCATCGTCGGGCAGCGTCGTTTTGACGATGATGAGCTGCTCGGGGAGGTGCTCCTTCAGTCCGGTGAGCATCTCGCGGGCCGGGACGTGATGCCCACTCTTGCTCCCCTGCACCCAGAGGGTTTGGCTGACCGTGAGCCGGCGCTTCTCGGTCGTGCGGACGACCCTGGCGACCATCCGGGTGGCCAGCGGCTCCCAGGAGCTGCGGTTGGCCTCGGCGACGCGATCGTCGCCGGCGAAGCCGATGCCGGTGCGGATGGCGCGGAGCGGTGGACTGACCTCGACCACACCCGACACGCGTGGGCGGCGCAGCCGGTCCTTGGTGGCGCGATTGAACTCGGCGACGCCGTAGGTGCTCAGGGTGTGGGCGGCACCCATCGCGACGCAAGCGGCAAGCACCAACGGATTGAAGTGCTCGGCCAGGGTGCCGGCGCCGAGCAGGTTAGTGATCCGACGACGATCGGAATTGGCCATGACAGACCTCCGCGTTGGAGAAAGAGAAACGAGGAGGTCAAGTATGATCTCCTCGTCAGACATGGAATATCCCAACCCAACGGGGTCACGGGCTCATGGCCGTCTCCTTCACGATGCTATGGTGACTTGGTGGGATGAACGAAGATTCTGATCGACTGAGATCACATCGTCTAAGACGATAGTAATCGACCACCTTCGCTCAAGTCGGCGGTAAGCAGTACCGAAGTGCCGGATACGAGAGCCAGCGCCGCTGTACTCTGTCCGCTGTTATCGGGTGCGGGAGTCCAGCCATCGGACTCTATGCCTTGGAGTCTGTTCAGTTCTCTGAGACGCGCGATACGTCGGTCGATCTCGGTAATGAGCTTCTGCGCGTAGTATTTGAATGCGGCGCGGGATATCGTCTCAGGTGGCCAGCGGAGCGTGATCGAGAGGCCAGCGATCCGCTTGGTTCTCTCCTCACGTTGTGCCGTAACAACGATTAGCTGGTGCGCCTCCAATTCCTTAAGACACTGGAAGAACGCACCCCGGCCACCGATGCCCGCTGCCCGCATCCAGGCGTCGGCCGCGTTTGTGCGTAGGGTGCAGGGCTCGCTGTGGTCTTGCCAGAAGAAGTCCAGCAACTTCAACGCTTTGGGATCGAGCAGCTTGAACTGCAGTTCAGGCAAATTCGGTCGACCAGTGGGCTGCGTACCGGTACGCTGCTGCATGACCTCTCCCCCACCGCCTGTAATGTCAGCGCTGCTGGATGGGCACTACGCTGGCTACTTGGGTTCTCTGCGACGCTCAGTGTCCAGAGCGCTCTCGGTAGCTCTGGCCTGCGGGGACGGACGAGGGGACGTTGATCATCCCACCAGGTCGTCGCCGCGCCACCAAGAGAAACGGCCAAATCCGATCGGCCTTGTGGAGCTTCTCGAACCGCACCGCGACCATGCCGTCGTCCTGTATCGCCAGGATGCGCCCATAGCCGTACTGCGCGTGGTAGACCTCCATCTCGGCGCGGTAGCCGAAGCCGCTCGCATCCAGCAAGGGGCGGAGAAGCTTGAGCGCCTGCGCATTCTTGCGGGCATAGAGCTGGCGGTAGAAGATGCGGAACTCTTCTAAGGCTTGGTCATCCTGATGGCGTCGTGCGAAGGCATCGCACAGCCGATGCACCGCGATCGAGACAAGAATCCTGCTCGTGGTACCCTCGCCCCCGACGCGTTCGATGAGCACGTCGGGGTCAAATCGCCACACCTGCTCCTCCCGTCCATCGTAGGGATCACGCACGCCGCCCATGGACGTTCTCCTTGCTTCGGTTCAAGCCGCAGGGTAAGGTCTCTGGTATAGAGCAGCGTCCAAGCGGTTGTCAAGAATTGATCCATAAGTTTTTTAAAACTGCACAAGTGGTAGCGTGGAGTCATGCAAAGACGAATTTGTAAATCTGCACACGAGCCTTGTGTGACTCAATAGGGCGAAGGAGGAGGCAATGGCCGACCGGTTTGCCGACCTGTTACGCCGCGTCGTCGCCGATTACAAACCGCGGACGCGACGCCACAAGCAGGATATTGCGGAGGCCCTTGGGTACAGTCCGAGTATGGTCTCCCACCTGCTGGCCGGACGGCGACCGGTCAAAGATCGCGAGGCGGTTCTCAAAATCGCCCATGTGTTGGACGTGCGCGAAGTACCCGTCATCAATGAGCTGCTCCGGAGTGCGGGATACCTAGCCTTGTCGCAAGACGAAGTCGAAGGCCGCCTCCCGAAAGCGCAAGCGTTTGCGGATAGCGTCGCTCGTGCGGCCGTGGGCGCGCTCGCCGCTCCAGAGCACGATCTCTTCTACGAGGCCGTCAACCGGAACATGCTTCTCGCGGAGCAAGCCTGGGAGCATTATGTCGGCATGCGCGATGCGCTCTACCGGCGAGAGTGGTCAGCGGTTACCAGCGACGTCACCCATGGAGTCAAGACCTATTACTGGCCCTTGCGCCAGGAAGCGGCGCGGCTCCTGGCTCACTTTAAGGCCGTCGAGGCCACCGCGCTCCATCATCAGGACGACTCGGATGGTGCGATCGCTGCCTGCTTCGAGGGCCTGCGGGCGGCTGAGGTGGCCGAGGATCCGATGGCTCAGTGCATGTTATTTGTTCGCCTAGCGAGTATTGAGAAGTTGCGGGGCCGCTTCAACGTAGCTCGGCAACACTACCAGGACGCGACACGCGTTCTCGATAGCTGGCAAGCTGCGGGAGGCCATTCGGCCAAGCAGTGGTGTGCGCACTGGCGTGAACGAGTACGGCGTAAGGAGGCCAGCCTGTTGCTCTTTCAAGGGCGCGCGAAGGAGGCGCTGCGAGAACTGCGGCAGAGTCAGTGCTACTTTGCGGCGCATCAGTACGAACTCTCACAGGTGCTCTACTCCCTCGGCTGGGCCCGTAACCTGCTTGGCGACTGGGACGAAGCGCTTGAGCATCATAAGCGGGGCCTAGAGATTACCTACGCGCTGAACGATGCTCGAGGAGACTGGCTTGACTACCGCAGTCTCTTGCAGGGATACCTGTATATCGGCGGCGACTATCTGCAGCGACACGACTACGCCCAAGCCGAAGACAATTTGCACACGGCCCTAGGGTTCGTGCGCGGGCAGAACGGCATTCCCGATAGCTATCACGAAGTCGGCCGGATCTACCTCCTGCTCGGCCAGTGTTTTATTGCGACTGACCGACTACAGTCGGCTTGGGAGATAATCGACAAGGGACTCCGATTCTATCAAGGCAAGCACGATCCCGTCCGACTTGCCAACGCATACAATATCATCGGCGACTGGCATCTTGCCAATGGTGCACCAAAGCAGGCGTTGGAGGCGTACGAACATGCGTTGATCTCTGCCCAGCAGAGCGAGCCAGCAGCTCTGTATTACGCCATCGCTGCGCGCATAAAACACTGCCTTGCTCTGCTTCGTGGACAAGAGGACACAGAGGTGATTCGCACAGAGTTGAAAGTAGCCGAAGAGAGTTGCCTAACCAATCAATACTGGCAACATCTCGCGCGACTAAAGGTCGTGGAAGCCGAGCTGTGCCTTCGAGAGCACAACGCGAAGGAAGTCTCTGCGGCCATTACCGAAGCTTTCAGTGCAGCCCGACGGTTCAATGGCTATCTCGTGGAAGAAGTGAACGTCCAGCTAGAGGCGCTACCGGTGGATAAGAAACTCTTAAGCGCCATAGTGCTGGAGGTGACCGGCGTACGGAGTACTCGGGGGAGCGCTGATGCCAGCAGTAGCCCGAGGGCCACTTAGGTATCGAACTGGTGCTGATCCTCTGGGACAAGGCCTTGGATTTCAGTAATCTCTTCGGCGTAGGTCTGATAGATGGTGCTCAATAGCGCCTTGTACGTCAGGGTCTCACCGGCTGTTACATACTCGCCTCGAGCGAACTTCATGCCGGTAGGGAGCCCGCTGTTGTATATGGCGCTGAACAGCAGCTGCCGGCGCTGCGCCGCGACAGCGGCACGATACAGCTCCGGACCGGGCTGCCGAGAGTAGGCCTGCAGCGCGGTGTCACGCTTGACGTGCAGGTAGCGCCACAGCGCCCGGAGGGACGGCAGCTCCTGATTGGCGATAGCCGTCAAAAGTGCCGTTGGAGGGGCCTCGCCCGCTTGAATGGCTGCCATAATCTGGGTTACCGTGCGCGGTCGTTTCGGTTCGATTGCGTCAGCCGGCGGTGAGCTATCGGTCGCGGCGAGGTCTGGCGCTGGCTCCGAGACTTGAGTCGGCTCTTTGGCAGTTGCGTCTGGTTGTGGCACATGGTGCCGTGGTTCCCGTTCATAATTCATATACGAACTAGTATACCAAGACTTGTCTATCGCCTCCATCCGCTCACTGAACCGTGCGGCGATCGGCGGCGTCGGTGGACGTTGCGACGCCGCATCACGGCTGTCGCCCTCATGCGGCTGCTCGATCCTCGGGCGACGAGCGGCGCCCCGCCACACCACGGCGCTGCCGTCGTGTCCCCACCCCAGATGGACAGGGGACACCCACTGGCTCGGCCTCAAGAGGCGCTGCGCTCTTGCTCTTGACCCCGAGCGACCCCGAAAGGATCTGGTACGGGCGCCTTTGGAAAAGGACGCCCTGTTGTCATGCAGAGCTTGCGGATAGTTGGCGGACTTGGCGGTCAGCCCATTCTCTTTGCCGTTTCCCACCATCAAGAAGGGTTGGGTTGCGAAGCAACCAGCCACATGCGTCATTACATGGGGTAGCTCAGGTCAAGGAGGAGAGGCGCAGCCGATCCTTGACCTGAAGCGTAGGGGCGTAAGTCCCTGGCCGCGAAAACGGCCGGGAATCTGACCGATTGGTGTGCGGCGGCAATCGTCTGCTATACCACAAGCAAAGAGTGAAACGAAGGAGTCATCGTCATGGTGCGCATCGCCACGATGCCCAAAGACGCCGCCCAAATCCTGCGCACCCCCAAACAGCCGGGGGTTCGACGCCAGCGGATGAATCTGTTCGACGGCTACGCCCAGGCCTTGCTGGATAATCCCAGCGAAGCGGTCGCCTACGAAGAGCTGGACGAGGAACCACACAAGTTCGTCTTGAGTCTGCGCGGCGCCTTTAAGCGAGCCGGTGCGCCGGCCGTGGTGCGCAAGATGCGCGGTCGTGACGAAGTCCGAGCCTGGCTGGACGAAGCAGCGGCTCGACCGAAGGCAGTCGCAAAGAATGGCCGTCGTGCCGCAGAGAAACCGACTCGGGGTGGCCGGATGCGCAGGAACGGGCGGTAGGCGAGCGTGCGCGTGAGCTTGCCGCGCCGTCGCCGCGGTGGCAAACTTGTCAAGGGTAGGCTGCGCCGGCCGGCGCAGCGGTGAAAGAAGCCCGGGCCGCCGCGCGGTGGCTCGGGCGTTGTGCTGTCTAGCGAGTCCATCCCGAGGTTCCGACCGCAATCAGGCTCCAGGGACCCTTCGTCCCTCCGGCGCAAGGGTGTCCGGCTGCGCCTCCCATAAACTGCGCTCATCGCTGCGCCCTTGACGCCGTTCACCCCCGCTTGCACTTCGTTTCAGGTAACGAAGGCATAGGCCTTCGCATCCCAACCGAGGGCCGAGAAAGGAGGTGATGCTTGATGGCAAACCTCACCTACAGCGTGACCATCTTCGCGGAGTCCGACCGCTTGAACGCGACCGTGACCGGCGATGACCCGGCGGCCGTAAGCCAGGCGGTCCGTGACTGGGCCATCGCCACGTACAGCCCGACGCGACCAATGGGCCTGCGGCCAACGCCGGCCGTCACACCGGGCGAGCCGGTTTCCACCGAGGACGCGCCCATCTGTGCGGTGCATGACCAAGCGATGGTGCTGCAGCCGGGCAAACGCGGCCCGTTCTGGAGCTGCCACGAACGCAACGTCGATGGAAGCTTCTGTTCCTATCGACCACCGCGCGAGTAAGCAGTAGTAACGACGACAAGGCGCTTCGCACGAGGCGCCTTGTCTGCCAACGGCATTGTACCGAACGCACATGACAGAGCCGCTATAATGAACGCAAGAGCGCAAAGATGATGCACACAGTGCATGGAATGGAGGTGATAGTACATGCGAGGAATCAACAAAGTTATTCTCATCGGCAACGCGACACGTGATGCGGAACTACGCCACACCAAGAGCGACAAGCCGGTCGCAGGGTTGCGGATTGCGACGAATCGCCGGGTAGGAACCGAGGAAGAGACCCAGTACCACACGGTCGTCTGCTGGGATGGGCTGGCCGAGACGGTGAGCCGCTACGTGAGGAAAGGCGATCCGGTCTACGTGGAAGGGCGCTTGCAGTACCGCACCTTCCAGGACGAGGAGGGCAAGGAGCGCGGCGTGGCCGAAATCGTGGCCAGCGATGTGCAGTTCCTGGGCCGCAAGGCAGCACCGGAGGCGGTGACTACCCCGCCAGCGCGTGCTGGTGATGAGATCGAGCTGTCGGTTGACGACATCCCCTTCTAACCAGCGCGGCGCCGGCACCGCCCGAGCGGCCGCAGGGTTCCTCGGGCGGTGTGCTGTCAAGGGCAGAACGGGCTGCCAGGACACGCCAAAGGGTGGGCTGCTGGAAGCCGCGTGCGATAATCGCCTGATATGGCCACCCCGGAGGACCCGCGTGGTTTGCCACCGTCTGAGTCTGACCCGCTGGTGCCCGTCGCGCTGCCGCCGGACCTGGCGGCGTTTCTGCGGTGGCAACCGGGGTATGCCTGTGTGACCCAGGCCACGACTGAGGGCACCGCCTACGTGCTCAAGACGCCGGCGGCCGACCTTGCCACGCTGCGCGGCACGATCCCGGTGGGGCTGCGCCACGAGCTCTACGATCATGCGGCCGCGCCGGTGATTCGCACGGTGCTGTCCCTCTACGACCGGCCCGAGGCGCCGCTCCGGGTTGAGACCTTCATCAACGTCGCCGAGCCGGACCAGCGGGCCGACTTTGCCGCGCTGGCCGAGCAGGAGGAGCTGCTGCTGCTCTTCTACGACGAAGCGCTGCGCCACCGCCTCAGCAAGCGGGTGCCCTACCCGGACCGCGGCGACATTCCCCGCATCTTGACCCGCGCCGACGAACTCCGGGCGGCGATTGCGCCGTGGCGGTTCGACTTCGAGCGGGCGAAAGCCGCGGTGATGAAGTCGACGAACTCTAACCACACCGACATTCGCAAGGTTAGCGTAATATAGCTCCGCATGGAGCAGGGTATCGACGCCTGCCCCGGAGTCTGCCGCGGGGTGCATGTGCGCGATGACGGCTGTCCAGCTCCCGCTCAGGGCTCGCCCGCATCGGAACCAGCAACTCTTCAGCGACTACTACCTTGACGTGCTTCTACCTGAGCGCAGTGAGTGGCGTCAGGCTGAGGCCTACGCTGCTCGTCTTCTACCCGCCGTGGCGGGGATATATTCGGCCTTCGTCCCCAGTACCATCGAGGCGCAGACCGAGCGTGACCTGGTCTGGCCCATTCTCGAACTCTTGGGCCACACCTTCGAAATACGGCCGGCGCTGCGGGTGCCGCATACGACCAACCGGCCGGACTACGTGTTCTACCGAGATGCTGCGGCGGTGGCGGCCAACAAAGGGCTGGTCCTCGACGAGACGAACCTCCAAAACGCGCTGGCCGTCGGCGACGCCAAGTACTGGGACCGACCACTGGACCGCGCCATCAAGGTCGGCAGTGACCCGCTCGACAACAAGAACCCGAGTTACCAAATCAGCTTCTACATCCAGCAGTCAGGGTTGCCGTGGGGCATCCTGACCAACGGCCGACTCTGGCGGCTGTACCACAGCAGCTCCGCCCATAAGCTCGACCGCTTCTATGAGGTCGATTTGGTCGCGCTCCTGGAACGCGGCGATGCCAAGGCCTTTCAGTACTTCACCGGGTTCTTCGGCCGTACGGCCTTCAGTGATGGGCCGCTGTCCTTGGAGTCCCTGCGCGCGGCGAGCACGAGTTTTGCTCAGGGCGTCAGTGACGGCCTGAAGGCGCAGGTCTACGACGCCCTGCGCCACGTGGCCCAAGGCTTCCTCGACTTGCCGGCCAACGGGTTGGATACCGAGCCAGCCACCCTCACCGCCATTTACGACAACGCCTTGATTCTGCTCTACCGGCTGCTCTTCATCCTCTACGCCGAAGCCAGAGGCCTGCTGCCGCTGCCAACGAATACGCTCTATCAGCAGCGCTACAGCCTCGACGCGCTCAAGCAGGAGCTGGCCCAGACGCTCTCCCAACCGATGCTGCGCACCAGCGTGCGGTACTGGCCGACGCTTCTAGACCTGTTTCGCCTCATCAACGAGGGCGAGCCGCAGCTCGGCGTCTCGACCTTCAACGGCGGCCTGTTCGAGCCCGACCGGCATCCCTTCCTGACGCGCTACGCCGTCGGCGACCAGCATCTGCGCCAGGCCATCGACAAGCTGGCGCGGGTCAAGGAGCGCTTCATCGACTACCGCGACCTGGCCGAACAGCACCTGGGCACGATTTACGAGGGACTCTTGGAGTACCGGCTGCAGCCGCTTGAGACGCCGGCGGCCGGCTGGACGGTCGAGCTGGTCGCCAGTAACGGCGAGCGCAAAGCCTCGGGCAGCTACTACACGCCGACCTTCATCACGCGCTACATGGTTGAGGAGACCGTTGGTCCGGCCGTGACTACCGCCCTCGACCGCAGCGCAGCCGACGGGCCAGCTGCCCAGGTTGGTGCGGTACTCGGCCTCAAGGTGCTCGACTGCTCGATGGGCAGCGGCCACTTCTTGGTCGAGGCGACGGAATATATTGCACGGCGCTTCGTTGAGGCTGGTTTGCTGCCACTAGCCCTCTGGGAGTCGGCCCGCGCGACGGTGGCTGGTAGCACTTTCAGTGAGCTCGAGTACTGGAAACGACGGGTGGCCCAGACCTGCATCTATGGGGTGGACATCAACCCATTAGCCGTTGACCTGGCCAAGCTGTCGCTCTGGCTCAGCACCGCAGCGGCTGGTCGGCCGCTCTCGTTTCTCGACCACCACCTGCGCCCAGGCAATTCGCTGGTTGGCGCGCGGCTGTCTGACCTTGGCCTGGCACCGGACCGGGCCAGCGACCAGCGGCGAGCACGCGCGGCCAAGAAGACCGAAGCACAGCAGGCGGCGGGGCAACTCTCCATGCTGACTGATGATGCCTTCCGGCACAGTGTGGGTGTGGCCGTCAACTCGATGGTCGAGATTGAAGGCAGCCCTGCGGCCACGATTGACGACGTGCATGCCCAAGAAGCGGCCTACGAGCGCCTCCGCACTGCCCTCATTGCTGGTTACGGTCAGGTCGCCGACCTGAGCACGGCGACGCGCTTCGGCGTCTCAGTCGAGCCAGCGCTCTGGCAGCCGCTGGCTGACTACGCGATGGGCCGGAGTCTGACGGCGCCGCGGCGCTTCGCTGACTGGCTGGCAGAGACCGACCGCGTGGCGCAGCAATGGCGCTTCTTCCACTGGGAGCTGGAGTTTCCGGAGGTCTTCTTCGACCGTGACGGGCGGGTGCTGGGTGACCAGGCGGGCTTTGATGTGGTCATCGGCAATCCGCCCTACGTGCGGCAGGAAGGGTTAGCACCACTCAAGCCCTACTTCGAGCACGCCTACTCGGAGACGTATAACGGCGTGGCCGACCTCTACGTCTACTTTTTCAACCAGGGGTTGCGGCTGACCCACCCTGGGGGCCGCATGTCCTACATCGTGACCAACAAGTGGCTGCGCGCCGGCTATGGAGCACCGTTGCGCGGGTACTTCGCCAGGCAAGGCGCGGTCGAGCAGCTCATCGACTTCGGCCACGCCCCCATCTTCCCGGATGCCGATGTCTTCCCCTGCATCATCGTGCTGGAGAAACCAGCTGTCGTGTCTCCCAACGGGCCGCCACCGGAGCGTCAGGTCCAGGTGACCAGCTTCCCGCGTGAGCTCTTGCACCAGGTGACGCTGGAGCGCTATGTGGCAGAGCATGGTCACACGGTGCCGCATCGCCGCTTCACGGCCGCGCCCTGGAATCTCGAATCGAACGCCGTCGACGAGTTACTGCTGAAAATTCGCAGTACAGGTATACCTCTAAACACGTTTATTGGTGCGAGACCACTTGCTGGCATCAAGACGGGATTCAACGATGCGTTCCTTATCGACACCCAAGCGAGGAATGCGTTGGTACAGGCCTACCCAGGGCTGACCGACCACATTAGGCCATATCTTAGCGGCAGAGACGTTAAACGTTGGAGCCCCTCGTGGGCTGGACTATGGATTCTTCTACTGAGGTCAAGTGGCGACTATGCTTGGCCGTGGCATCAACTCCAGGAGCAAGATGCTGAGGATGCACTCGCTAAAACGTTTCCTTTGCTCTACGAACACCTCATGAAGTGGGAGATAAGGCTAAAGAATCGAAGCGACAAAGGCAGATTCTGGTGGGAGCTTCGGTCTTGTGCATATTATGATGCATTCGATAAGACAAATATATTTTACCAGGACTTGGCATTCCACAGCCGATTCTGCCGGGCGGAGTCGGGAACCATAGCCGAGATGACGTGCTTCTGTCTCCCGGCCCGTGACCTCTGGCTCCTTGCTGTGCTTAACTCGCCAACTATGTGGGCGTATATGTGGCGAAACGTCATCCATGGCAAGGATGAGGTACTTCGCCTAAAGACGATTTACATCGAAGCGCTTCCGATTGCTCCGTTAAGCGAGTCGGTACGAGCCGAAGTAGTGCCAGCTGTCGAACGGCTTATCGCCATCACGCGGACGGACCAGGAGGCACGGCGCATCACGCTCGACTGGCTGCGCACGGAGTTCTCCGTCGAGACGCCTGGCCAGAAACTGGGAGCCTTCGCCTCACTCACCGCCGACATGTTCGTGGACGAGGTGCGCAAGCGCCGGCCACGAGCGGTAGGCCGACTCGGACCGGGGGCGCTCAGCGAGCTGCGAGCAGGCTATCTCGAACAGGCAACGCCCGTGCAGCAACGACGGTTCGAGGCGCTCATGCTCGAACGCCGCCTGTCAGAGCTCGTGAACCAAGCCTATGGCCTTACGCCTGAAGAGGTGCAGCTGCTCTGGGCCACCGCACCACCACGGATGCCGCTCACGAAGCTAGAGGCGAGCGAACTTTAGGGGCGCTCAAGCTCCACGATTTGGTGCTCGATGTCGAACCGCACCTGACGCCAGCCGTCCGTATAGATGGGTGGCACGCGAGCGGGGGTCCCGCCGACGAACACCGCGGGAAGCTCACGCTGTGCGCCTGGGTTTGCGCTCGGCGGAATCCGAGAAACCTCCCGGCCTGTTGGGACGTGGATGAATTTCCGCTGCATCAGAACCTCCCATAAGCTGTGGCCGTTCTTCTCAGAATAGCACATATATTCGAGATTATCGCGGCGGAGGGTCTGATGCCCGGACGGTTCCCCGTGCGTCGCCGAACCGGCGAGGCTGTTGAAAAAGGGGGGACAGTAGAGCCCGTAAGGAAGGTACGTTAGCGATGGTACATGCCGGTGGATGTTGCCTGATGCCACGCAATCCTATCGGCTGAACTGGTCCCATCTCGGTTCTCGCTGGTCTGCACATCC